>PLLL01000062.1 GCA_003141235.1 Dehalococcoidia bacterium
AGTCCTTGTCGGGGAGCCAAGTCCCCCAATTGTATCCTATCCGGCATGGTCAGCCGGTAACAAATCGGCCTGGCGCTCTATCTTGCCGTTAACATTGGCATACCGCACGACGGCTCCGGCCTCTGCCTCCAGCCGTCCGTCCGGATACGCTTTCAGATAAGCCCCCGAGGTAATCCCGTATCCTATTGCGCCGTCGCCTTTAAGCTGAAGCGCCACCTTTAATTCCACCCAATCATCCCCTTCAGCATGAGTATCGCAAATAATCGGGGCCAGTCCCAGGCACGGATAGAGTTCAGCGGTAGAATCATCATCACAGTCTTGCCAGCGTACCCATTCTCTACACATCATGATAGTGCCGGCTGAACCACCGAGGAAAAGCTTGCCCTGCCCGACCAAATTCTGTAAAAATCCCACCATATTTTTTTCGTGTAAAATCTGCATCCCGACTTCCGCATCCCCTCCGCTAATGAAAACAGCATCGGCTTTCCGGAGCATTTCGCGGGCTTTGTCAATATCGGCATTGGGGCGGGCAATCAGTACCCGTTTGATATGGCATTTGCAGCCCGATTTAATAAGAGCTGACATTAGAATATAAACCAACCAGTTGTCTTTCAAACTGGCTACTCCCACTATAGCGATATCCGGCTTTACCTTTCCGGCGGTTTTAAAAACCTTTCCCATTTCGGCGAAGGTGGTCAGGATACTCTTGCCTCTGCCGCCGGCAAAGAGATAAATCGGCTGCTGAGTATTCATTATTCCAGTGTCTCCTTTTAAACAGAAGGGGGCTCCGATTTTAGAAGCCCCCCCCCCGTTTTCTTTCAACAATACAGCGTTCGCCAGCTTATTTCATGTACCCCTTGGCCATCAGCAGTTCCGCCGTGAGGATAGCGCCGCCGGCGGCGCCGCGCACGGTATTGTGGTGCAGGCCCACAAAGCGGTAGTCAAAGACATTGCACGGGCGCAGCCGGCCTACCGTTATAGCCATGCCGTTACCGGCGTCCCGGTCCTTGTTGGGTTGGGGGCGATCCAGTTCGTCGCGGTAGATAATCGGGGGTACAGGGGCGGAAGGCAGTTTCAGCTCCTGGGGCACTGCGGTGAAATTCCGCCAGATGCTGATAACCTCGTCCATAGCCGGTTTTTTACCCGCAAACTTGATACTGCAGCAGGCGGTATGCCCGTCGGAAACAGGCACGCGGTTACAATGCGCCGATATTTTAATGCTTCCGTCATTGATAACTTTACCGCCAGCTATCTTACCCAGTATCTTGAGCGGTTCGACCTCTGATTTCTCTTCCTCGCCGCCGATGTACGGATTAATATTATCAATCAGGTCGATGGAGGCCGGGCCGGGGTAACCCGCGCCGGATACTGCCTGTAAAGTAGTAACAATCATCTTATCAACAGGATACCCCGCTTTAATCAGGGCATAGAGAGGTATCATATAGCTCTGAATACTGCAGTTCGGCTTAACGACGAGCAGTCCCTGCTTCCAACCGCGCTGCTTGCGCTGCTGCGGGATGATATCCAGGTGGCTGTCATTAATTTCCGGGACCATGACCGGCACGTCCGCGGTATGGCGGTGCGCCGAGTTATTGGAAACGACAGCGAACCCTTTGGCGGCATACTCTTCTTCCAGCGCCAGGATAGCCTTTTTATCCATCTCCACCGCGGAGAAGACCAGCCGGCACTTGCCTACCGCTTTATCCACTTTGCCGGCGTCCTCGACAATAATATCGCGAAATTCCGCCGGTATATCGTTTTCCATATGCCAGCGCCCGGCTACAGCATCCGCATATTTTTTCCCCGCCGAGTTCGGCGAAGCCGCCAGGAATACAACATCAAACCAGGGATGGTTATAGAGCAGCCTCAAATAGTTCTGGCCTATCATACCGGTAGCGCCGATAACACCGACTTTTATTTTGTTAACCATTTTTTCCTCTCTTAAATAGATGACCCTGTACAGAGAATTATAGCAAAGCCACGCTAACTATTCATCTTCCCAGCGGTATCTTTTCTTCTTGTTTTTCAGCTTGTCCAGCCCGCAGCTAAAGCAGATGCCGTTATGGCAGCATATCGTCCCGCCGCATTCCGGACAGCGCCACTTTTTTTCTTCTTTCTTTAAAAACTTCTCCATGCCATTCTTTTTTATGTATGTAAGGTTTTCTATCATGCTCATCCGGTAATGCGTCCGGTAGCGTTTATCGAGATGCTCCAGCCTGCGGCAGGGAAACTCCTTGCATTCATAGCAATATTGTACCAGCCCATTCCCAAGCAAGTCGCAGTTCTTTTTCATGAAGGCGCAGTTTTTACCGCGCGGACGGCAACCGGCGCAGTAACTTCTCATGACTCCCTGGCTTTTCAGGTCATTTTTCATCGCCAGGTAGCTGGCGCATAAAGCGCAGTTCATACCGCAAGGGGCGATTAATATCTCTTTCATCATCATATTTGTGTCCCCATTTTACCCAGATAATACCTTCATGTAAAGAAAGAATCCGATTACCCCTCTCCACTGGATTCCGTATCAAGTCCCGATTCGTTCCTCATACGGGATGGCGACAAGTCGCTCATACGGAATGACGGTTATAATAAAAAAGGGAAGCTTTTCAGGCTTCCCTTTTTAATAGCTTGAAAAGCGGCTACAATTCTATCTCCTTGAGGTCCTTGGCGATAATCAGCTTCGGCCCGGTGACGGACTGGATATCTTTCGCCGTAAGACCGGCCATTACCTCTTTAAGCACCATGCCTTTAGGCGTAATCTCAATTACCGCAAGGTCAGTAAAGAGCATGCTCACTTTACCCAACGCGGTAGCTGGATATGAGAGTTCGTTTACTATTTTCAATTCGCCGTCTTTGGTCGTGTGTTCCATCGCGATGAACAACTTCTTAGCTCCGGCGCACAGATCCATGGACCCGCCCACGTTGCCGACGAATAAACCCCGGGACGGATTAGACCACCCGGCATAATCACCGCGAGCATTAATCTGCAGAGCGCCCATGACTGCTATATCGATATGACCGCCACGTATCATCGCGAAAGATTCGACGATATCGAAATAAGAAGAGCCCGGCAGCGCCGTGACAGCCTGACAGCTGGCGTTTATCAGATCCTGGTCAACGTCATCGCCTTCTGCCAGAGACCCTGTCTTGAGCATCCCAATCTCAGCCTGGAGAACAATATCCACGCCTTCAGTCCAGTTGCTGATTAACGTTGGAATACCGATACCCAGGTTGACATAGCTACCCTCTTTAATCTCACGGCTGACGCGCAGGGCAATCATTTCCCGGGGCAAACCTTCAAATTTAACCTTTTGAGACATTTTTATCATCCTTCCTGTTAGTCAATCGTTATGGCGAATTGAGGCCGCGATACTTTAATCATCCGGTGCACATATACCCCGGGCGTTTGTACATCGTTGCCGTCCAACTTCCCGACCTCGACAAGATTTTCGACTTCGGCAATGGTGACCCTGGCCGCCATAGCCATAACATGGTTAAAGTTCCTGGCCGTCTTGGAATACCGGAGGTTGCCTTCCTTATCACCGATGATAGCGTGGATAAACGCATAATCCGGCTTTAAGGCATACTCCAGCACATATTTCTGGCCATTGATCATCCTGGTTTCCTTGGGTTTCCGGTTAGACTCGATATTGGTAACATCGCTCTCTTCAAAGACCGAACCAACACCAGTGGGAGTATAAAAAGCCGGGATGCCTGCGCCGGCGGCGCGGTATTTTTCCGCCATGGTGCCCATGGGGAAAACTTCCAACTCAATTTTGCCGGCTCTGACCGCCTGCTCGAAGGGTTCCTGCATGCCTTTACTGGCCGAGCGGGACAGGCCATAAGAATCAATCACTTTTTTAACCTGATTGTTTTTCACCAGCGCTCTCATTTCATCGACCGCGCCAACAAGCGGGCCACAGCCGCAGGCGAGCGTTAAATTCTTAGTACCCTTTTTGATAAGGGCCTTAAGTAAGTCTCTCGGGACGCCGCAGGCAAAAAAGCCCGGGATAGCAATAACAGCGCCATCTTTAATATCTGCTATCGCTTCTTCGATACTGGGAAATGTCTTGTCCAATATTCAGTCCTCCTGGTTCTAGTCCTTTTTTATTTTATAACCTAAAGTCCGCGATAAGGTTCGAAAACCGGAGCGGGCGAGAGTTCTGGCACTATCCAGTACATCTTCTACCTGTTCAAGACGGTCTTTGACATCAGCTTCCGCAACCGGCGAGGGACGATACCTGGCAAAATAGCCGATGCCGCCGATGTACTTGCCCGTGCTGTCTCTCAAATGAGAAGCCGAGATACGCACCGGCACGACTTTGCCGGATTTGGTTTTCACCCTGGACTCGTGCTCGTGTATGGTGCCGCCGCTTTTAAATAGTTTGCGGTTCGTTGCCTTGGCCAGCTCCAACGTCTCGTAGACCTCGACAATACTTTCTCCGATAAGCTCATTCATATCTCTTTCGGTGAGCTTACAGGCCTCATTGTTCGCAAACTGGATAATTCCTTCGGCGTTGATGGCAAGAATGGCATCCGGGTCACCACTAAGCAGGGCTTCGAGACGTTCGCCGCGGGGTTTTACCACCTTCTTGACCATATTTTTCACCTTTCTAATTATATCAGATTCAATCTTCGCATGCTTGTATCTAATGATATAGTCCTAATCACCTAAGTATAGACGATAATATTAATATATTAAAGAGTTTGGCAGGGGTTTTTTCCTATCTTCTGTCCCTCTTGTCATTGCGAGGGAGCCCCGATAAAATCGGGACGACTGTAACAATCTTTTACTGGGAACAAGTAGTATTTAAGGAATAACCTTAGCAAGAATAATGCATAAATAGAGATTGCCGCGCATCCCGACTACGGTCGGGATGGCTCGCAATGACAGATGATTCCCAAGTAGTTCCAAAAACACGTTTGTAAAATGACGGCCTATCTCCTATCATAGAAATAGTTATGCCAGATATTAATATTCACAGCCAACCCACCGCTACCGATACGATTACCTTCCTCGGGACAGCCGGCGCCCGGTTCATGGTGAGCCGGCAACTGGCGGCCTCGGGAGGCATCTGGCTGGACTTGAGCGGCACCCGGATACTCCTCGACCCCGGCCCGGGCAGCATCGTCCAGGCCACGAAGAGGAAGCTCGACGCGGAAAAGCTGAGCGCTATTATCCTTTCGCACCGCCACCTCGACCATGCGGCGGATGCCAATGTCATGATCGAAGCTATGACCAACGGCGGTCATAACCGGCACGGCCGGGTCTTCGCGCCGGCGGACGCGGTGCAAGATGAGCCGGTTATCTTTTCTTACCTTAAAAGCTTTATCGAAGGAATAACCATCTTAGAAGCCAAAAGTACTTACAAAATAGGCAACGTCACTTTTACCACCTCAGAGCGTCACGTACACCCGGTGGAGACTTACGGTATGGTTTTTCAATCTTCAGGACACACCTTCGGCTATCTCACCGACACGCGCTATTTCGAAAGTCTGTACCGGAGCTATGCCTGCGAGCTGGTAATTATAAATGTAGTGTTGAACGAGCCTCACCCGAAAATTGACCACCTCTCGATACCGGACGTTGAGCGTCTCATTAAAGAAATCAAGCCCAGGATAGCCATTTTAAGCCATTTCGGCCTGCACGTGTGGGAGGCCAACCCCCAGCAGATAGCCAGCGAGCTATCCGGGCGGACAGGAGTCAGGGTCATCGCGGCCAAGGACGGTATGAAATTCGACCTGGAGGAACTGGACGAGGCGCAGCATGGAAAATGAGAAATTCGAACAACTGGTAGTCAGGGCTATTGAAAGCCTGCCCGAAGAGTTCCGCGAAAGGATGGATAACGTCGACGTCGTCGTGGCTGATGCGCCGACGCTTAAACAGCTATCTAAAATGGAGCGAAAACGGGGCGAGACACTCCTCGGTCTTTACGAAGGCGTGCCGTTGACTGAGCGTACCCACGGCTACGGGTTCATCGTGCCGGATATAATAACTATTTTCCAGCGGCCTATCGAGGAGATGTGTAAAAACGATACCGAGATTATCGCCGAGGTACAGAAAGTCGTCCGGCATGAAATAGCCCATCACTTCGGCATCAGCGACGACCGGCTTCATGAGCTAGGTCAGTATTGATACGGTAAAATCAGCGCTACGGTTTCAGTTCCTTGACCATGTAGTCACCTTCTGAACGGTAGCCCGACTCATTACGATAGTATTCTTTAGCGCCGGTGCCGCTCAGGATAATCATCCGGCCAGACTGAAACTCATCCCGCGCAATACGCTCCGCCTCGTGGAGTAAAGCCCTGCCCAACCCCTTGTGCTGGGCAGATTCTTTTTTCTGCCCGCTTAAAGGCACCTCCGGCCCGAAGACATGCAGCTCTCTGATGATAGCTTGATTGCCATCAGGCGCCGGCTCCAGTACAGGGACAGGGCGTAACTGTAACCTCAAACGCAGCAGACCAAACAAAGTTTCATTCTCATCTTCGAAGGAGAGAAAGACTTCTTTACCATTTGCCGCGTCATAGTCTAGCCTGACCAGGCAGGGTTCGCCTATCTTATAGCCGAGACGCGCCCGGTGGCCATATTCGCGGCAGCGTATGCACCGGCATTCGATAGAGTCATGGCGCATCTTCTCCCGGACGACATCGCGCAGGGAGTCCTTGAGTCCGGCGACGATGAACTTCGAGGGAATATCACGCAGCACGCGGGCAATCCGGACATACTTGGGCACCACTGATTTAATGCCGATAATCAGATTGACCATGGTCTCATTATCATAAGGCGTATAACGCCCTTCCTGATACCATCTCTCCAGTTCCGTGCCGGATACGACCATCGTCGGGTAAAGCTTCAGCCCATCCGGCTTAAAGCGGTCATCGGTAAAAAGCTGCCGGGACATTTGCAGGTCTTTTTCCGGCGTCGAACCGGGGAGGCCGGGCATCCAATGATAATATACCTTAAAGCCATGTTCCCGGAGCCGCGCGGTAGCCTCAATAA
The DNA here is from genome assembly GCA_003141235.1 of Dehalococcoidia bacterium. Taxonomy (GTDB): domain Bacteria; phylum Chloroflexota; class Dehalococcoidia; order Dehalococcoidales; family RBG-16-60-22; genus Fen-1077. The sequence goes on from PLLL01000062.1 coordinate 6,998, forward strand.
CTTCTTTGACCCCGTGTCCCCGCCTCACCAAACGGTAAATATCATCGTCCAGGGTCTGTACGCCCAGTTCGACTCTTGTCGCGCCGAACTCCAGCATCCGTTTAATTTCTTCTGTCCCGCACCAGTCCGGGCGGGTCTCAATGCAGAGCCCCGTACAGCGGCGTATGGCTGTCTCATTGATTTTTTTTGCTTCCTCCAGCGTGGCAGATATAACACCGTTCAAACCGTCATAGCAGTCTTTAATATACTGATATTGGTAATCGACATCCTGCGCCAGGAAAGTGCCACCCATGATAATCAGCTCGACTTTATCCGTGGGATGCCCCATATCTTCGAAGGTGTGCAAGCGCAGTTCTACCTGCCGCCGGGCGTCATAGTCGCACGCCCTGGCGCGGAATACCGCCGGCGACTCCGGCGTATAGCTTTGCGGGGCGTCTTGATAGGTGGGGCAATAGAGGCACTTACCCGGGCAACTGGCAGGCCGGGTCATGACCGCCAGCGGAGTTACGCCGGAGATAGTCCTGGTGAATTTCTTCATCTTGCTCATATTATGATATATTAAGTTTAGCAGATTGAGCTTATGTCAACAATAAACTCAGGAGAACACGTGCCCGAAGACACGAGGAATATCTTTAACGAAATAGCCCCCGGCTGGTATAACTTCCGCCACCGTACTATATTCCAACGCGAGTTGGAAGACCTGGCGCGGCGCTGGAAAAAGGGACGCCTGCTTAACATCGGGTGCGGACACGGGCCGGACTTTGTCCCTTTTAAAGAGTCCTTCGAACTGCACGGCATCGATTTTTCAAGCAAAATGCTGGAGTTGGCGAAAAAGTACGCCACTAAATTCGACTTCCCCGTTAACCTTATAGAAGCCGATGCCCGCCAGCTACCTTATGCCGATAACTTTTTCGATTGGGCGATAGCGGTGGCCACTTACCATCACATCGAGGAAAGTGAAGGCAGATTACAGGCGTTTAAAGAGCTTTACCGGGTGCTCAAGCCCGGCGGTGAGGCTTTCGTAACTGTGTGGAATAAATGGCAGCCACGGTTCTGGTTCAAGCCTAAAAACACTACCGTGCCCTGGCGGAGCGGCGAAAAAACACTCTACCGCTATTATTACCTGTTTTCTTACGGCGAGCTTGAGAAAACGGCGCGCAAGGCCGGATTTAAAATACTGAAAGCGTTCCCGGAAAGCAGATATAGGTTCCCGCTAAAGACTTTTTCCAGGAACATCTGCCTGCTGGTGCGAAAGGGATAAAAGGAAAAACAAAGATTTGCTATTTTATTGCCTGGATATTATAGCGTTGACTTATGTACCTTATTCCCTTTTTACTATCTGAATGAACTTTATCAGCTTTATAATATTCCGTAGCCGTCTGCAGCCGCACGCTAAGCTGTTGGAACTCCGAGAAAAGTGTCACTACTTCTTCTCTTGTCGAATAATGATGCGGCACATCCTCTTCCGTTTTTTTCCCGATTAAGGTGTTCTTTTCTATCTCTGTACCATTCTTAGATCCCGGGGTCGTTACCGAAGGAATATCTGTGACAAACATACCGCCCAAAACAAGCACCCGATGGACTTCACCAATTGTCTTTTGTATCTGCGCCAGTGTCCCGTGGTGCAACGACCAGGTGCATATTACAGCATCGAAAAAGCCGCCGGAGAAAGGAATATCCCTCATGTCGTGCTGTTGAAAATGGATATTCCGCAACCCAAGCGCCGCGGCTTTTTCACCGGCTATCTTCAGGGCTGTAAGTGACATGTCCGTAGCATACACCTGGAATCCCTGTTTAGCCAGGAACAGACTATGACGGCCAGTGCCGCAGCCTAAATCTAAAATCTTTTGATAGCCCTTCGTCCTGAATAATGCGGAGGCTTTCCTTATCCTGGGTAAGACCTCGTATCCAAGGTCACCATTTTCCTTATATATTTTTTCCCAATCTCTTGGCGTCATAATAGCATCCTTTCGATTCACTTAGACTAGCACAAGGCAAGTTATCATGTCTATTTCGCCGTTTCCACCCACAACTTTGTCCCATCCGTGAAAAAATCTATCGTACCCTGCTTATCGGTGCGGTAAACATTCCCCGCACCAACCTTTTCTTTCAGCCTGTCTAAAACTGACGCAAACGGGTGCCCAAATTTGTTTCCCGTACCGCAGGATATTACCGCTGCCCGGGGGTCAGCCACCGCCAGGAACTCCGGGGTGGAGGATGTGTCCGAGCCATGATGGGCCACTTTGATGACGGTACTCGCTACTTCCGCCCGGTTCCTGACAAGCTCCCATTCCGCCTCGCTCATGATGTCGCCGGTCAGGAGAAAGCTTACAGCGCCGTCGCTCAGGCGCAGCACCACGCTATTATTATCAATGTCCGATTCCGTGCCGGATAAAAGAGGCTCCGGCGGACTCAGCACTTTCATCGAGACACTATTGCCAAAATCAATCCTTAGTCCGGCGCGGGCAACGGTGCTGTGTATCCCTTTTTCGGCGATGATATTCTTCAATTCATCATATACCGGCGACGGATAGTCTGAAGGCAGGTAAAGCACCTGCCCGACCTGATAGCGGCGCATAACCTCCAGCAGACCGGCGAGGTGGTCCTGATGCGGATGGGTCAATACCAATAAATCGATGGTTCTGTCCCAGAAAGGCATCTGACGGCTTAGCTCCTGCGTAATCGCCTGTGGACTCGGCCCGCCATCAACCAGTATCTGACGGCTCCCCTGCTGTATAAGCGCTGCGTCTCCTTCGCCAACGTCCAGGAAGCTAACGCGCAGGTCATCACCGGGCATGGTGGCGGCAGTGTAAGAGACGAGTACCGCCAGCAGCAACAGGGGCACGATAAGCCATTTCATTTTCAATGACATTCCGAAAGAGATGCTCAGCCCGGCCTTCATGCGTCCGGCCGCCCCTGAGAAAGGATTTTTTGATTTCCTCCAGCGGCCGTTGAGCCAGATGAGCACCGCCAGTAAAAGATAGTAGCCCTCTACAACCGCCGGGTGAATCGGGCCGACCGTAACCGAGGATAGCGACGGCGACGCCAGGCCGCTGACCACCAGTATCATGTAAGAGAGGAAAAGCCAGGCCAGCCAGCCCAAGACCTGCGCCGCCGCCAGCGCAAAGAGGCCGATAACCCCGGTCAAAGCCCCGATGACGATAACGAGGGACAAGGCCGGCATGGCCAGAAAAGTGGCTAAAGGGCTTATCAGCGAGACAAAGCCGAAATAGTACGCCAATATCGGCCAGACAGCGATAGTAGCCGCCAGCGTAGCGCTCCATGTATCGACGGTAACATTAGCGATGGAGACGAGCGTCCCTTCTTCGCCCAGCTTTGAGCTGACAAGCTTTCTACCCAATCCCTGTAAAACAGGGTAAATAAAGGTCAGCCCGGCCATCGCCATAAAACTTAGCTGGAAAGAGGCATCGCCCAGGACATAAGGGCTGATGCCAACCATAATCGCCGCCGTGAAGAAAAGCCCCACCGCCCCGCTGCGCTGCCTCCCTAAAGCCTCGGCCACCAGAAATATACTGGCCATGAAAGCGCCGCGCATCACCGGCGGGCTCATACCCGTGATTAAGGTATAGAGCCAGACCGCGCCTAGAGCCAGCCAGACATAAAGGTAATGCCGCCTCCCGAAGAGCCAGAGGCCGATGCCGAGCAAAACTCCGGCCATGATGCCGATATTCAGACCGGAAATAGCCAGAAGATGGGTCGTGCCGCTGACGGCAAAGTCATTCTGCAGACCGGCGGGAATATTAGTCCTTATCCCCAGGACAATGCCCTGGGCCAGCGCGGCCTGCGGCTCCGGCAGTACCTCCGCCAGGACTTCCGAAAGCCTGCTCCGTAGCCCATATACCCACGCCAATGGCCTAAAACCGCGCCCTGTATCCAATACTTCTATGGCGGGATAATATATCGTGGAATAAATGCCCTGGTGCGCGAGATATCCTCGGTAATCGAAATCACCAACCTGCGGCGGCGTCTCCAGCTTCCCATTAATATGAAGATAATCGCCATAATTATAGGCCGGATACCGCGGCACCACCACGAGCACCTTTCCGGCCACCTCCCGCCACCCGTCATCCAGCTTTACGTCGGCAGCGGATAGAGTCAGGCGGACGCTGGTGTCGCGGACATCAGGAGCCGCCGATACCGTGCCTCTAATCTCGGTAACATCGCTATCGTTATAGAAGCGGGCATTGCCCTCATCGACTCCGAATAAACTGGAATACGAGTAACCCGCCGCTATCACCACCACAATGATACCCAGGCCGGTCAGGACCAGCGGTTTACGGTAGTTGCGGGTAAAAAAGAGCGTCGCCAGGGGAATAAGTCCTAGCAGGCTCAACGCCGGGGGCAGATTCAAGACGGATCCCAGCCAGATTCCGGCTACCCAGATACAGCTAAAATAGATAAGTAACAAGAGCGCACATCCCGGAAATCATTCATTGACGGTAATCAGGTTCTTGATGCCATCGAAGGTAACATTGCCTATACCGGGGACTTTTAATAGTTCATTAATATCCCGGAACAGGCCGTTCTTCTGGCGGTAAGCAACGATAGCCTGAGCCCTGGTCTCACCGATGCCGGGCAGCGCCGCCAGGAGCCACGCTTCGGCCCGGTTGACATCCACTTTTTGCGGCGTACCTGCCTCACCCTTCCCGGCAACAGCGAGTTTGAGCTGTCCCGGGTCAGCGTTATCGCTCAGGCCGCCCGCCGCTTTCAGGATATCATCGAGGCTGTCTCCAGCCTGCAGCGGATAAAGGCCTGGGTTGTCGACCTCGCCACCGACATAGATTTGGCCAACCGATTTGTCTTCAGGCTCAAGAGAAATCTCAATACTCCGTCCCCGGTTGTACTTCGACCCGATGAAAGCGCTGCCGGTAATGATAATAGCTAGAAGAAGGACAGCCGCAACCGTCCACCCGTTGAAAAACCGGCCGGCTTTAGAAGCTGGATTGTTGTTTTTTAAAGACATATCGGATTTATCGCCCTGTTTGCCATTTGGCTAACCGACAATACAACAAAGGAAAGGTTTGTGTCAAACGTAAAAGGGGGATTTCAGAAGTAATCCCAAGGAATCGGGGGTTAGACACCGCCGAGGGCGGCGCGGAGGGCTTCCTTTGAATCCGGGGTGGTTATAGCAATTATCTGGTCACCGGCGAGAAGGACGGTATTGGCGGTGGGCACATGAGCGTTGCCCTGACCGGGAATAATGAGCACCAGCTTGCTTTCTTTGGGAAGGACAAGTTCTTTAATAGCCTTCCCTACCGTAGTGGACTCGGTATTAACTTTCGCATCGACAATGACTAAACCTTTATCTTCAATAGTTAAAAGCTGCGTTACCGTATGCGTTGGAACCTCGCGTTCGATGGCTTCAAGGATAAGGTCAGTAGAGCTTACCGTAACATCGACACCGAGCTTTTTAAAAAGGGCGGAGTTCTGCGGATTACGTATCCGGGCGATAGTGCGAGGCACATTATGCTTATGCTTGGCAACCTGGCAGGAAACCAGGTTATCCTCGTCGTCGCCGGTGACAGCGACAAGCATGTCCGCCCGGCCGGTGCCTACCTCTGCCAGAGTAGCAGCTTCGCAGCCGTCACCACGGAAGCAGACGCTCCCCAGTTCATCGGTGATAGTCTTGCAGATACGGGCATCCTTCTCCAGCACAAGCACCTCGTGTCCTTCATTAAGCAAGGCCTTTAGCAGATTATAACCCAGGCGTCCGCCGCCAACGACGATAATATACATAGATAAACCTCAGCCCTCTATCTTTTCCTTGAGTAACTGGGCAAATATTTTCGTGGGGCTAATCGTCTCCAGACCGAGGGCGGCATACATCTCCTCGCGAAGCGGGTCGTAAAGGCGGCAGATAACCCTGGGCACGTTAAAGACATGTTTGGCTATCTGGCAAGCCATGACATTACGGTTGTCGCCCTGGGTTACCGCTATGAAGATATCTACCCCTTCAATACCGGCTTTTTTCAGGGCTTCCTGGTCGATACCATTCCCGAAGAGGGCCGTACCGCCGAAAGAAGGCGGCAATCTGCGGAAACTGTATGTATCAATATCCATAATGGTGACCTCGTGGCCATCTTTATCCAGCATGGAGGCCAACCTTGCCCCGACACGTCCGCAGCCCATGATTAATATTTTCATACGGAAAAACCTGACTTTGTGATATTTCCTACTGCTGGTAGAGTATTACCGGACACGGTGAATTTTTCAAGACATAGGGGACGACATCACCTAGACTAAACTGTCCGAATTGCCTTTTATAGATAATACCCATCACAATAAGGTCAACACCTCTTTCTACAGCTTCATCGACAATCGCCGAGCCGACCTCCCGCGCCTGGAGAACATCGGTTTCTATTTCAATCTCCTCTTCCTCAGCGATACTCTGTACACGGTCGAGCACATCCTCGGCACGCTTTATCTCAGAATCGATTTCCGCATCCAGGGGCAGGGCGCGCTTGATAGCTACCACGGAAACCGCCCAGATTTTACCCTTGCCCTTGTCTTTGTCCTTGTCTTTATCCTTTTCTCTTTTAGCCAGCCGGCAAGCCAGTTTCATGGCTTCTCCGTCGACCTTAGTCCCCACCACGGGCACCAGAATCTTGCTATACTCCATCAGTTGCTACACCCTTAATAGTTATGATAATGGTTATTATAACCTTAATATCAAATATCTACAACTCTTTTTGTTTGTCCCGCTCTACCTGCCAGCCAGGTGTCGGAGTACGACTTTTCTTCCGGCGGCTTAGATAATATATAAGTAACCCAATCGCCAGCCAGGAAAATCCTACAATACGTCCTATAGGGTGAGTATAAACCACGATAAACCACGTTATAAATGTGGCCAGTCCACCAATAACAGCCGTTATCGGGATTTCCCGATTTTTTATATGAATATTCAATGGTATCTTGAAAGGACGAGGCAGGTTAGGCTCCTTGATACGCAAGGCAATAATAGAAGCATGGGCCGTAGTATAGGCGAGAACCGCCCCAAAAGCGTAAAGGTCGGCCAGGAGAGTAATCCTGCCGGTAGCTATCAGCCCGCTGGCGATGATGGAAAATATAAAAATAGCGTTTAACGGGACACGTGAACGGGGGCTGATACGACTAATGGCAGCGGGCAACTGCTGACGCCGCCCCATAGAATAAGCCAGCCGTGATGCTCCCAGCATCCCGGCATTAGTAGCTATTATCAGAATCGTCACCGCCAGAAAAGCCACCCAGAAACTCAGCGCAGGACGGATGGCAGCCGGCATGACATTGGCAATGCCCATGATAGGGTCCTGCAAGAACTTCTGCGTCAGGTCTGTTACCCATTGCCCGTTTGCGTTTTGGTAGACCGGGTAGGCGCTTAGAGCAGTCATAGAGAGAAAAGCGTAAAGGACGATAACAGCAACGAAGACAAGAAGTACTGCCCGCGGTATACTTTTTTCCGGTGAACGTGCTTCGCTGCCCAGGTTAGACACTGTCTCGATGCCAGTATAGGCTATCATGGATATTGAGATGCCAAATAATAATTGATTCATCGTCGGGGCGACACCCCAGTGAATATTGTGGATAAGAGTGGGCAAATTGATAATCATCAGTACACCCAACACCACGATAGATACCTGTGTAAACAGGTCGACCAGGACAAGAACTATATTCAAGCGCGTAGAGGCCTGCACTCCCCGGATGTTCACAAACGCAAGCACCACCACCACCACAATACCACCCAGGCTATTTGCCGGCCATTTTCCGATGACGGGGTAAAAATATGCCAGGTAGTTGGCAGCCGAGAAGGCGGAAATCGACATAGTGACAATATAGTCCAGCATCAGCACCCAGCTGGCAATAAAGCTCACCCAATGGTTAAAAGCACGGAAGGCAAAAGCCCCGGAACCACCAGCTTCGGGTAGTGCCGTAGTACCTTCGGCATAGGTCAAGGCCGTGAACAGGAAAAGAACACCTGAAATCATTAAGACCGGCGGCGTCATCCCCAGGGCGGACATAGCCACCACGCCCAGACCATAATAAATAGAAGAGCCGACATTACCGTAGGCGGCGCTAAATAGCCCACTTACACCTAATACTCGCTTTAAGTGGAAATGTTTGCTTCTCTGCGGGCGGAAGACCCTATCACCGGGTTTGGCAGGTAGAATATCAGACATATTGCTTTGCTCAATAGTTCATATCATTGTATCATAATCCACCCGGATTTCATAAATAGTAAATATACCCCGGTTTACTGACTTGACAATTGGCTTACTTGTTACTATAATATGGCCAATTGGCAACATATAAGGAATACAAATAGTATGATAATCAAGACGAGAGTCTTCGATATTGCCGATGATAAATACGAGAACCTATCGGAATTGGCCAAGGCGATGGGAATATCGGTCAGCCAGGTATATCGCGTCCGCGAGGGTAAACGCGGCATCAACGAAAAATTCATCGTGGGAGCTAAGATGGCTTTCCCGGACTTAAGACTTGACGAGCTCTTTTATTTCAATACCGACCAGTCTTCGGAAAAGGCGATGAAACCACCTGACAACCAGCGCTATAATTATGTAGTATAGTGATTTAACGGCGGCGGCAGGCATTAAAAAGAGCCGCCGCTAGATTTCATTATCTTCCGGTTGTATCTTGCGCAGCGCGTCCATGTTCTCCATACGGTCGATATAGAGTATCCCGTTTAAATGGTCAATCTCGTGCTCCAGCGCCTGGGCCAACAGTTCTTCCCCTTTTATCCGGACTTCTTTACCCTTGATATCCAGGGCTTTTACAGTAACTTTTTCGGCCCGATAGAGCTCTCCGACGTAACCGGGAATGCTGAGGCAGCCTTCGCTGACAAGGCGTTGTCCTTTCCGGCGCACTATCTGCGGGTTTATCAGGACAATATCTTCCTCATCCGGCAGACCGATAACCGTGACGCGCAGGGATACGCCGACCTGCGGCGCGGCCAGCCCTACCCTCCCGTCTTCAGCATGCAACGTCTCGCTCATATCCTTGACAAGCTTTTTTACGGAACGGTCAATTGTGCTGACCTTCTTCGTTTTCTGCCGCAGTACCGGGTCAGGTAAAGTCCTGATAGTTAAAACCGCCATTAAATCTCCCTAGGATATTTTATATTACCTACTATTAGTTTACTGAATGAGGCCCACGGGGTCAATATCCACCGTCCAGCCCTGCGGAAAAGATAGCGGCGACATGAAATCGGACAGGTCAGAGCCGCGGAGTATGATATGCCAGCGGTAGCGGCCGCGCAGGCGGTGTATATAAGCCGGCGCCGGGCCGATGATGCTGATGCCAGCGATACCCCTCTTGTCCTTTTCTACGATGAGTAAATCTCTCATTTTTTCCGCCTGGCGCTGGCAGACTGCATCGTTGGTGTGGGTGTAGAGCAGCCGGGCCAGCCGGGTAAAGGGGGGATAATGAAGCTGCCGGCGGTAGGTAAGTTCCTGTTCATAGAAAGAGTCAAAATCATACCGGGCGGCGGCCTGAACGGCATAGTTTTCCGGTAAATAAGTCTGGATGATTACTTTACCCCCCGCCGGTCCCCGCCCCGCTCTGCCGGCCACCTGGCATAAAAGCTGGAACGTCCTTTCACCGGCGCGGAAGTCCGGAAAGTTCAGGCTGATATCGGCGGCTACCACCCCCACCAGCGTCACGGAGGGAATATCGTGACCTTTGGCCACCATCTGAGTGCCGATGAGGATATCCGCCTGACCACTGCGGAACTTTTTTAAAATCTCTTCATTGGAGGACTTGCCGCCGGTGGCATCGCTGTCCCAGCGGAGCTGGCGGGCGCGGGGGAAAGCATAGCCTACTTCCTGCTCCAGTTTTTGCGTGCCCATACCGAAAAATTTAATCTGAGGGCTGGAGCAGTTGGGACAGACCCGGGGCACCGGCGCTTTAAGGTTGCACTGATGGCATATCAGAGTATTTTCGGCAATATGCTGGGACAGGGGCACCCCGCAGCGGCGGCAGCGGAGCACAAAGCCGCACCGCCGGCACTGGATAAAGGTGGCGCCACCCCGCCGGTTAAGAAAGAGTATCACTTGTTCCCGATTGGCTACCGCCGTATTAATGGCCTCTGACAGCGCCCGGCTGAAAATGCTGCGGTTACCCGCTTTAAGTTCTTCCCTCATGTCCACGACTTCGACCGCCGGTAAGGCCGCTCCTACGCTGGGGACGACCCTTTCCGGAAGAGTAAGCAGTTTAAAGTCGCCGTTTTTTGCTTTATAGTACGTCTCGATATCAGGGGTGGCGCTGCCCAGTACCACCACCGCCCCGGTCAGTTCTGCCAGCTTCACGGCCACATCACGGGCATGGTAATGCGGCGAGTTGTCCTGCTTATAAGTCCATTCATGCTCTTCATCGATGACGATGAGTCCGAGGTTGGGCTGCGGGGCGAAAATGGCGCTGCGGGAACCGACGACAACATCGAACTCACCCTGCCGGATGCGGCGCCACTCATCGAACTGCTCCCCCAGTGATAGTTTGCTGTGGAGCACGGCAACCCGGTGGGGAAAGCGGGCGGCAAAGCGCTCGATGGTCTGCGGGGTAAGGGCAATCTCCGGCACCAATACGATTCCTTTTTTCCCCATCTTCAACGTCTCGGCCAGCGCCTGCAAATAGACCTCGGTTTTGCCACTGCCGGTGACGCCGTGGAGTAAAAATACAGCCGGCGAACCTCCGGTCACAACCTGGTTACTCAGACTGGCTCTGATCGACTGAAACGCAGCCTGCTGGTCGGCGGTTAGTGTTAACGGGTTAGACGGATGAATATCAGCATAGGATATCGGCTCACGCCTGACTTCAATCTGCTGAAATTGTACCAGGCCTTTACGTTCCAGAGCGTCAGCAACCGCCTTGCTGCCACCTGTTTTAAGCCGGGCTTCCGCCCATGATATGGGGCGTTGTTGCGCCTTTAAGAAATCTATGATGGTTTGCTGCTTGAGGGTCAGTCCAACTGCATCATTATTTTTTGTTAGACTTATGTATAGTTCTTTTTTGGCTTTCACCCTGACCGGCGCCAGTTCATAATCCCTGGCCAGAATACCGCGCCTGACCATCTGTGAGACGATGGTCAGTGCCTTTTTCTGGCCGAGCTCTTTTTGCAGTTTTTTCAATTCGATTCTGCCCTGCCCGGTTACCAGAGCGACAGCCCGCTGCTGATCATCATCGAGGGAAGAAATATCATGGTCATGTCCGGCCAGACTAACGAAAGCGCGCGCCGTCCGCTCGAACCCCGGCGGCAGCATCAGCGCCACGGCATCGAATAGCGGCGAAAGGTAATACCCGCTTATCCAGCGCGCCAGGGCGATGCCGGACGATGAGAGTACCGGCTCAAGGTCGATGATATCAATGATTTCTCTGGTGTCTTCGACAGCCGGTTGGGGAGTAAGCTCCAGAACAATTCCCTGTAAAACCTTCTCGCCGAAGGGGACAAGCACCGCCTGTCCTACACGGACATTCAAACCGGGGGGAATAGAATAGCTAAAGGTACGGCGCTGGGCTACCGGCGAATTGACACTGACCTCGGCGTATTTCATTCCAGCGGCCATAATCCTGCCCAGCATTTAAGGAGAATAAATAACGAGATTATATAGTAATGTCATTCTCTGGCTTGACCAGAGAATCCAGACCCCTTTTCCCTACTTCTGGTTCCCCGCTTTCGCGGGGATGACAGTATGGGAGTACTGGATACCGACTTTCGTCGGTATGGTATTAAATACTCTACGTAGTTTCTTTTTTCTCTGCGGCGGGCGGCGCGGCAGGAGTTTCTTTAGTAGCGGCTTTTTCCGCTGCCGGGGCCGTTTTGGTAGCTGCTTCGGGCTCTTTCACAGCCGCGGGCGACGCTGCTACTGCCGCCGGTTTTTCCTCTACCGTCTCTGCCGGCATCGGCTCGATAACTTCTTCCGGCTGCGCCTGGAGGAGCTCATCGCCGACCTGTTTCATCTTCCGCTCGACGCGCTTAATCTTGCGGCGCGCTTCTTTACCGGAAAGTCCCCGCAGGTAATAGAGCCGGGAGCGCCGTACTTTACCCTGCCGGATGATTTCCACTTTTTCCACGAGAGATGAATTGAACGGGAAGGTACGTTCGACGCCTATCCCAAAGGCGACATGTCTTACCGTAAAGCTGGCGCTGATACCGCCGTGCTTTATCTTGATAACTACGCCCTGGAAAACCTGGATGCGCTCCTTGTCGCCTTCCATTATCCTGACGCTGACCTTGACCGTATCACCAGAGGCAATGTCAGGAATTTTTGGATTCTTTTTAATTTCAACCAAATCTGCCATATTCATGTTAAGACTCCCTATCTTTATTAACCTGTGATTGAGCGCTGATGAGGCGTTCAACCAGTTTTTTATCTTCCAGCCCGAGGTTAGCTTTATTTAATAGTTCCGGACGGCGTTCTAAAGTCCGCCGGATAATCTGCTCGCGGCGCCACCTGGCTATCCGCGCGTGGTCACCTGAGAGCAGGACTTCCGGCACCGTCATACCCCGGAAATCTTCCGGGCGGGTATATTGCGGATATTCCAGCAGCCCGCTGGCGTGAGAATCATCAAGGGCAGATTCATCCGAGCCGAGTACGCCCGGTATCAGCCGCAGTAAAGCATCGATAACCACCATCGCGGGGAGTTCGCCGCCGGTCAGGACATAATCGCCGATGCTGATTTCATCGGTCGCCAGATGCTCACGTACCCGTTCATCCTCCCCTTCATAATGCCCGCAGATGAAGGCCAGGTGCTTTTTCTGTGATAGCTCCTGCGCCACCTGCTGGTTAAGAAGACGCCCCTGCGGCGTCAGTAAAATGACGTCTAACGGTTCATCTCCGATACCGGCTTTAATGGCCTCTACCGCCTCGAAGATTGGGCCGGGTTTAAGCACCATGCCGGCGCCGCCACCGTAGGGAGAATCATCTACAATATGGTGCTTATCATGGGTATAGTCCCTGATATTATGAATATTCAGGCTGACCCCCCCGTTATCAATCGCCCGCTTGAAAATGCCGAAGCTGAAAGGCGCCTCGAACATCTGCGGGAAAAGCGTTAAAATATCTATTTTCATTGTACTATATCGATCTATTTAATCGCGTGTTCGGTTACCGTTCCCTTTATTATCTCTACAGCGTGCGGGATGGCCGGGAGTACTGCTTCCAAACATTCTTTTACAGCCTTTGGACTGCCCGGCAGGTTGATAATTAGGCAATCCCCGCGCAATCCTGCTACCGCCCGGCTTAACATGGCCATCGGCGTTATTGCCAGAGACCTGGCCCGCATCACTTCGGCAATGCCGGGGACATTTTTATCAATCACAGCCAGCGTCGCCTCCGGCGTAACATCTCGCGCGCTCAGGCCGGTGCCCCCGTTGGTCAGGATAACATCCACTTTTCCGCCATCCGCCCATGCGATTAATTTATCGGAAATAAGCTCCCGCTCATCCGGGACAATCTCATATTCAACAACAGCGCCTATCCCCACCACCATATCCCGGATAGTCGGGCCGCTCTTGTCCTGCCGCAGCCCTTGCGACCCCTTATCGCTGACGGTTAATATCCCTATATTAATCATGGTTTTTCTCAAAAGCAAACTACATTCTACCACATATGAGGCTGACGGGGGAAGTGCCTATAACTTCTTTTAAAAGGAAACGATTCGAGCGTGAGCAGCTTTGAGTTGTTTTTAGAGTTATGTTAAGAGATAGCTCAAAACTCAAATCTCAAAGGTTCCCGATTAAAATACGGGATGCCGTATGAGGAAAGGAATCGGCACAAAACCACAGGTAAAAAGTAAAAGATGGGGATATGTGAATAAGGTACCTATCCCTTAACCCCTTCCCTTCTCTTCGCTCAGGGCAGGCTCTTGCGCTCTAAAAAAAGATTTCACCCTCACCTGTATCCTCTCCCATCAAGGGAGAGGAAATTTAAGAAGATCGACGTATCGGGGAAGGGGAGTATTTTTTAGGAGGTTTGGCTCGCATCCCGATAAATCGGGACCAAACCTCCGGGTAGTGCCCCCACCCCAGGTAACGAAAGATTATTTATAGCATATTTGAGACCAGGGAAAGTAATTTTTTAATTACATGACGACCCGCGTTACTATTGACGCTATAATATATAATAAATGTAATTTGGGTAAATAAAACCAACATCAGGAGAATAAAAATGGCAAATGATATTATTGCAGATATCCGAAAGGAACTTAAAAAGTTAGCTGATGAAAAAACCAGAGAAGGCCAACTGCACTACTTTAAAGAGTCGGTGAACTTTTACGGGGTGAAGAACGCCGCGGTCGAAAAACTTGCCCGCCAATATTACCCGGAAATAAAGCCTCTCGGCAAGAAAAGGATTTTTACCCTCTGCGAAGAACTCTGGCAGTCCGGCTACTCTGAGGAATCCCTAATCGCCTGTGAATGGGCATATAAACTTAATAAAGAATTTGAACCGGATGACTTTGCCACCTTTGAGCGGTGGGTTAATAAATATGTAAGTAACTGGGCGTCGTGCGATACACTGTGCAACCACACGGTAGGCGCTATCGTGGAGAAATACCCGCAGTTTATTAAAAACCTAAAGCAGTGGGCGCTTTCGGATAACCGCTGGCTAAAGCGCGCGGCGGCTGTGACGCTGATCATCCCGGCTAAACGCGGCAAATTTCTGGAGGATATCTTTGAAATAGCGGACACGCTTTTAACGGACGGGGACGACCTGGTGCAAAAAGGCTACGGCTGGATGCTTAAAGAGGCGAGTAAACTGCACCAAACAGAAGTTTTCGATTATGTCATGAAAAACAAGAGGATAATGCCGCGGACGGCCCTGCGCTACGCGATAGAAAAGATGTCGCCGGATATAAAGAAACGGGCGATGGAGAAATAAAAACTCTAAATACTAAGCACTAAATCCTAAACTATCTTTGTATATGGCATACATTACTAAATTAATTTATACATTTAGTGCTTTGGTAATTTGAATTTGTTTAGAGTTTAGATATTAGGATTTACTATTTTTTTCATTTTTTAAACACGTACATATATCGAATCATACACCGTGACGTTTATATCCTTTTCTCTCTAACCATTTCCCCTTTTTCACCACATCCGTTGGCGCTTTAGTACTGTAAAACCTCACATTTTTATACCAATTATCAAAAAAACCCTAAAAATAGTGGTAAAACACTTGACAAAGAGGGGGTATTGTGTTCTAAAATGGTGAAACGTGGTAAATAGTGGGAGCACAGGGTAAACCAATAAGAAGATGTTTTACGGCGAATACGACTACAAAATAGATGAAAAGGGCAGGATACCCATCCCGCCAAAATTCCGTAACGCCTTAAAAGACGGTATCGTTCTAACGCCCGGGGCTGAAAAATGCCTCACTATGTACACCGCATTAGAGTGGAAAAAACTATCCGCCAAGCTTACCGGCAGCGGCCTATCACGCAGTAAGATGAGAAAGCTCAGCCGGGTTCTCTTCGCCACGGCGTTCAGCACCAGGATAGATAATCAGGGGCGCATCCCCATACCGGCGCCGCTACGTGACCATGCCGGAATGGTGGACGAAGTAGTTATCGCCGGCGCAAACACCTATCTTGAGATATGGGATAAGACGCTTTGGGAAGAAGAAAAGAAAGATAGTCAGGATCAAGCCTGGCAGATTATCGAGACCCTGGAGAACACCTGATGCCAAACAGCACATCAGCCTCTACCCACACGCCGGTCTTACTCTCCGAGACACTTAAAGCCATGGCCGTCCTACCGGGCGGCCGTTATATTGACTGTACTCTCGGCAGCGCGGGGCACGCCGCCTCCATCATGGAGCACGCTTCACCCGGGGGGCAGCTGCTCGGTATCGATGCCGACCCCAACGCGATAGAAATAGCCCGGAAAAAGCTCGACGCCTACCGCGACGCCGTCCTGCTGGTCAACGATAACTTTGCAAATTTACAGGCTATCTGTATCAAGCATGATTTCTTCCCGGTACACGGCATCCTGCTCGATCTGGGACTTTCCTCGATGCAGCTCGATACATCACACAGGGGCTTCAGCTTTCAAAAGGATGAGCCACTGGATATGCGGTTCAATCCCGAACAGAAAATAACCGCCGCCGATATCGTAAATACATCGCCAGAAGAAAGACTGGCTAATATTATTTATACCTACGGCGAGGAAATCCACAGCCGCAAGATCGCCCGGGAAATTATTAATAATCGCCCGATAGCGACCACTCTCCAACTGGCGCAACTTATAGAAAGCGCCATCGGACGGAGAGGTAAGATACACCCGGCCACGAAGACTTTCCAGGCCTTGCGTATCGCCGTCAACCACGAGCTTGAACACCTGGAAACCGTTTTAAAACAGGCGGTCGAGCTACTCGGTTATGAAGGCAGGCTGGTAGTTATCAGCTATCATTCGCTGGAAGACAGGATTGTTAAACAGTTTATGCAAAAAGAGTCCCGGGACTGCGTTTGCCCGCCGGGAACACCTGTTTGCGTCTGCGGTCATACCCCGAGTTTGAGAATTATTAATAAGAAAGTGATTATCCCTTCCGACACTGAAATTGACCATAACCCGCGCAGCCGCAGCGCCAAACTGAGAACGGCGGAGCGGATTATTACCCAGGGTGACAGCTATGCCACCACCGAAGACCATACCTTCCTCACCCTCGCCAAGTCCAGCGGGTGGAGGAGACCGGCTTTACTGGAAAAAATAAGAATAGTTTATTTAGCGGCATAAAAATATCATGAGATTCTGAAAGGAGGTCCTTTAACGTATGTGAACTGGGTATCTATCAAGGGAAGTAAAAATCCAGTTACTAAGGAGGGCAGATGAAAAAAAGAAGTGTTGTAGCGGCCATCGATGTTGGTACCACTAAAATATGCACGATAATAGCGGATGTTAAAGATAACGGCACCCCCCGCGTGGTGGGCGTCGGTATTTGTCCATCCAAAGGGCTGCATAAAGGCCTGGTGGTCAACATCAATGAAGCCAGGGAGTCGATTCGAGAATCAGTCAGAAGGGCTGAACAGGCCAGCAACTACAAGGTGGAATCGGCCTATGTCGGCGTTACGGGCCGGCATGTGACCTCGATGAATAACCACGGCGTAGTTGCGATTACGCGTAACGACCGTGTCGTCCGTCCGGACGACCTTAAACGTGTCCTTGCCTCTGCGCAGAGTGTTAAAACCGCCAGCGATAGAAGGCTGCTGCATGTTATACCGCGAGGATACACCGTGGACGGCCAGCAGGGCGTAAAAAACCCGATAGGCATGCACGGTTTCCGTCTTGATGTAGAAACACATGTCATTACAGCTGCCGTAACCTCCATTCAGAATCTCATTAAAACAATTCGCAGTCTCGGGATAGAAATCGAAGATCTGGTGCTGGAACCGTTGGCCAGCAGCGAAGCAATCCTGACCGAGGACGAAAAACAGGTAGGCGTCGTGATGGCCGATATCGGCGGCGGTACGACGGATGTGGCCGTGTTCAAAGAGGGCAGCATCTGGCATACCTCAATCCTGCCGGTAGCCGGCTACCAGCTTACCCGCGATATAGCTATAGGCCTGGGGCTGCCATTTGAAATCGCCGAGGAGATGAAGAAGAAATACGGAAGCGTTATGCCGGTTTACGAAGGCCAGGGAAGTACAGCGCCAGCGATATCCAAAGACGGCCACGGCGTCAATTATCAGGACCTATGTGACATTATCAGAGCCAGGGTCGAGGAAATCCTGAAGCTCATTATGCTGGAGCTTCCGAATGCTGACTATGAAGCTACGATACCCGCCGGGATGGTGCTTACAGGCGGCAGCGCGAACCTCGCCGGATTAGCCACCCTGGGGTGTGAAATACTCAAGATGCCCGTAAGGATAGGCACTCCTAATGATGTCTACGGTATCGCTGATGTGCTCCGCGACCCGGCATATTCCACCGCCGTCGGCCTGCTGCTATGGGGCACGAAGCACGATGGCAAGAAACAATGGAAATCAGGCCCGTTCAGCGGCTTGACCCAGCTCGCAACACAGCTTAAAAAATTGTTCGGTAGTAATAATAATAATAAACAATCATAAATAATAAATTAAGTATTTCGAAAAGGAGGAGGAGATGGCAAGAACAAGTTTCGTTGCTAGTCCTGCTAAAATTAAAGTAATCGGGCTTGGTGGCGGCGGCAGTAACGCCGTAACCCGCATGGTGAGAGAGAACATCCAGGGTGTGGAGTTCATCGCCATGAACACCGATGCGCAAGCCCTGGCGGTTTGCGAAGCCCCGATGTGTGTCCAGCTCGGACCAAAACTGACCAAAGGTCTTGGCGCGGGCGGCGACCACCACATCGGGCATAAAGCTGCCGAGGAAACCCGTGATGAGCTGCGGGAAGTCGTTTCCGGGGCTGATATGGTTTTCGTTACCGCCGGTATGGGCGGCGGCAC
>PLLL01000085.1:0-12041 GCA_003141235.1 Dehalococcoidia bacterium
TGGATTCCGGCTTCCGCCGGAATGGATCAAATTAATTAGTGGGTTGCGTTTAACTACGCCTACCTTACGGTTACCGTCTGAAAGATACAGGGGCAATTCAAGTTGATTGCTATACACGACTTGCGGAACTATTATTTCCACTCTCTATTGACGCATAAATAGTTATTAGTTTTAAAATACCGAATTACGGCACGATTATTTCCGCTTCCTATTGACGAACATATATTTATAGAGTATGATAATGAACAAATTCAGTAAGTCACAGCCATTCAATTTTTAATTTTCGAGAGGAGCAACACATGACTAAAATCGGCATCATCCGCTGCCAGGAGTTGGCCGATTTTGGAGAGAGGCGCTGCGCCGGCTGGAACTGCTTCCCGGCCATACGCGACAAGAGTGGATACCTGGCCGAATATGACACCATCGAGCTGGTGGGCTTCGATACCTGCGGCGGCTGCCCCGGTAAAAACCGTTATAATAAAATCATCGAGAGGGGCATGAAACTCAAGGAAAAAGGCGCCGAGGTCATCCACCTGAGCACCTGCCTGGTCGGCTCCTGCCCCAATAAAGACAAATTCAAGGAAGTCCTGGAAAAAGAGACTGGCCTGATTATTAAAGAGAAGACCCATACACGCGCCGATTCACAAGGCGGCCCGCCGCCCGCTGCCGCGAAAGAGATAGCCAAAAGAGTCGCTGCTGCGAAAAAAGCTTCTCCCAAGAAAAAACCCGCCGCTAAGAAAAAATAGTTTAATTACGACCTATTAAAGATATAACGCAATATTGACAACAATATAACCTTTATGCTAATATAGGCCAGTTTCTCCGGAGCTGTCCTGCCTAAACCTCGATTTCATCGGGGTATGGAGAACAGCCGGTAGATGATGAGTCTCGACAGTAGCGCTGGAAACGGCGTTACTTCCCCGGAAGGAAAAGGAGAGAAATGAAGCTATATAGAAAAACCTGTTTTGTTGTCCCCATCCTGCTGTTGTTACTGCTACTACTTCCCACCATAGTTGGCTGTACCAGCACATCTACACCAACCACAACAGTAGCGCCTACAACTACTACCGCACCAGCTATTCCTGTGCAACTAAACGTGTCAGCCGCTGCCAGCACGACCGATGCCCTGAAAGCTATCAATGATTTATACCAGCAGGCCAATAAAAACGTCACGATAGTGGCTAACTTTGCCTCATCCGGTACACTGCAAACACAGATTGAGAATGGCGCCCCGGCCGATGTTTTCGTTTCGGCAGCTACTGCTCAAATGGACAATCTGCAAAAGGAAGGGTTAACCATAAATGAAACCCGCCAGAATCTTCTTAATAACAAAACTGTCATGGTTGTTCCCATCGATAGCACTCTGGGACTTACCAGTTTCAACGACCTGGCCACCGATAAAGTAAAAATAGTGGCTATCGGCGATCCGAAATCCGTCCCCGCCGGAACTTACGCCCTCCAGGCATTCGACGAGCTGGGTATTACTGCTGCTGTGCAGCCTAAGGAAGTTCTGGGCGCCGATGTCCGCCAGGTTTTAACTTATGTCGAGGGCGGCAATGTCGATGCGGGAATCGTCTTTGCCACAGATGCCTTAACTTCCACCAAGGTCAAGGTGGTAGCCAGCGCCCCAGCGGATATCAATGCCAGGGTCGTCTACCCCGTAGCAATCTTAAAAGCCAGTAAAAACATAGATGCGGCTAAAGCTTATGTCAACTTTCTTTCCAGCGCTCAGGCCAAGGCTGTCTGGGAGAAATTCGGCTTCAGCATGGCCGGTAAATAAATAGCGGGAGAAAATCAGAAAACAATTTGACAGAATCGTATCTGGCGCCGCTGTGGATTTCACTGAGGACGGTGCTGGCAGCGACGGTGTTTACCTTTTTCCTGGGTATTGCCGCCGCCCGGTGGATGGCGAGGTATTCCGGCCGGTTAAAAAGCCTGATTGACGGGGTATTTATTTTGCCGCTGGTGCTGCCGCCGACGGTAGTAGGCTTAGGCTTGTTGCTATTGTTCGGCAAACACGGTCCGCTCGGGCATTTTTTCTCGCTCTTCGATACCACTATCGTTTTTTCATGGCCGGCGACGGTTATTTCCGCCGCGGTCATGGCCTTCCCGCTGATGTACATGACGGCGCGCGGCGGTTTTGAGCAGGTCGACGTGAATTTTGAAAATGCCGCGCGGACGCTCGGCGCCAGCGAGTGGCGTATCTTCTGGACAGTCACTTTACCCATAGCGCGCCCTGCCGTTATCGCCGCCACTATTCTGGCCTTCGCCCGCTCGCTAGGCGAGTTCGGCGCCACGCTGATGCTGGCCGGTAATATCCCCGGCAAAACGGCTACTATTCCGATAGCGATTTATTTCGATATCCAGGCCGGGCACATGGACCAGGCACTAATTCTGGTAATGATTGTCCTGGTAATTTCCTTTGCCTCGCTGGGGGGGCTCGCTTACTGGAAACTAAGGATGCCCCACACCACCAGCGCCGCACTAAATGAATGATTTATGTCAAGTAAACGATGCTATAACAGCTATGCCATAGGAAACGGTTAATTGCTTGAAGTAAGCCTGAAAAAGTCACTGCCGGGGTTTAACCTGGAAGTAGCTTTCTCGGTTAACCAGGAGATACTTGCTATTCTGGGGCCGTCAGGCTCCGGCAAGACCATGACGCTGCAATGCATCGCCGGTCTTATCAAACCAGACGAAGGATTTATCAAGCTAAACGACAAGGTTCTATTGGATTCCGCCGGACACATCAACCTGTTGCCCCAGACACGCCAGGTTGGCTTCGTATTCCAGAACTACGCTTTATTCCCCCACCTTACCGTTAAAGACAATATCGCCTACGGCATAAGCCATCTGCCCAAAGAAGAGATAAAAATAAAGGTCTCGGAACTACTGGAGAAAATGCATATCTCCAATCTGGGTCACCGTTACCCCCGGCAACTATCGTCCGGTCAACAGCAGCGGGTAGCTCTGGCCCGGGCCATCGCACCGGAACCGGAAGTTTTGCTGCTCGATGAGCCCTTTTCCGCCCTGGATTCTCAGGTGAAAGAACGCCTGGAACTGGAACTGCTTACACTGCAAAACTTCTACAAGGGAAATATCCTGTTCGTTACGCATAATCTCGCCGAGGGTTATAAACTGGCCTCGAAAATAGCCGTGTATGATTCCGGGCGTATTGTCCAGTGCGACTTTAAGAACAGGGTGATTGCATCACCGTCCAACCGCACCGTGGCCAGGTTGACCGGAGTCAGAAATCTTATGAGAGGCTCGATTACGGAAATAAAGGACTTATCAGTACGGGTGCTGGTGCCTGAACTCGGGGGGACTCTTAAAGTAACCATGGATAATACGGCCGGCCTTGCCCCGGAGCAAAATGTAACCATCGGTATACGGCCGGAGTTTATCCATATTACCGACCACCCCGGGGATAACGCCTTTCCCTGCACGGCCGACCGGATAGTGGAAGGTATTTCTATTCTAGAATGCTTCTTTCATGTGAATACTGAAATTACACCCAGGCACTGGGTAGAAGTTTCCCTGCCCAAACTGCACGCGCCCCACGTCCCG
Source organism: Dehalococcoidia bacterium (assembly GCA_003141235.1). GTDB lineage: Bacteria > Chloroflexota > Dehalococcoidia > Dehalococcoidales > RBG-16-60-22 > Fen-1077. The sequence goes on from PLLL01000085.1 coordinate 3,568, forward strand.
GAAGGTCATAAGTGTTACGTGTACCTCCCGCCGGAACACGTGGCTGTTATCAGGGAGTGATATTGATCTTGGAGGAGCTATTATGGAAGAAATAGTTTACCGGCCCATTGGAATCATCCATACACCCTATCTGGAGAAGGAACAAACGCCAATACAGGGTTGTTTTGCCCGGGAGAGNNCTATGTCGATGTATATCCTGAATATGCAGACGGCTTAAAGGATATTGAAGGGTTCTCGCATTTAATCCTTATCTATCATTTCCATCAAGCCGGCGCCTGCCAGCTTATCGCCAAACCTTTTCTGGATAAGGATAAGAAAGGTATTTTTGCGATTCGTTATTTTACCAGGCCGAATCCGATAGGTCTCTCCGTCGTCAGATTATGTAAGGTAAACGGCTCTGTACTGGAAATCGGCGAGGTTGATATGCTTGATGGGACACCCTTATTGGATATAAAACCTTATGTTCCCCAATTTGATGTTAAAGAATCCGTCAAGGACGGCTGGTATCAAAAAGCCAGTGAACGCTCTCGTTATCAATTAGAAGAGTGATACCTGCCCGGATAATGCACCGGCCATTCCTGCTTACGCTTCCCTGCTTTACACCAGGAATACTAACAACTCTTTAACGTTCAAACCGATAATCGCCAGCAGCAGCACCAGGGCGGGAATCAGCAGTTTGGCCGGGACCAGCCAGGCGATAGCCAGCGGGACGAGAAGCTTGAATGTCACCAATTGCAGCGGCGAGCCGAGTAATCCCCGCATGACCGGATTAATCTCCTCAAAACCGGCGTTCACCGCGAAAACGGTCATCAGACAATCAGCGAGTTGAAGCGCCATATAGGCTACTCTCAGGCTCAATCCCTTCCTGAATTCCCCTAATGTAAAATATGTTCTTACTCTCGACCAAAGTATTGCTGTATTATCTGCCGTATGTTCTTTCCGGATATTCATGTTCAAGCCATATTACAATCGGAAACCATAATAAGGCATAAACACTCCTACCGTGTGACGTAAACAAACCATGAACAATCCGTATGGCGGGATGAATAGATAATAAAAAAGCCGGATATCGCTATCGACACCCGGCTTTCCTGATTATAAAAAGACAGTTAGATTACAGAGATTAGCTGCTCCGGAGGCTGCGGATAATTTCGCCCAGGCCGGGCCTTTTCCCGTACATGAGCAGATAAACCCGGAAAACTTTGATTACCAGGAATAAAATCCCAATAATCGTAAGCGCCATAACCATGATACTGGCAATCAGTTCCCAGGCTTCGACGCCGCTTACGCCCATCCTCAGCATCACTTCAACCGGCGCGGTGACGGGGAAAATGGTCAGTACCACCCAGATTGGATTGGTCGGGAATAACATGAGTAATGATGAGAACCAGAGGGGCACCATTGCAGGAAGCGTAAGAATCCCGACCAGTTGTTGTCCTTCCCGGGAATTGGAGCTGATGGCGCCGATACCTGACGATATTACGGAGTACAATGAGTAGCCCAGGATGAAATATACTACAGCCAGAACGAGAAAATTGGCCGGTATTTGTACCGTACTGATAAAGCCGCCTAAAGTAGATGAGGCCAGGTGCAACAGGAGCGGCGCTGAAACCACCCAGACGACTACCTGCGTCAGTCCGGCAGCGCCAATCCCTAAAACCTTACCGGTAAGCAGCTGCCGGGCCGAAACGGAGGATAACAAAACCTCTATAAGACGACTTTCTTTCTCATCACCCAGCCCTTGCAGCAGATAAGTGGAGGAGAAAATGATAGAGAGAATAAGCAGAAAGCTGAAAATAGCGGGAATGAGAAGATTTCCATATCCACCCTGCTCCGTAGCCACAGCGCCGGTTGCAGTAAGCCGGGTGGTAACCAGATTCAAAGGTGCTTTTATCAGGTCTGCAGTCGTCTGGGGTACTTTCCCCGCTAACAGATTACTTGAGATGAAATCTTTAATCGCCGCCGATGTGGCAATGGGAGCGTCGAGCTGTTTTTCCAGGGTATAACGGTTAATTACTCCAGTCGCGGTATAGTTTGATGAAATGACAAAATACTCTTTAATATCACCCTTAACCATCGCTCCAGTCGCGTTATCCGGAGTATCATAGCGTAGCAGTGTTATATTTCCCTGGCTGGTATACTGTTGGAATCCACCGGACTCATCGACATAACCAATGGTGGTTTTTTCCACTGTCGGCCTGGCAATACCTGATACAAGTTGAACGGCTCCTATAGCCAGGATGCCTATAAGCGGCACGATCAGGGTCATAATGATAAACCCGGTCCTCTTAATCGTATTCAGAAATTCATGCCTGAATATCAAAAACGTCTTATTCACGGCTTTCACCCACTACCTTCAGAAATATTTCATTCAGGGAAGGACTGGCTATTTCAAACTTGTTGATGGTTATGCCGCGACTTACTAATCGTTCCAAAAGCTGCTGCGGGGTCGTCTTTTCGTCCAGAAGCAGCTCGACATAGTCTTTATGAGCGCGTTTGCCGGTGACCCCCTGTATTTCCCCCGGCTCCCCCTGAAAATCCACAAAGACCGAGTTGTTTCTATACTTCGCCTTGATTTCCATCAGGTTCCCGTAAAGGACGGAGCGGCCTTTGTTGACCATCAGAATGCGGTCGCAGAGTTCCTCGACCTGATTTAACTGGTGCATGCTCAGGATAACGGCCTTGCCCTGGTTCTTCAGGTCAATGACCATCCCTTTCAATAACTCGGTATTCACCGGGTCGAGGCCGGAAAAGGGTTCGTCCAGAATAACAAGCTGCGGGTCATGGATGATAGTGACGATGAACTGAATAATCTGCCCCATGCCTTTGCTCAGTTCTTCTATCTTCTTACCCTGATGCGGCAGCATACCTGTTTGAGTAAGCAGTTGAGTAGCTTTTTCGGCGGCTAAATGCCTGTCCATGCCCTTAAGCGAGGCCAGGTAGATGATAGAATCGATGACCTTTAGCTTTTTGTACAATCCTCTTTCCTCGGGCAGGTAGCCCAGACGGTTCTTGGTAGCTTCACCCAGTTTCTCGCCGAAAACGGCCACTGTGCCCGAATCCGGCTTGATAATATCCATCATCATCCGGATGGTGGTCGTCTTGCCCGCGCCGTTAGGGCCTATCAGGCCGAATATCTCGCCGGGGGAAACGGAGAAAGATAAATCGTCAACCGCGGCCTTGCCGGCGAAAGACTTGACGACATGACTGACTTCAACTGTAAACATAACCTGACCGCCTTTTAATAACGATATTATAGCAGATTATCCGGCCAGTACTCCAAAGGTTTTCAACCTACCGGCATGATGTCCTCCATCCCGGTAAAGTTCGGTATCATATTTTTTTGGAAAATGATAAGATTATTTATCCATGCCGCATTAACTTATAATGTGTCATAATCTTTATAAAATGAAAGGGGCGTTAAGCTATGGTTTCCTACCCGAAATTATTTGAACCGATAAATATAGGTAAAGTGACTATCAAGAACCGAATAGCGATGGCGCCGATGGGCGTCGTGGGCCTGACCAATCTTGACGGCAACCCCGGCCCACGCTGCATCGATTATTACATCGAAAGGGCCAGAGGCGGCACCGGTTTAATCATCACCGGGCTTTTCCAGGTCCATAATGAATGGGGGAACATAGGCCCCATAAGACATGGAATCAACCGGATGTCCCTGGCGCCTTTTGGGGAAATATCGGAAGCCGTCCATTCACTGGGAGCAAAAATATTTGTGCAGCTGACGGCCGGATTCGGACGTGTCGGCTGGATAATGACACCCGGAGATAAACCGATGTCAGCTTCAGCCATCCCCTATTATTACGACCCAAGGATTACATGCCGCGCTATGGAGATAAGCGAGGTAGAGGGTATTGTGAAAGGTTTCGGCGAGGCCGCCGCCATCATGGCCGCCGCCGGTATCGATGGCATTGAACTACACGGCCACGAAGGTTATCTTTTCGACCAGTTTACCACAGCCATATGGAACCAACGTACGGATAAATACGGCGGAGACCTTAAAGGCAGGCTGACATTCCCTTTTGAAGTGCTGGATATTATTAAAAAACGGGCCGGGGCTGACTTTCCGGTGCAATACCGGTTCGGTATCAAACATTATATGAAGGCTCTTAACTCCGGGGCACTTCCCGGTGAGCCCTACAAAGAAGCCGGCCGGGACATCGAAGAAGGGCTGGAAATGGCCAGGCTGCTCGAAGCCGCCGGTTTCGATTCCCTGCACGTGGATGCCGGCTGTTACGATAGCTGGTACTGGGCGCATCCGCCGGTATACCAGGAACACGGCTGCATGGTAGATATGGCCGAGATGACGAAGAAAGTGGTCAAAATCCCGGTTATCGCGGTGGGCCGGCTGGAAGTCCCGGAGCTGGCGGAGAAGGTAATCGCCGAAGGAAAAGCCGATATGGTCGCCCTGGGCAGAGGATTGCTGGCCGACCCCGATTGGCCGGTTAAGGCCTCCGAAGGCAGAATCCAGGACATCCGCCCGTGTATCGGCTGCCATGACGGCTGTCTCGGGAGATTCCAAGGCGGCCGACCCCTGAGCTGCGCCGTTAATCCTGCCTGCGGCAGGGAAACACAGTATAGATTACACAAAGCAGAAAAGCCTAAAAAGATAGCTGTTGTGGGCGGAGGCGCCGCCGGTATGGAGGCGGCCAGAGCCGCGGCAACCAGAGGCCATAAGGTAGTCATCTATGAAAAAGGAGCAAAACTGGGCGGTCATTTAATTGAAGCATCAGTACCCGGCTTTAAAAAAGATGTGGACACACTCCTGAAATGGTATCAAAACCAGCTTAAGCAACTTGGCGTGACCATTAAACTACAGACCACAGCGTCAGCGGCGGTTCTATCCAAAGATAGCCCGGATGTGGTAATCGTCGCGACCGGGTCAAAACCCAGCCTCCCCAACATCCCCGGTATCGATAAATCCAATGTTATCACCTGTGTAGACGTTCTCCTCGGCAAGAAAAAGGCAGGTAAAACCGTAGTCGTGGTCGGCGGCGGACTGGTAGGCTGCGAGGTCGCCCTGTGGCTCGCGGAAGAAGGAAAACAGGTGACTATCGTCGAGATGCTGCCGGAACTGATGACCGGCGGTATTTCAGTACCGCGGATGAACCGTTACATGCTTATCGATTTACTGGCACTGCATAAGGTAAATGTAATCACGAACGCCTGCGTCCAGGGAATTACCTCCGAAGGCGTAACGGTGACGAAAAAGGGATTTGAAAAGGCGCTTCAAGCAGATACCATCGTAATGGCCACAGGTTTGAAGGCTGATAATGCATTAGCCGAAGACTTGACCGGCCGCTTTGCCCGGCTTTACGTGATAGGAGATTGCCAGGAGCCGCGAAACATTATGGGCGCTATCTGGGACGGCTACGAGGTGGGGCGGACGGTGTAAGTGGCATTGTTAAATTAAGGAGGACAGCGATTATGGATATCGTGACGGCCATCAAGGAAAGACAAAGCATCCGGGCTTTCAAGCCGGACCCCGTGCCGCTGGATATTCTGAAAAAGATAATCAGTCAGGCTCTCTGGGCGCCTTCGTGGGCGAACACGCAGCCCTGGGAGTTTGCCGTCGCCGGCGGTAAGAAGCTTAAAGAGATACAGGATGGTTTCTTAAACAGAGGCGATGTAGAAGCTAAGTCAGAGGTCGCCCGGCCTTACGAGTTCCCCGAACCTTATATTTCACGCATGCGGGGCCTGATGGCTAAAGAGAAGACCTTCATGTCCGAGGCGGAATTTAAAGGCCGCCGGACGGACAACTTCGGACATTACGGCGCCCCGGCCTGCATCTACCTGCTCATCGGGCGGTCATTCGTCTATCAGGCTAAAGGGGTTAACGTCTGGCCGCTATACGATTGCGGCTCGGTGGTGCAGACCATTATGCTGCTGGCAACCAGCTACGGACTGGGAACGGTAGCCCAGGCTCAGGCCGTGACTTATCCTGATATTATTAGAAAAGTACTGAATATTCCGGAGGATAAACTTCTGGCACTGGGTATCGCCATTGGTTATCATGATATGGAAGCCAAGAGAAATAAATTCCGCTCCGACCGCGAACCCCTGGATAAAGTAGCTACCTTTTACGGTTTGAAATAACATAACCGTGGGGTTAAACTCGCTTGGTCTTCCATTTCCCCAGCCTGAAATAGGCAATATAGATTATTGTCTGGGCCGCGATGCCGATTACCAGCGCCCAGCGTATGCCCAGGACACCGAGGCCGTTAACATGGGGCAGCCAGAGCGCCAGAGGTATCTGTACCACCCAGCAGGTGATGAGGCCGATGATTAAGTTCGGTATCGTATCTCCGGCGCCGGACAGACAGCCCTGTAGAATCGATGTGAAAGCCAGCACCATAAATCCTGCGGCGCCTATTCTTAAAAAGGTGCTGCCCAGATTGATTAAAGCCTGGTCAGTGGTGAAAATACTTAAGATTCCTTCAGCCCACAGCCAGATTACTGCTGAAAAAACCATCATTACAGCTTGCAGGATACCGGCAGCCTGCCAGGCGCTTTTTTCCGCGCGTTCCGGCTGACCGGCGCCCAGGTTTTGCCCCACGAGCACGCCGGCACCCATGCCTAATCCGAAGCCGGGCAGCATAATGAACATCTCCACCCGTGAGAAGAGACTGTAGGCGGCCATGGCCATTGTACCGAAAGGCGCTATCAACAAGGTTATAACGACTGAACTAAACGACCTTTGAAAGTTCGTGACCAGAGCGGGAAAACTAATCTTCAAGATGCGTGCTATGATATTGAAGTCCAGGTGGAAATCTTTCCGGGTAACGTGCAGGCGGGTCCCACCTCCGAAAAGAAGCCATATAGCAAGAACCGCGCCAACTGCCTGGCCGATGACGCCCGCGAGAGCCGCCCCGCCAACGCCCATACGGGGAAATATCCACAGTCCAAGAACGAGGAAGGGACATAGCGTTACGTGGATAACCCTCGTGGTTGCCTCAAGTAGCATCGGTCTGATGGCATCACCGGAGGATTGGACGATATACAGAATAAATATCATGATATCCATGGTTAGCCAACCGGCAAAAGTTATACGTATATAAGCGACGCCATCAGCAATAACACTGGATTCTAAGCCGAACATTGCCATAACCGGTTTGGCCAGAAAAATACCCAGCACCGTCATCAACAGTCCCCAGGTGACACCGAGCATTAAAGCCTGCGCGGCAATATGATTGGCTGTTTTGATATCACCAGCCCCGATATAGCGAGCGACCATAGCTCTTGCGCCTATGACCAGTCCTAAATCCAGAGACATGACGAGCATGACGATGGTAAAAGCAACGCCCAGGGCGGCGATGGCTGATGGCCCCAACCTCCCCACCCATATCATGTCGCCCACCTGGCTGATGACGAAGAGGGTTTCCATCAATGCCATCGGCCATGATAGCAACAATATGTTGCGGACGATGGGTCCTTGAGTCCAATCCTTATTGAAGATAGACTCTTTTTTTAGAGACGTGTTGGTATCTGCCATGATATACGATTATTTCTTTCTAAGGAATGAGGTGTTAAACTCCCCGGCGGATGTGTATTAAGGAAGCAGGACGAGGAAGAGGTAACAACATTCCCATGATACATGATGAGCTTGGGACTGTCAATTTGGTAAACACTTATAGTATGAGTCTTGAAAAAGCATCGTCTTAGCTGTTACAATATAGAGTCCGGGCCGAGGTGGCGGAATGGCAGACGCGCTACGTTCAGGGCGTAGTGTTCGAAAGGGCGTGGGAGTTCAAATCTCCCCCTCGGCACCAGGAAATACAAATGCGCTTGTAGCTCAGCTGGATAGAGCGGAGCCCTGCGAAGGCTCAGGTCGTGGGTTCGAATCCCCCCAAGCGCACCATCCGGGCGGTTAGCTCAGCTGGTTAGAGCACCTGCTTTACACGCAGGGGGTCATTGGTTCGAGTCCATTACCGCCCACCATATACCACCAAGCTGGTTAGAGCATCCCGATAACATCGGGAGGGTCATTGGTTCGAGTCCATTACCGCCCACCATCGTGTACAATAGACAGAACTGGCAGCTTCTCTTCAATTATTCCTCTAGGTAGCATTGGTATAGTATACGTTAGCAACGCTTCATTTCCGGTTACTTTCACTTCTTTGACGAAGCTTCTGACAAAGGATTTCCTCTCGACAAGGGAGCTCTCATTGAGCAAATCATGCAGGTCTGCTACGTATCGAGCCACAGTTTCCGAATCCGCCAGTTCCACACGCTTGTCGGAGAGCTGCTGTTCCATTTCCCATCTTGCCGCCTGCAATCGCTCCCTCCGCTGCCTCAGTTGCTGAATGCGCGGTGCCAGGTCAGCAAGTTGTATCTTCCCAGTTTCGAGAGCATCGTATAGCCTCTCCAATCGGCGGTCTACATCGGCAATTTCATCGATGATGCTGTCCAAGCGCTGGCGATACTCTGGTACCAGGCTGTCCATCTCCTCGTTTACT
>PLLL01000085.1:12061-12284 GCA_003141235.1 Dehalococcoidia bacterium
CCCCCTTCTTTAGCAAGGTTCCGCAGACGTAATAGGTGAATTGCCCGCTCTTAGCATCCTGACCAACTAAAGCCTTGCCGCAATGGCCGCAGCGGGCCAGACCACTTAAGAGATAACGGCTTGCCACCCGCTTGGGATGGAGGCTGATGGGGGCCCGTTCCTTAAGCAGACTCTTGGCTTGATCAAAGATGCTCTTATCTACGATAGCTGGCCAGGCATTGTC
>PLLL01000091.1 GCA_003141235.1 Dehalococcoidia bacterium
TGTCTCGGCATCTCTTATTTCTCCGATGAGAATAACATCAGGGTCAAGACGTAATATAGACCTGAGACCGCTGGCAAAGGTGAGACCTGCTCGTGCGTTAACCTGTATCTGGTTGATATTTGAAAAACGGTATTCCACAGGGTCTTCCACCGTAATGATATTGCGTTCCGAGCGGTCAAGAGAGTTAACAGCAGCGTAAAGCGTAGTGGTTTTTCCGGCGCCGGTAGGCCCGCTGGCCAGAATAACTCCGTGAGGCACCCTGAGCATGTTTTCAAATTTATTTAACGATTCAGGAAGAAATCCAAGGTCAGATAGCGCTAATGTCGCCCGCGATTTATCCAGAAGACGTAAAACCGCCATTTCACCGCACACGGTAGCAATGATGCCAACCCGTATATCAATCAAACGTCCCTTGGTCTTCACCGAAAACTGACCGTCCTGCGGCCGAAGGTGATCCGCGATATTCATATTGGCCAGAATCTTAATCCTGGAAATAATCGGCGTCAGCGTTGTCAGCGGTAGGGTAAACATATCATGAAGCGTGCCATCGATACGGTAGCGTATTTTAAGATTTTCCTCGCCCGGCTGAAGGTGAATATCAGATGCTCTGGCTTTCACCGCTTCGTCAACGATAAGCGTCAGCGCCTGGGCGACCGGCGCATCGGTAGCCGTATCAGTAAACCGCTGTTTGTTAGTACCACCGAAACTGGATGACGGTATGCTGGAAATCTGTTTTTCAATCTCATCATAGGCTTTGTAGTTAAAATCAATGGCTTCCAGGACTTCTTCTTTCGTGGCCAACTCAGGCTCGATACGCATCTGGCTCGCGCTCGCCAGGGCTTCAATGGCGAGGATATCGGCGGGGTTTGCCATGGCCACGCGCAGGACATTGCCTTCCAGTGCCATAGGAATGGCGAAATATTTTCGCGCCATCGTTTCTGGAATGAGATGCAGCGCTTCTGTCTCTGGCGATTTTTTACGCAAATTATTTCTGGATCCTTCAATAGATTCCAGCATAGTCAAATGTCCTTTTTATCTCTAATAAAGTCATTCGGCCGAGATTATTTGGCTATTTCTCACCGATAAATATATATATTATGTAGCTTCAATCCTATATATCTTTCGTCCCATTTACAATAGCTCTTTAGTAATAGGTAGTAAGGGGGATAGATGGCTTTTGTTCTCCGGGGGCGCGTCGCTGTTAGGCTCTTTATTATGTTAAAGTATTATGTTAAAATATCATCGATTACCTTAGACAACGAGATTATCGAGTCTCGAGGAGATGCGATGAAAGAGCTAATTGAAAGCTTTTTAAACTATCTGGCGGTAGAGAAAGGCTATTCAGTACATACTATAGCCGCCTATCACAACGATCTGACAGGACTGGCCGACTTTGCCGGCAGGGAGTCTGCCAAACAGAGAGCGGCGGCTTCCTGGCCCGGTTTCGGACGTCAAAACATGCTGAGCTATATGCTTGACCTTAAAGAGAGGGGCTATGTCGCGACTACGATAGCACGTAAAGTTGCTGCGGCCAGGTCTTTCTTCGGTTTTCTGGTAGCCGAGGGCGCTATCAGGACTAATCCTACGGAAAACATGAGCTCGCCGAGTGTAGGTAAAGCTTTGCCCAAGCCAATATCCATAAGCCAGGTACGCCTGTTGCTGGAACAACCGGCTAAGCTGTCTACGGCTGAAGCCAGAAGAGATCGGGCGATGCTGGAACTATTATATGCCAGCGGTATGAGGATAAGTGAACTGGTAGCCTTAAACCTGGGCGATGTCAATACCGCGGGTGATCACTTCGTACGCTGTTTTGGCAAGGGACGCAAGGAACGTATTATACCCCTTTACGAACAGATAACCAAAACAGTCCAGAACTACATCGATGAAGACCGCCACAAGCTGGCGCACGGGAAAAAGGGAAGTGCGTTATTTCTTAACGCCCGGGGTGATAGGCTCACCCGGCAGGGATTCTGGCAGAAGCTCAAGGAATATGCCCGGACCGCTGGCTTGAACGAACATATCAGCCCCCACACGTTAAGACACAGTTTTGCCACTCACATGCTGAGCGGCGGGGCTGATTTAAGGTCGGTACAGGAACTTTTAGGACATGCTAACATATCCACTACCCAGGTCTATACTCATCTTACTACCGAGCATGTCCGCCGCGCCTATGATAAATCTCATCCCAGGGCAAATGAGTAATCTTCAGGAGGAATAATGCCAGGCAAATCGAAAAAAGGTAAAAAGAAACGCTATCTACAAGTTAATAAAACTCAAAACCTACAGCGTCAGGATACCGTAGCGGCACCAGCACCTGCCGCCGCTGCTGTGCCTAAAGCAGCGTCACCTGTCCGGACGATACCGGCGGGGAAGACAGCCGCTGCAACCGCGACTGTTAAAACCAACCAATTTACCTACATTCCCGGCGACCTGCGGCACATCGGTATACTGACAGGCATAATCATCGTCATCCTTATCGTATTGAAGTTTATCTTGTCTTAGTTCCCGACTATCGATCATGATGGATTTTAAAGCGGCCAGAGAGCGCTTAATTGAACAATTAAGCTTAGAGATCAATGATAAGCGGGTATTAGCCGCCATGTCCCGCTTGCCGCGGGATTTATTTGTGCCGCCGGAAAACCGTTCCCTGTCTTACGAAGACAGGCCTTTGCCCATTGGCTGTGAACAAACCATTTCTCAGCCGTACATCATCGCTCTGATGACCGAAGCCTTAGCGTTGACCGGTATTGAAAAGGTGCTGGAAGTAGGCACCGGCAGCGGTTACCAGACGGCTATTCTCGCCGAGCTTTCAAGGCGGGTGGTTACAGTGGAACGTTTACCGGCACTGGCAGATTCCGCCCGTAAGATATTGGACAGGCTGGGATATACCAATATCGAGATTCATATCGCCGGTGAAACCCTTGGCTGGAAACAGGGGGAACCCTATGACGCCATTCTGGTGACCGCTGGAGCGCCGGAATTGCCTGATGAACTTCTGTCTCAGCTGGCTTACGGAGGCCGTATGGTAATACCGGTAGGCTCACGCTATATTCAGGAGCTTTATAAAGTCACGAAGTGTAAGGACAGGAATATTCTGGAAAAGCTGGGCGGTTGCCGTTTCGTCTCGCTGATAGGCAAAAATGCCTGGGATGAAGAAGTTTAAATTAGATAGGAGCAAAATATGGAACTATTCGAAGCTATCAAAAACAGAAGAAGCATCCGGCGCTATAAATCAGATGCTGTAGATGATAAAAAGATAGAAGCGATACTGGAAGCCGGCCGCTGGGCGCCGTCCTGGTCTAATACCCAGTGCTGGCGCTTTATAGTGGTGCGCGACCCTGCCATCAGAGCTAAAGTAGCCGAGTCCCTGATGAAAATCAAACTTCCCGATAGAGAAATCGATAATCCCGCCACTAAAGCTCTTAACACCGTGCCTGTACTCATTGTGGTCTGTGCAGAGACAGGAAAATCCGGCCTCAAACCCGGCCCCGGCGGCGGTACAGGAGAGTACGTGACGGATAAAGGCGACTGGTTCATGTTCGATGCCGCCCTGGCTGTGCAGAACATGGTGCTGGCGGCTCACGCACTGGGACTGGGCACGGTAATCATCGGGGCTTTTGATGCCAAGAAAGTAGAACAAGCGCTGGGCGTGCCGAAAGGCTATCGGGTAGTGACATTTTTCCCGGTGGGCGTACCTGACCAGGAAGCTAAAGTGCCACCCCGTAAAGAATTGGCCGAGATAGTTACTAAAGATGAGTGGAGAAAATAAAACCAGCCCACGTTTTTTTAAACTGAGTTATTTTACAACCTGTCTTTTCTTAACGCTTGCCGTATTCATTGGACTGCGAGTATAATAGGGGTGAAAATTTGGTTTAACAGGTGGTGACATGCAGACTTACGGACTCGATAGCATCCATAACACGGTTTTCCTATCCCATGGAGGTGCTGGTAAAACATCTTTGTCCGAAGCGATGCTATTCACCGCCGGAGTTACCAACCGGCTGGGTAGAGTCGATGAAGGGTCTACAATTTCCGACTACGATCCTGACGAGATAAAACGTAAAATCAGTATCAACCTTTCAATTATTCCTTTTGAATGGCAAAAACAGAAAATTAATATTCTTGACGCCCCCGGCTATTCCGACTTCGTCGGTGAGGCCAAGGCTGGTATGCGGGTCAGCGAAGGGGCCGTAATCGTTGTCTGCGCCACCACCGGTGTGGAAGTGGGTACGGAGATGGTCTGGGGATATTGTGAGGATGCCAAACTGCCACGCCTCATCTTTGTCAACAAGATGGATAGAGAAAATGCCGATTATTTTAAAATCGTAGAAGATATACGCGCCAAACTAGGCAACCGGTGTTTGCCTCTGCAGGTAGCCATCGGCGCAGCCTCCAGTTTTCAGGGCGTAGTTGACCTGCTGGCGATGAAAGCCTATACGGGCAACGGCGCGCAGACTAAAGAGGCGGAAGTACCAGCCGCCGTTAAAGCCCAGGCTGATACCTACCGCGAAAAGCTAATCGAATCCATCGCCGAGGTTGATGATACCCTCCTTGAGAAATACCTGGGCGGGGAACAGCTCAATCCGGATGATCTTATTAAAACTCTCCGTAAGGCGGTTCTCGAAGGGCGTATAGTTCCTATTCTGACCGGCTCGGCTCTGCAAAACATCGGCGTCAACCGGTTGATGGACGCGATAAACGCCTACCTGCCGTTGCCTAAAGAGCATCAAGTGGCCACCAGCAGCGGGTCTACTGATCCGAGTGAAGCGGCGCCTCTGGCCGCCCTGGTTTTTAAGACTACCGCCGACCCTTATGTCGGCAGGCTCACCTATTTTCGCATATATAACGGTGTTATCAATAGCAACTCGCAAGTCTGGAATGCCACCCAGGGCGCTAATGAGCGTATCGGCCAGCTTTTCATGATGCGTGGCAAAACTCAGGAACCCGTGACCCAGATCAAAGCCGGTGATATCGGCGCTGTAGCCAAGCTGAATGTCACTGCTACCGGCCATACCCTCTGCGCCCAGGACAAACCCGTCAAGTTGACACCCATCATTTTTCCCAAGCCTATTTTCCGGGAGGCCGTGCACCCCAAGACCAAGACCGACATCGAAAAAATGGGCACGGCACTGTCCCGTTTGACGGAAGAAGACCCCACTTTAACCGTCCACCGCGAGCTGGGCACCGGTGAGACAATCCTCTCCGGGATGGGCGATACCCATCTGTCTGTAGCCGCGGAAAAGATGCAGCGTAAGTTCGGCGTTAATGTAGAACTTGCTATCCCCAAGGTGCCCTACCGTGAGACCATTACCACGTCCGCCAAGGCGGAATATAAACATAGGAAGCAGTCCGGCGGTCACGGCCAGTACGGGCACGTCCTTATCGAGATGGAACCCCTGCCTGATAGGGGCGAAAATGAATTTACCGAAAGAGTTG
>PLLL01000084.1 GCA_003141235.1 Dehalococcoidia bacterium
TCTCCCTTTCGTAAAGAGCCTGCCCCGTACTTGATACGGGGGAGAGACAGTGGGATTTTGCTCCCTTTGATATCTAGGCTTTACCCTTCCCTTGCCCCTCTTTCTCTATTACGCTATACTGGATAGGTTGTTGTTTAGAGTCGAAATACTATGAATTATCAGACTATCATCGGGCTGGAAGTCCATGCTCAGCTATTAACCAAGAGCAAAATGTACTGCGGCTGCAGCACGGATTATGCTAACGCGCCGCCCAATACCCATGTCTGCCCGGTCTGCCTCGGCATGCCCGGCGTCCTGCCTGTCATCAACCGCCAGGCCGTGGAGTTCACCATGATGACGGCGCTCGCCCTGAAATGCACTATCTCCGAATTTACCAAGTTCGACCGTAAAAATTATGCTTATCCCGACCTCATGAAAGGCTACCAGATATCCCAGTACGATATGCCCATAGGCTTGGGCGGCTATCTCAATATTGATGTGGATGAACAGCGAAAAAAGATCGGCATTACCCGCGTCCACCTGGAGGAGGATGTCTCCAAGCTGCTCCACCGCGCCGTGCCGGGAGGGGAGGATTACAGCCTGGTGGATGTTAACCGCTCCGGTTGCCCGCTCATGGAAGTCGTCGGCGAGCCCGATTTACGCTCACCGGAAGAAGCCCGCCAGTATCTCATCAAGCTGCGCAGTATTTTACAATATTTAGGGGTTTCCACCGGCAATATGGAAGAAGGCAGCTTTCGGTGTGATGCTAATATCAGCCTGCTCCCGGAAGGCAGTCAAAAATTCACCCCTAAGGTCGAGGTCAAGAACCTGAACAGCTTTAAGGCCGTCTATCTGGCTATGGAATACGAAGCCAAGCGCCAAAGAAAAGCCGCTGACGAAGGTGAAAAGCTCGTCCAGGAAACGCGGGGCTGGCTGGATGAAAAAGGCAAAACTGTCTCCCAGCGCAGTAAAGAATACGCGCACGACTACCGTTACTTCCCGGAGCCGGACCTCCCCCCGCTGGTCATCAGCCTTGAACAGGTGGAGGCGGTCAGGAAGAAATTACCCGAGCTCCCCGAGGCCCGGCGCGATAGGTTTATGACACAATATGACTTGCCGTTATATGACGCCGGCCTGCTTACCAGCTCCAAAGCGATGGCCGAATACTTCGAGGAAGGCGTCAGAGCCGGTAAAGAGGTAGCGCCGAAAGAAATAGGCAACTGGCTCCTGGGAGAAGTAAGCCGTATTATTAATGCCGGTAACATCGATATCGACGGATTTAGAAAACAGGTAAGCCCGCCGGCGCTGACCGGGTTGATATTGAGCGCTCACGGCGCGATTAGTACCGCCATGGCCAAGTCTGTTCTCGAAGAGATGTTCAATACTGGCAAAAACGCTGCCGCCATTATCAAAGAGCGCGGCCTCAGCCAGATTAGCGATACGAGTGAGCTTGAGAAAATAGTCGCAGAAGTGATACACTCTAATACGCAGGCTATGGCCGATTACCGGGCGGGGAAAGAGACAGCGATCAAGTTCCTGGTGGGCCAGGTAATGAAAGCGACTAAAGGCCGCGCTAATCCGCAACTTGTCAATGAAATGCTGAAGCAGAAGCTGGCTGAAGCCTCAAATCAGGCAGGTGGAGAATAAAAAATGGTAACCTATTTATATATCGCACAGATAGTCGTCGCGGTGGCGCTAATAGCAGTCGCCATGCTTCAGGTTAAGGGTGGTGGTCTGGGGGGTATTTTCGGCCAGGCCGATACGGTCTACCGCACAAAGCGCGGCGTGGAAAAAACGCTCTTTCAGCTTACCATCGCGCTGGTGGTAATCTTTGTCGTCCTCTCGATAGTATCGCTGCGGGTTGGCTAGTAATTATCGTTAGTGACAATCGGGCGGCGCTATCATCTTACTTTCCGTCTTCCCTCCGGCAGGCGGTCAATTTATTTCAGCCATTAATCTCTAGGCGAAGCATCTATTTCAGCGATTAAAGCGGAATATTTTAAAATTATTATTAGTTTTAAGGCTCTGGCTATTGACAAATATGCTCAGGTTTGCTACTCTGCTGGGCAAGAGTACCTGAGGAGGTGCGTAAATGCAGGCATATTGTATGAAGTGCAGGACCAAGAGAGAGATGAAGAACGCTAAGGCAGTTACTCTAAAGAACAAGCGGCCGGCGACCCAGGGCGTATGCCCGGTCTGCGGCACCAAGCTTTTCCGCATCGGCAAGGGCTAAAGCGCTTAGCGGCGACAGTAGCCGGATAAATATTATCTAGGAGCGCCAGTGATAGCGTGTTATCCGCAGGCAGGCGGAGTAATAGATAACGCCTTCTGAGGGATACAAGCCTGTGGTAAAATGGCTGAAAGCTATCAGCGAATAGGTGTGTGAATTAAAGAAAGAGGCACTCTTAAAGTGCCTCTTCGGTTTTAACGCTTCCTTTTCCAGACCGTGCCCTGCGCCGTATCTTCTAGGACTATGCCTTACTGTCAAGTTTAGTTTTTATTTTGTTGATAAGCTCTTGCTGATTATGCTCTTTTAGGATAGGTACGATTTCGAGAAGAAGGTCAGATAAAAAATTTATATCCTCCTTAGTTGGCTCTTTCTGGAAATCGCGTTTCCACTGTGAAACTGTATGTCCCTTCGCATCTTCAAGGACTATACCTAGATTAGATAGACTATTTCTTATTTTATCAGCAAGATCAAAACGTTTTATTCTCCTAAAAACGTGGCGAGATTCAGATAGAAGAACAACAATAGACTCAATATCCTGAGTAGGTTCTCTCAGGAATCCAAACGTATCAAGTTCTAAACCAATAACTTTGTGTGCAAGGTCAAGAAGTATCATTTTCGCTTTACTAAAGCTAAGCCCGGAATCCGCCGCTTGGTTTATTGCTCTGGATAGGTCAAAAAGCACGGCGAGTGCCTGTGGTGTATTGAAATCATCATCCATCGCCTCGATGAATCTATCGTAATAGGGTTTAGCATCGAGTGCTTCACCTACACCCCCGGAGATGTCATCTCTTGAAACCACTCTCAGCAATCTGTCCGCCCCGCTCTGCGCCGCCTCGATGGCTTCTTCCGTGTAGGTCAATGGACTGCGGTAGTAGGAGCTTAAAATAAAGACGCGCAGGCCGTCGGCGGTGTACTTTTGCAGGGCGTCGCGTATCGTTATCAGGTTACCGAGGCTCTTGCTCATCTTTTCCGAGCCCAACTGGAGCAGACCGTTGTGCATCCACTTTTGCACGAAAGGTTTTTTACCCGTGTAGCTTTCCGACTNNGCGCAATTTCGTTCTCGTGGTGAGGGAAGACTACGTCCTGCCCGCCGCCGTGGATGTCTATCTGCTCGCCGAGGAATTTCATCGACATCGCGCTGCACTCTATGTGCCAGCCCGGACGGCCTTTGCCCCACGGGCTGTCCCAGGACGGTTCGCCCGGCTTGGCGGCTTTCCAGAGGGCAAAGTCCATTGGGTCTTCCTTTTCTTCAGCCGCTTCAACACGCGTCCCGGCCATCATCTGCTCCGGACTGCGCCGGGATAGCTTACCGTAGTCGGTCACTTTCCTGACCCGGAAGAAGACATTTCCCCCCACCGCGTAGGCGAATTCTTTTTTAATCAGCCCCTGCGTCAAGGCGATGATTTCCGGGATGGTTTCCGTGGCTTTAGGGGTATGGTGCGGCCGGAGGATGTTCAGGGAGTCCATATCCTCGAAATATCTTAGGGTGTATTTTTCCGTGAGCTCTTTAACCGTAATGCCGAGCCGGTTAGCATGATTGATAATGTTATCTTCGACATCCGTGACGTTTTCGACGTGTTTGACTTTATAGCCGCGGAACTCCAGGTAGCGCCGGACGACATCGAAAATGATGTAGCTCATAGCGTGGCCGATATGTGAATCCGCATAAGGGTTAATGCCGCAGACGTACATTGTCACCACTTTACCAAGTGGTTTGAACTCCTCTTTTTTACCGGAGAGTGTATCAGTGATTTTCATGGAATTCCCCTTGTTTAGAGTCTAGATATTATTATTCCAGGATTTACTGCCATCTATCATCGCCACGGCATATACCGCTATGCCTTCCTCCCGCCCTATAGCCCCCAGCCCGTTAGCGGTACTGGCCTTGACGCTGACCTGGTCGGTGCCGACGCCGAGCGCCTGGCTAAGGTTGTGCCGCATAGCGTCGATGTACTCGCGTAATTTTGGCTTTTCTGCCACTACCGTGGCATCGATATTGCCGACGCTATACCCTTTTGCCGCCAGCATCCCTGTAACTTTTCCAAGCAGTATCAAACTGGAAATGCCTTTGTACCCGGCATCGCCGGGGGGAAAATATACCCCGATGTCCCCCAGCGCCGCCGCCCCGAGCAGGGCGTCCATGACGGCATGGGTGAGGACATCGGCATCGCTCCAGCCTTCCAGTCCTTTAGCGAAGGGTATTTGAACCCCTCCCAGCACCAGTTTCCGCCCCGGCACCAGGGGGTGTGAATCAAAGCCGATTCCAATACGCATCTTACTGCTGCTCATATTTCTTCCACAACGCCTCGGCTGCCGCGAGGTCAATGGGGGTGGTTATCTTTATATTATCATAAGCGCCCGTGTAGAGCTTAACTTTATAGCCGGCCTTTTCGACAAGGGAGGCGTCGTCAGTAACATCAGCGGGGACGAATTTGTAGGTATTTTTGATGATGTCGAAGCGGAAGACCTGCGGCGTCTGTACCGCCCTCAGATTTTCACGCAGGAGCGTCTGGCGCACTATCCCGCCGTCCATGACCTCTTTGATGGTATCGGTCACCGGGATGGCGGCTACGGCGGCCCCGGTCTCTTTAGCGGCCTCCAGACCCCGCTCGATGAGGTCGACGGTGACAAAGGGGCGGGCGCCGTCGTGGATGACGACCCAATCGCACTCTCTGATTATCCTGAGGCCTTCCGCCACGGAGTCCTGCCGCCTTTTCCCCCCGGGTATGATGTCGCTGACTTTCTTCCAGTGACCCAGCGCGACGATGCGGCGGCCTTCATCGATGTTTTTATCGCCCATGACCAGCACGATACGGTCGACTTTTTTGCAGCTTTCGAAGGCATCCAGCACGTGCGCCAGGACCGGCTGGCTACCGAGCAGGGCGAAGAGCTTATCGATGCCGCCCATGCGCTGGCTGTCACCCGCGGCAACGATGATGGCTGAGACTTTTGGTGGTTTAGGCATAATCGATTAGATTATAGAACATTCGTGATTTAAGAGAAAGGGGGCAAGGGAAGGATAGAGCATAGATATCAAAGGGAGCAAAATCCCTCTGTCTCTCCCTTTGCAAAAGGGAGACATCCCCGCCAGAAGAGAGAGCGAGAGGGATTCGTTATTTTTAATATTTTTTTATTATGTCTTAGCTTTGAAATGAGGCTGATTCGTTTTACATTCGTTTTTCGATTTATGGTAAGTAGTTATATTTTTGGGCGGGTTTCGCAATACCGCACCTGCCCTACAACTGTACAATAAAAAGCGCTAAATGGCTAGTGAATATTGTCGTAAATGGGGGAGTTGCTCAAAATCCCCCTTGTTTTCCCTCCTTCGGCTTCGCTCGCGCCTACGCTAAAGCTTCGGTGTGCAGGCAGGACAGGCTCTTTATAAAAGGGGGAAAGGATGAATTCAGGGAGGAGGATACGGATTCCAGCCGGAGTTTACATTGAGCAAAGCGAATGTGCTGGAATAACAGCTATAAATAAATTAAAATAGATTGTCATTCTGGCCCTGTATCGTGGTACAGGGTAAACTTCGGCCAGAATCCAGGGGTGGAGTGATGAAATACTATTACGTTTATATTCTTGCGAGCAAACGCAAGGGTACGCTTTATATAGGAGTTACTAATGACCTTATACGGCGTGTTTATGAGCATAAAAATGGATTTGTCGAGGGATTTACTAAAAGATACAACGTTCATAAATTGGTGTATTATGAACAAACTGAAAGCATAGAATCGGCGATTCAACGGGAAAAACGATTGAAGGTCTGGCACAGGGATTGGAAAATAAAGTTGATAGAAGAAATGAATCCTGATTGGAAAGACCTGTATGAAGAGATAATTTAAAGTGGATTCCAGCCCCCGATTGCCATACGGGGCAGGCTGCGCTGGAATGACAGGGTGGGGAAAAAGAACGGGCGGGTTGGTAACCCGCCCCTACAGCGCGACGATAAAGGCTGAGACTTTTGGTTCTCTAGGCATGTTATTTACACTTATCCGTTATTCCCGCGAAAGCGGGAGTCCAGCTTTTATTAATCTTGAAACTAGAATGGTCTAATAGCGTTGATTAACATCGATAAAATGGTAACGATAAATCCTAACCCAACAAAAATTAAGCCTTTTTCAGTTATACTTCTTGATCTCATAAATGAGAAAAATAATCTTAAATCATCAGATTTATGCTTGATACTTAGTAAGGTAATTGTTGAATTGCCTAAAAAGGTACCAACAACAGTTAATAAGGCGCCAAATACTGTCATAAATTGTGCGGCTATTAGTAAAGTCGTCAAATGTTCAATACTTGAATTTTTCCAAAAACCATAAGACATATATACAATTACAAAAAAGACAAGAAATAATGCCACCCATAGACTTAATTCAAATTTTTTAAGATCATTTTTTGTTATAGCAATAAACCAATCCTTTTTTGTTTGTTCGGCTTCGCTTAATTCTTCGTCCATTTGAATACTGCCTTTGAACCTTTTTTAATATTAGATTATTTTTATTCTTGCTCTTTTCCCCCCACCAGCCCCCGGTTTACCGCTTCCCTCAACGTGCCCGCCGCTATAACTTCAATATCCTTCGGGTGATTGATAGCGTCAGCACCCACTTTAGGGATGATACACTTTTTAAAGCCCAGCCGGGCGGCTTCGGTCAGGCGGCGCTCTAACTGGGTGACGGCCCGCAGCTCTCCGCTTAAGCCCACCTCGCCTACCGCCGCTGTAAACGGCATCACCTCCGCATCGCGGTAGCTGGAGGCAATCGCTAAAGCCATGCCTAAATCGGCGGCCGGTTCGCCCACGCTTAAGCCGCCGGTGACGTTCACCATAATGTCCTGGTTGCCCAGTTTCAGCCCAACGCGCCGTGAAAGCACGGCGGCAACCACGAGTAAACGGTTAAAATCCACGCCATTGCTGATGCGCCTGGGCGGTCCATAGGCGGCGAGGCTGGTCAGGGCTTGTATCTCTACAAGCAGAGGCCTGCTCCCTTCCAGGGTCGGGACTACTGCCGCGCCTATAGCTCCCTGGACGAACGATTCCAGGAAAAACTGCGAAGGATTCGCGACTTCTACAAGGCCGGAGCCGCACATTTCAAAAACTCCTACCTCATTAGTTGACCCGAACCGGTTTTTAGCACTCCTTAAAATGCGGTAGCTGTTAAAGGATTCTCCCTCAAGGTAAAGGACGACGTCCACGATATGTTCAAGAGCCTTAGGTCCTGCTATTGCGCCGTCCTTGGTTACATGCCCTGAAATAAAAACGGGGACGCCGGATTTCTTGGCCCATCGCAATAAACGCAATGTGCACTCACGTATCTGCCCAATGCTGCCGGGAGCGCCGGTCATGTCTTCCAGGTATACCGTCTGCACCGAATCTACGACAACCAGGTTCGGTTCCATGCTCTCCAGCCGGGCCATGACATTTTCCATGTTTGTTTCAGCGTAGATATAAAGTCCGCCACCGCTAACACCCAGCCGTTCCGCCCGCATTTTGAGCTGTTGTGATGACTCCTCACCTGATACATACACGACCTGCCCATTATTGTTGCGTGTTATAGCATCCGATATCTGCAACAATAGTGTCGATTTGCCAATTCCCGGGTCGCCGCTGATCAGTACTACCGATCCTGCCACAAGGCCACCACCCAGTACCCGATTCAACTCCTCAATCGGAAAGGCCGTACGGGTATAGCTGTCCTTTTGTATCTTCAGCAGCTCCTGCGGGATGTTAGATGTATCCAGACGTGGTCCAGCGGCATTCTTTGTCACTGTTACCGTGGTCTCCACCAGGCAATTCCATTCCTGGCAAGCGGGGCAACGGCCCTGCCATTTGGGACATTCCTTACCACAGTTCTGGCAAACGAAAACCGTCTTTAATTTTGATTTTTCCAATTTATTCCTGCCCTGAGAGGGATAGCTGCGTTAGCAAATAATAGCAAAAATNNCTCCGCCTCTTTATTCTATTCAGATCCGTTGCTTTAAGGCTGCGGATTGCTATCGCTGAGCAGCATGTTGCTGTCACCGCTGAGCAATTTGCTCTCCACAGATGACTCCACAACTGACACCGCAGCTTTCTCCTGTTTATGTATTACGATCTCCGTGCCATTATAGTCGACGAGAACTGTGGACCCGGTTTCGTATTCGGCGCGCAGTACATTCTCGGACAGTTTGTCCTCAACTTCCTGCTGAATTAC
>PLLL01000026.1 GCA_003141235.1 Dehalococcoidia bacterium
AGCCTCCGGCAGACATTCTATCATATTGTTTGAGATACAAGGTCAACCTAGTGATACTTTTCATCTGAATGTTACCTGGAGTAAGCATTCATTGTCGGGAGACTGTCAATTGTGATTTACCAGTTTTTAGCTTTGATGCTATACTGACAATAGCTTTTTTCATAGTGCTAGGTGGTCAAACTGAAAGCTAAATAAAAAGTTCTTTTTTCTGTCCACTCAGCTCCACTTGGGGTATCAATAGGCAGAACTCCTACCGTTTCCATCTTCTTGCCATCGGGAGGCACAGGCAGATTGTAGTATAGCTTCACCCTGTCCTTATCAACCACTATCTTCTTTATGAAAGACCTCAGGAATGCCTTCCTTTGCGCAACTTCACTCTCCTCAAGTATATTGGCAAGATCCTTAACGTAAGAACGGATAGCTTCGATATCGATTTTGTACTGCCCTTTGGAGTGGGAGGTTATACAGACCTCATGCTCAACGAGAAAAGCTTCTTCCGCCGGCATGGTAGCGGGAAAATACAAGGATTTGTCAAATCTTATTTGGAACAGGTAGTTACAGTAAAAGGCAAAGGTCTGATTTCCGTGCCCAGCGCCAATCGTGATGTAAAGAGGGCTTGTGCAGATGGAAGGACCGCCAGGGACCTGAAAGTAATTTTCACATTTTTACTGACCTGGCCGGGAGTGCCTTTAATCTACTACGGCGATGAGATCGGCATGCGCTACATCCCCGGATTGCCATCGAAGGAAGGGGGCTACGGGCGCACGGGTTCTCGTACTCCCATGCAATGGGACAAAGGGCCGAACGCCGGCTTTTCGACCGCTGATAAAGACCGGCTTTATCTGTCTTTAGACCCACGGCGGAACCGTCCGACGGTTGAGAAACAGGCAAACGATCCCGGCTCACTTCTCAACCATGTGCGTAAACTCATTGCTTTGAGGAAACGTTCTCCCGCGCTTCAAGCCGATGCTACTCTAATTCCTTTACAAGCCGAAAACAACGACCGTCATTTCGCCTATTTACGCCAATCCGGCAGCGAGCGGTTCCTCATCTTGCTGAATCCGTCTGCCGAACCTTCCCTGGTTAGAATAAACGGAATAAAACCTGATAGCCTGACACCCCAAATATGTCATGGAATAGATATTTACGTTGAAGGAGACGATATCCAGGTTAAATTGGCCGGGATTTCTTACGGCATCTTTAAGCTTTAGATAAATTGCCGTAAATTCACATGCCACATGATGATGTTGTTGCTTTCGCGCTTCCGTTATTCAGGCCCGGTACGACTAAGCGATATCACACACCAGAGCTGTCACTGAATGCGGCTCGTATGTGAAATTCAGGGTATGATTTCGCGCAGTAATCCTTTTTTCTTTTATTTGTACGTTAGCAGGCGTTTCAAATGTATTTTCAGCCTTGATATCCGGCCCGTTTACGGTGTAAATTTTAATATCACCTTTAAACTCTCCATTGGAAAGCTGAACCGAAGTTTCCATCTCTTTAGCCCGGCTGCGGTTTACTACGTATATTGCAAGCTGCTTCTTGTTCCCGTCCAGCGTTGCGGAGACGTCCAGTACGCGCACGCCCTTATAAGCGCCTCCGGAGAAGGTATCTCCTTCCCACCAGGGATCTAAAGCCAGGTTGCCGCAGGTTCGGCTATAAAGCTCGAAGGTATAAAAAATCGTCTGCAGAACAAGGCCGTCCGGTCGTGTAAAAATGGGCGCGATAACGTTGACTATTTGGGCAATATTAGCCATTTTTATGGTACGCGCATGGCGGATGAAAGCATTAAGTTGCACGGCGGTAACCAGCGCAACCTCCAGGTTGTAAATTTCTTCCAGCTTCATCGTTTCGCGCACCTCGGGCGGAAAGGTGCGGTACCACACGTTCCACTCGTCCACAGCGATATAAATTGGATGTTTGATTTGGCGCTCAAAGCTGACTGCCTGCACCAGACCTTCATAAGCGGACAAGCGCTCTTCCAGTAGTTCGGAAATGGCCATATAAGCCTCGAAATCATTGGCGGCGTTACCGATATACCAGTGCAGGGAAAGGTAATCGATAAGGTCTCCTGCCTGCTCCAAGAGCAGGCGAGTTCGCTCGACCAATGCGCCTTTCCAATCGGATACCGCCGCGGCGACCAGCTTAATGCTGGGATCGACCCATTTCATCACCTTGCCGAACTCCGTGAAGACGCGAGCATACTCTTCCGGGGTCTTGTAGCCGATTTGCCAGTGGCCGTCCACTTCGTTGCCGATGCCCCAGTACTTAACGCCGTGAGGTTTGGGGTAGCCATGAGCTTGGCGAAGCTTTATTAGTGCGGTCTCGCGAGTGCCGTTGCAGTATTCGACCCAATCCCTCGCTTCACGCATATCGCCATCGCCGCAATTAACCACCAGGTAAGGTTCTGTTTTTAGCCTGCGGCAAAATTCTATGAACTCGTTCGTGCCAAAATGGTTGGGCTCAATGTCGTTCCAGGCCAGGTCAGTGCGGGCAGGACGTTCGCTCACAGGCCCCACCCCGTCCCGCCAGCGGTAACCGGAAGCGAAATTCCCGCCGGGGTAGCGTACGATGGCTATCCCAAGGCGCCTTAAAGCGTCTAAAACATCCTTACGGAAACCATGTTTATCGGAAAGGGGGGAACCGGGTTCGTAAATACCACCATAAATACAGCGCCCGAGGTGTTCGGCAAAACCACCGAATATATTCCGGTCGATTATACCAATTACACGTTGGGGGTCAATCTTGATGCGGTTCATTCTTCACCTCCGGGGGCAAGGCTATATTATTAGCAAGCTTAGCACGGGGGTGAAATAGGAGTCAAAGGGGATTTGAATCACTTCATCATATTGCTATATAGTTATTTAGGGTAAAATCCACGTTTCAGAAAAGAGGCAATATGGAACCGATAAAGATTGGATTCGTTCCTGCTCACCGTGAACCATTCGATGAAGACTGGGCTTCAAAGATGCGCCACCGCTGCCTGGATGCTTTTCCCCAAATCCCCCAACTGGAAATCATCGTGCCGCACGAAAAGCTGACCAAGGGAGGTTGCGTACGGGACGATGGCGAAGCAGAAAAAGTCATCGCTTTGTTCAAGGAAAAAGACATCAGCGGGCTGATAATCGGCACGATGACCTTCGGTGACGAAGTCTCAGCCCTCGCCGTAGCCTCGGCGTTTCGCGATAAACCTATCATGCTCTTCGGCACGAAGGAAGGACCCTTTACGAAGGACGGCAACCGCCGTTCGGACTCTTTTTGCGGTACGTTATCCATATCTTCCGGACTGCACCGCCGGCAGATTCCGTTCATCTTCGCCGGCATCGTGTTCCCGGAAGAAAAAACCTTTAAAAACAGGGTCACGGACTTTTTACGTGTTTGCGCTATCTCACGCGGCTTTATCGGGGCGAGGATAGGACTGGTGGGCCCGCGCCCGGAGCGCTTCGAGACCTGTATTTTCAGCGAAGACCAGCTAATGAGGAAGTTCAAACAAAGAATCGTCCCTGTGGATTTAGCAGATATTATGAGTTGGGCCAATTTACACAAAGATTCCCCGGCGATAAAAAAGATAATTAAAAACATTAAAATCCAGGTCGATTCATCTGCTGTTAAAGCTGCTACGCTGCAAAATATTGCCGGGCTGGAATGTGCCCTCGAGCAGTTTGCGGTAGAGAAGGGGCTTTCGGCCATGGGCGTACAATGCTGGACGGCCATGCAAAGCGTCTACGGCCTATCCCCCTGCCACGCGATGGGGCGTTTGACCGATAAGGGTATCATGACTTCATGCGAGGTGGATATGTACGGGGCGCTCACAATGCTCCTGCAATACCTGGCGTCGCTGGGCGAGACCGTTCCCCATTTCATCGATTGGACAATCAGACACCAGGAAAGGGAGAATGTGTTCCTTTCCTGGCACTGCGGCAACGCGCCGCCCTCCCTCGCCTGCCAGGGCGGCGAAATTTCTCTAAAATACCACAGCATTCTGGGCCCCTCGCTGGGGATAGACCACTCCATGGGCACGGGGGAGTTCCAGCTCGCCCCAGGCGCGGTGACGCTTTCGCGTCTGCAAGAACATGACGGCAAGTTCAAGATGCTGGTGGCTGGAGGGAAAATCGTCGCTTCACAACAGAAGCTGCGCGGCTCATGGAGCTGGGTAGAGGTCCCCGACCTCGATAGGCTTTATGAAACCCTGGTGAAAGAAGGCTTTACGCACCACGCCAGCTTGATTCACGGCGATTGTTCCCGTGCGCTGGTAAGCGCCTGCGAGCTGCTTGGCATTGAAGCCATCATCGTTTAACTACTTCATTAGCTGCTTTATAAGAAAGGAGAAAGATGTTTAAATTTGGCGTTGATTCGCTTATCTGGACGGAAGAATTCACGGAAAAAGACCTGCCCCTTATTGAAAAAGCAAAAAAACTGGGTTTTGAAGTCATGGATATCAATATCAGCCACCCTGAGCGCTTTCCCGTAAAGGCGGTAAAAAACAGGATTAAAGAAGTCGGCATCGAGGTGGTTACTACCATCGGCTTGCCCGCCGATTCGAATCCTATAAGCCCCCAACCCGGGGTGAGGCGGCACGCCGTGGAAACGCTAAAATTGATGGTGGATATCAATAACGAAATAGGCTCAAAAATCCTGGGAGGCGTTCTCTACGCGGCATGGGGTTATCTATCCGGCAGATGCCGCACGGATGAGGAATGGGGCTGGTCAATAGAAGCGATGCGGGAAGCCTGCCGCTATGCTAAAAGCAAGAGCGACCTTATCCTTGCCATCGAGCCGGTGAACCGCTTTGAGACTCATTTTATCAACATTGCTGAGGATGCGGTCAGGTACTGTAAGGAAGTAGGTACCGGCAACATTAAAGTCCACCTTGACTCTTTCCACATGATACGTGAGGAAACAGGCTACCGCGAGGCGGTAAAGACCTGCGGCAAGGAATACCTGGGTTACGTCCATGTATGCGAGAACAACCGCGGCATTCCCGGTACTGGACAGGTGCCATGGAAGGAGTTTTTTACCGCCCTTAAGCGGGTGGGGTATAGCGGCCCGCTGACCATTGAATCATTCGACCCCAACTTTGAGGAATTGAATCGCCTCTGCGCTATCTGGAGGAAGTTCGCGGATTCCGGCGAGGAGCTGGCGATAAAAGGGCTGGCAAACTTAAAGAAAATAGAGGCTTCTTTAGCCGGAAATAAGTAAGTATGATAATTCTTTTAAGGAGATAATATGAGCATTAACAAACTTTTCGATATAAGTGGGCGTAAAGCCCTGGTGACGGGGGCAGGGAGGGGAATCGGTAAAGTACTGGCTAATGCCTTAGCCGAGGCCGGCTGCGATGTGGCCATCCTGGAAATCGATAAAAAGACCGCCGAAGAGACCGCCGCGGGAATACGGGGGAAAGGACGCAAGAGCATCGGCATCCAGGTGGACGTAACTAAAAAAGACCAGGTTGATAAAGCTTTTTCTGAGACGGCGAAGGCGCTGGGCGGGCTGGATATCTGCATCAATAACGCCGGCATCAGCATCCAGAAACCGGTCGAAGAAATGCCGGAAGCNNGAAAGCGGACTATGACAAAATTATCGATATCAATCTTAAGGGCGTTTTTCTCTGCTCGCAGGCGGCGGCAAGAATAATGATGCCGCAAAAAAGCGGCAGCATCATCAATATCGCCTCGATGTCCGGCATCGCCGTGAACGTGCCGCAGAAGCAGGCGATCTATAATACCTCGAAGGCGGGCGTGGCCATGATGACCAAGTCCATGGCCCTGGAGTGGGCGCCGTACGGAATCAGGGTAAATTCCATCAGCCCCGGCTATATGAAGACCGAGATGACGAAGGCGGCGATGACAGATTTATTCCCGACTTGGGAATCACTGACGCCGATAGGTCGTCTGGGCGTACCGGAAGAGCTGCGCGGTGCGGTTATCTTCCTGGCCTCGGAAGCTTCAAGCTATATGATAGGCCATGACCTGGTGGTAGATGGCGGATACACGATACGCTAGCTATCCCAAAAGAGGATGTTCCGCGATAATCCTGGCTTCCCCGGCGGCGAATTGCTCCAGGTAGCCGTCGGGACGGTGGAAAGCTGTTACATCATCTCTTTGAGGTTCTATAATTGTGCCCCTCGGTAAAACGGCTGCAGTGTAATCTTCAACTCTGAACTTCTCGCCCGTGGATTTAAAATACGCGGAGACGCCGGCTACGGCCGCGCCAAGAGCGGCGCCGCCTTTTCCCGTCACTGCCAGCGGTCTGTTCCAGATGGCGGCGACACGGCGCATGATACCCGGGCTACTCGCAGGGCCGCCTGTAACGTGCAACGGTTCTCCGGAGGAACGGCTGAAAGCTCGCGAATGATAATATACCGCCGCCAGACTGGACTCGATGATACCGGCGTAATCACTGGCCAGGTTTGGCTTGTGAACATTAATTCGCGCCAAGTCGAACTTACCCGAAGCGGGGAATGATTCGTCACGCGGCTGCCATAAAACCAGGTTTCGACCTACCGGTGCCTGATTTAAGGCAGCTTCAGCCGGCGCATAATCCTCCTTATGCATACCGTAAAGCGCCCGCACTTGATCCCAGACCAAGGCGCCGTTGGTGCGGCAGCCGAACATAAATGGCCGGCCGACGCCATCGTACATGGCGCAGGCGCCGCCTGTCATATCCCGGCTTTTACCATCGGTCGCCACCATGAAAACAAAACTTGACCCCAGGCTCAACAAGTCACCGCTAACCAGCACTTTCGATTGCGGGTTATCGCCGGAGCCGGCAGCAATCCGGCATTCGCGACTGAAGCCATATTTTTTAGTAAAATAAAGGGCTATTTCCCCTACAACTGCGTCCGGCGCGGTGATTTCCGGCAGTTTTAACCGGAAAGCGCTCTTACCACCCGGCAGACCGCGCGATGCGGCCCGCAACAGCGCATCCGACCAATTCTTCCGCCGGTAGTCCATCAGGGTCATACCACAGGCATTGCTGAAATCGATGGGAACGTTAGCATTGCCGGTCAGGACGGCTGGGATGAAGCTGCTTATAAGCTGGATAACGCCAGTGCGCGCGTAAGCATCCGGGAATCTTTCGGCGGTGCGCCTGATAACAAGTCCGGTAAACCTTAGCTGGGCATCGGAGCCGGAAAGCTTTATCAATTTCTCCTTTCCACCAACTGCCTTCTTTATAAACGCTGCCTGTTTACTGGTATCCGCCGTCATCCAGATAGGCGCGCGTTCATAAGCCAGACCATCTTTTAAAAGTTTAATGAGATCAGTACGTTCGGAACCGTCGTCATTCAGCGCCGCGAATACAGAAGGAGCTTTGGGATTTAAATAAACATGGCCATGCTGCTGGCCGGAAGTGTTGATAACGACGACGTCTTCCAGGGAGATGGATTTCTTTAAATCGCTGAAGATAGCGTCGAGGGCGGCCAGGAACATGAGAGGAGGCTGGTCAGCCTCGCCATCGGAGCGGGGAGGGAGAATGTAGTCCGGCTCCCGAATCCCGAAGGTGTTAAGCCGTCTATCCTTCAGGTAGTCCAGCGAAAGTTCGATGAGTTTCTTACGCTCATCAATATCTAGCACCAACGCTGAAAGGCTCTGCGTGCTGATGTCGAGACCGAGGGCGAGTCTTGGTTTAGCCATGATTTATCGACTACATTTCAATGACGGTTTTAACCGAGCGCGGTTGGGGGTTGGCCGCGTAATCGAACGCCTTGATGGCGTCAGCGAATTTGTATCTATCAGTTATCAGCGGCTTAACATCGATTTTCCCCGACCCCAGGAGGGCAACCGCCCGCGGGTAGATATTAGCGTAGCGGAAGACCGTTTCCATGCGGGCTTCTTTAGCCTGCGCGGCGACGATATCCACCGGCACCGGGTTGACCGGCATGCCGATGAAAACCACTTTGCCACCGGGGCATAAAGGTTGGAAAATACTGGCAATGGCCGCCTCATTACCGCTGGCTTCGAAGATAATATCGACGCCCCAGCCGCCGGTCTCTTTTTTCACGACGTCCATCAGGTCCTGCTTTTTGATATTGACAGGAACCATGCCGTAGGTGGCAGCTATATCCAGCTTGGGCTGAATAACATCAGTGATAATAACCTTGCTGCATCCTCCGGCCAGGGCGGCCAGGCCTGCTAAAATACCAATGGTACCACAACCAGTGACCAGCGCCACATCGCCGGGTTTAACGTTCGCTTTTTTTACCGCCTGCAGGCCGACGGAAAGCGGCTCGACGAGGGCTCCTTCGGCGAAGCTCACATTGTCCGGTAACTTGAAACAGAACATGGCGGGATGAACTACGGTTTCCCTCAAGCAGCCGTGGTACGGCGGTGTCGCCCAGAAAACCACGGCCGGGTCGAGGTTGTACATCCCTTCCATGACCGCGCGGCTACGGAGGTCGGGCACGCCCGGCTCCATGCAAATCCGGTCATCAGTTTTTAATGATTTTACGTTTTTACCGACCTCGATGACCGTGCCGGAAGCTTCGTGGCCCAGCACCATCGGCTCTTTCACGATGAAGTTGCCTATTTTACCGTGAGTATAATAATGCACATCGCTCCCGCAGATGCCGACAGTATGTATCTTGATACGCACGTCATCCGGGCCGAGCGTTTCTTTAAAAGGCATATCAAGAATAGCTAGCTTATTTTTTTCTTTCAATACTAGTGCTTTCATGAATCCTCCTTGTTAACATGGACTAACCTCAATATTCTATATTAAATCACGTCACAGGGCAATTTGAAAAAGCTTTATATTCTTGAGTAATTGTACAGATTGGTCATATAATATTACATTCAAAGCTAATACAGGAGGGAGTTTTTTAATGTTACGTATTACAAAGACGGAAAACGGAACGGTTCGAGGGCTTCCCGCTGCTGACCCCAGGATTACAGTCTTTAAAGGAATACCCTTTGCAGCTCCACCTGTCGGAGAACTACGCTGGAGAACTCCGCAGCCTGCAACCGACTGGAAAGGCGTGCGCGCGTGTCTGGAATTTATGCCGATAGCCATGCAGCGCATTCCGGGCTCAAACCCGAATGGTGGGGCTTTTTATGGAAAGGAATGGCACGTAGACCCGGAGGTACCGATGGATGAAGATTGTCTGTATCTAAACATATGGACAAACGCCAAAACCGGCCATGAAAAGATGCCTGTAATGGTCTGGATATACGGCGGCGGCTTGATGGAGGGCTACCCGTGGGAAATGGAGTTTGACGGTGAGCGCATTGCCCGTCGTGGCGTTATCCTGGTTTCCGTTAACTACCGGGTGAATGTATTCGGGTTTATGACACATCCGGAAATAATTAAAAGCTCTCCCGATGGATTCGTGGCAAATTGGGGTTATCTTGACCAGAAGGCCGGCATCGATTGGGTCCGCCGCAATATTACCAAT
Organism: Dehalococcoidia bacterium; assembly: GCA_003141235.1. Lineage (GTDB taxonomy): Bacteria > Chloroflexota > Dehalococcoidia > Dehalococcoidales > RBG-16-60-22 > Fen-1077. Next base: position 9,392 of record PLLL01000026.1, read on the forward strand.
TTCGGCGGCGACCCGAATAATATTACAATTTTCGGACAATCGGCGGGTGGCGGAAGCGTAATGGCACATGTGAATTCTCCAATGGCGAAAGGTGCCTTCGCAAAGGCGATTGTGCAGTCCGGCGGCGGCGTGCGCATCAAACAACCATTCCGCCAGATGATGACGATTCTCAATCTTCAAGAGTTGGCGGAGCAGGGCAAAGCTTTCTTCAATTTTATTGGAGCCAAGAATCTCGCCGCGGCGAAGGCTATCGATAGTAAAACAATCATGGCCAAACATCTTGAATTCAATAAAAACTGGGGCTCAACGGTAGATGGTAAATATATCGTTGAGGACTCATCTATCAGTGTTCTTAACGGGCATCAAAGCAAGATACCGATGATGATAGGCTCAACCAAAGACGAATTCCTGATTGTTCCGCCGGATGAGAACATTGACGTCTGGGCGAAGGAAAACATCACGGGCGTTGCTGAAGAATTTTGCAAACTGGCCCGGGAAAAGGCCTCAGCTGGAGGAATAAGCTTGAAGCAGGCGGCCACGGTAAACGGCACGGAGCTCACCGCCAGCCTCTTTTGCGAGACTGTGGCAGCGCAGGGAGGACAGGCAGTCTTCAGTTATCGTTTTGGTCCTGAAATACCTGGCGACGATGCAGGTGCTTTCCATTCCTCCGATCTTTGGTTTGAATTTGAAACGCTGGCTAAATGCTGGCGTCCATTTAAAGGTAAACATTACGACCTGGCGCGCCAGATGTGCAATTACTGGACGAATTTTGCCAGAAGCGGAGATCCAAATGGACTTGATGCAGATGGTACACCAATGCCGAAGTGGACACCATATACTCTAAAATCCCCGCTGGTGATGGAATTTCTCGACAAGCCCGGAATGGAAAAAAAGCAGGGCAAGATGAAAAAGCTTTTGCTTGAATACAATAAAAAGCTGGTAAAATAAGATACGAAATCGGGTAGGAGGGGGCGTTCAACCTATAAGCTTACACCTTAACCGTAACATCAGAAGGAAGGAATAGTTGGGTATTGTGATTCGCAGCAGGGTCGAACCCACCTGAAACACGATATATCGAAAAATGGCTTCTTCAATTAATACCAGTTGCTGTCTTATCCTAATCTTTTGATATTACTTCTTTATTAGGTTGATCTGCTATCGCTTCAGGGGGGAGTAGGTCAACACATCGTTGGTGTTATACAGGTATCCTCAGCAACTTCAGGGCATTATCAACGAAGATTTTCCTCTTTTCCTCCGGGGTAATCTGCATAGCTTCGATGGCTTTGATGGTCTGCCGGTAGCTGCGAAGGCCGAAATAATGATCGCCCAGCGGCATGTCAGCGCCAAAAACAATGTGGTCGGCGCCGCAAAGATCATAGGCAGACATCAGCGCGTGAGTATTACCGTGAATAGCGGTATCATTGTAAAACATTTTATAATATTCAAGTGGGGCTTTGCTTAGCTTCTTAATAAAACTAGACTTCTCGCCGGAACGCATCGACGCTGACCCGTAGTGCTGATAGATGCGCTGCTGATAAAAAGGGACCATACCGCCGCAATGATGCGTAACGATTTTCAGGTTGGGATATTTTTCCAGGATACCGCTGAAAACGAAACGCGTCATGGCTACTGTCGTCTCGTAAGGCCAGCCGAAAATGCTGGCTATATTGTATTTAGTGGTTTGTTCTACGGGATAGTCCGCGACACTGTCACTTCTCCAGGGATGGATGTAGATGGGGAGATTGTACTTGGCCATTTTATCCCAGAGCGGAAGGAATTCAGGAGAATCCAGAGGTTTACCGTTAATATTGGTATGAACGTAGATACCTCTAAAGCCCAATTGGTTAATCGCCCGGTCGGTTTCTTCTAAAGCTGCGTCGGGGTTGTTCATGGGAAGCAGGGCAATGGCTGTGACAAACCTGCTGCGGTACTTGCTGATTAATTCGGCCATCTCATCATTAGCCATCCGTGCTAATTCTACGGTCTGTTGTTCATTGGCAAAATGCTCAATGGGGGGAACTGGCCCTATCGTGAGAACCTGCACCAGGCCTTCATACGCATCCATTATCTTGAATCTCTCATCCATGTTATAAAGCGGGACACACCCCCCAAGCATGTTGTTGTACATTACGGGGTACTTCTGCCGGATAAATTCAGTATATCTTGGAGGTGAAATATGGGCGTAGGCATCAATGATAAGTGAATCGGATTTCATTTCGTGTTCTCCTTCATTATTTATTTTTCGACGGAAGCCCTGTACTAAGCCGTATTAAAGTATTTTTTCTTGGGCAATGGCAATTATACACCTGTCGTTGTAGCTAAACAAGACCTAGCATTGACTCATAATAAATGTTACCGCAGGCCATCGTAGAAGGAGGTTAAGTCACAAAAGTCCATGCCCGTCAGGACCTCGACCGGGCGAGTTTGGGTGGCAAGCCACTTCCATAACCGCCCTAAATAGGTTATTTTGTACTTACGGTCTTTAAAGTGGATTCGGTGACAATCTGCTTTATAGATGTCGTGAGTATGACAGTTACAATAGCCAGCGCAGCAGCTATCCATAAAGCATATTGATAATTCCCCGTCACATCAAACATATAGCCAAGTAATAAAGGTCCTATGGCCGCACCGATGGTAAAGCTGCAGGCGAATATTCCCAGTATAATACCGTGTGACGCCAGCCCGAACAACCAGGCTGCTATCGGTGACTCTTGAGTACTACAATTTCCGAAAGCCAGCCCCAGGAAGATAGCGGATAAATAGAACGCCCATAGTTGCCTGGCAATTATTAGTATAAATATGGCCGCTACTATACAAATAATGCCGACTAAGAAAGCCCTCTTGTAGCCGATTTTGTCACCGATACTGCCCATCCCAATCTGACCAACTATCGTAGCTCCTCCAAGAATAGACAAGATAGTCGCTGCCCCGGTAGATGAGATACCTACGTCCGTAGCATAGGGTGCTATATGCACGTCAAGAGAGAAAAAGCAAAACCCATAACCAAATAACGCAATACAAAACAGCCAGAACTGCCTAGTCAGAATGGCTTCCTTAAGCGTAAAGGACTTGTTCCCTGTATTAACCCCATATGCTCTGGCGCTACCTTCACCGTAAGCTATCTGTCCTACCTTGCTGGGGTCGCTTTTCAGTAGTAGGGCAGAAAAAATGGAGACTACGAAAATTATGATAGCCAGGACTATGAAAGTAAGATGCCAATTATAAGCAGAAAGGAGCCAGTTAACTAATGGAGGAAAAATTGNNAAACGCGATACCGGACATCATGCTTCTTCTCTGAAAAAACCATTTAGCTATTGTTGACAGGATGGGCACGAAGACACCAATGCCAACTCCGATGAGTATTCCGTAGTAGAGGTAGAGTTGCCAGACAGCCTGTATCTGCGATAATAGAAGATAACCCAGTACTGATATTATGCAGCAGAGAGTTACGGACACTCGTGGACCAAACCTGTCATTAAGTCCACCTATGACGATACATGAGACGCCGCCGGCAATCTGGGAAAGGGAAAAGGCACCGGAAGTTACGGCCCTTGTCCAGCCCAGAGCGTCGATTATAGGTTTGAAGAAAATACCAAAGGAAGTTTGCAAACCAAGGATTACCATCATGATGAAAAATGATATTATAACAATGATATAACCATAAAAGAAACGGGATTTATTTGCCATATTTCACTACCTTAATCTTTAGATAGCTAATTTCCTGATTTGATTTCTGGGAAAATCTTGGAATAACAAATGCTCCCTCTCTATCGATAGCTCAATTATAATCCGTTCTTGTTAGTAGTGTCTTGTTTTTCTCTCAATTCTTTATATTACCTTCGCATATTTAACAATAAATTAGATTGTGCAAAGACGCCACGATTGCTTGTTTCGTGCAATCATGTTTGCAAGGCCCTTGTTTGCATATGAGTGCCAACAAAAATGCCAACGATATATAGCAGTTATTAATTCAAATAAAAAGGCTGAACTCAAGTTCAAAAGTTCTGCCTATCGTCACCCTATCTCCACCAAATGGGACGATACCGAGAACTTTCTCGGAGAGAGTCTTTTCAATAACCTTTGCATGGATTTCTTAAGATGTACTTTTATATGCGCACCTTGTCACGTTAAATATTGTTTACAGTTTAAAAATGTTTTTCATGTTGTCTGCTAAATATTATACCCGAGTCCGAGAATTCGGCGCACAATAAACACAATTGCGATAACTATTATCGTAGCTATAATTATTATGGTAATTCTCTTTTTTATGCTCATTTCTTCTTACGTCCGAGATATCGGCGCACAAAATACCCAATGGTCATAATAATTATCGTGGGTATGACTATTACGAGAATATGTTGTGTACTCATTTCCTCTCCCGCCTATTAAAAAGAAACTTTCATTACGTCCACTTCGTCAATATCTCTTCTCTCTGAAATGTCTTCGTGCTCAAGAAGAAAAGAATGATATCTGCAACCAGGATTACGCCGGAGATAATCCAGATAGTCGTGGTATCCAGCGTGATGGCCCCAATTTCGGTCATAATATAAATAACGAAAAAAGGAATAATAATTAACGTACTTTGCAATTGAGCGGCACGTACATCTGTGGCTCGCGAAGAGACAATGACACTCCACCCGATAGATAGCAAAGCCGAAAGCGGTACTACTGCCAGGAGTATCAATCCGATGTTCCAATTAGGAAAATATAAATAGCCCAGGATATTATGAGTCCACAGGTCAGATAACCCCATGAAAAAGATGGAACTGATATAGATTGCACACACAGGCGGGATGAAGGCGGCAATGCTCTTCCCGAGGAGGAGTTCGCTGTCTGTGATAGGCGTAGCTAGAAGAGGTTCAAGGCTTTTCTCAATCTTCTCTCCGACCAGGCTATATGAAGCCAGGATAATGGGTAGCACCCCTGCTCCGATTCCGAAGAAGAAAGAAAATGCGTTCATTATACTCAACAGTGCCGTGCCGTTAAGGGCTTGTTTTCTTGCACCGACAAGATGGAGCACAAGGGGAAGTCCAATGCCGATGATAAGAGGGAGAGCGACCAACGAATAGATTAAATATTTTTTTCTCAGGAATATTCTCATGTCCTTGGCAGCGACAATCCATGCTTTCGAAATTCTCATTTCGTTTCCTTCACAATTTGCAGATAGACATCCTCGAGCGTCGAGACAAGCTGGGTGACCTCTCGTACCTGACCTCCGGTAGAGGCGATGGCAGCGATGATAGCCGGGTTTTCGTTATCGGGGTCAGTCACATCAATAAGTAATTTATTGTCAGAGACCTCAATTTTGTTTGGAATGAGCTTTCTCAATGTACTGAGCATAGTCTCCGTTACCTGAGCCAGTCGAATTTCCGTCTTGGGTTTGGAGAGAGATTCCCTGAGTTGTTCGGGTGTGCCAATCGTTAGAAGTTTCTTTTTTATTATACCGATCCGGTCACAGACTCTCTGGGCTTCGTCAAGATTATGGGTGTTGAGGAAAATGGTCCTGCCTTGCTTTTTGACTTCCAGGATGAAATCCCTGACGGTCTTCGCTGATTCAGGATCCAGGTTGGCCGTAGGCTCATCCATGAATAGTATTTTTGGCTCGTGAACCAGGGCACGAGCTAATGCCAGTTTCTGTTTCATTCCTTTAGAAAACGTACCTGCCCGGGCGTCTTTTCTTTCCCATAGGTCTAGCATCTTGAGAAAACGCTCGATGTTTTNNTCTCCCAGAGTCCCAGCATCTTGAGAAACCGCTCGATGTTTTCTTTCCTGCTCCCTTCAGGGCATTCATACAGTTTTCCATAAAAGTCGAGATTTTCAAAGGCCGTCAAATCATCGTAAAGGCCGACATTGTCTGGAACCAGACCAATCATTTTCCTGATTTGCAAAGAATCAGCTGCTTTTCCTATTTGATAGTCACCTATCTTGGCTTCTCCACTGGTTTTTGAGATCAGACAACAAAGCATCCTGATGGTAGTGGTCTTGCCGGCACCGT
>PLLL01000041.1 GCA_003141235.1 Dehalococcoidia bacterium
GTTGCCCTCCTGGATGAGGTCGAGCAGGGACATGCCGCGCCCGATATGCTTTTTAGCGACGCTGACCACCAGGCGCAGGTTGGCCTCGATAAGATGCTTTTCGGCCTTTTTACCCTCGTGGACCATGTCGTTAAAATGCGCTGTATACTTTTTTTCACTAGCCTGCAAAGTGTCAAGCAACTTTTTATCGGTGACCAGTTTATCGATGTCAGATAAAGATATTTTACGGCTGATAGCGTCTCTGACCTCGGCGGGAACCTGCCGGCTGACCAGCGAAAGCTTGATCAGCATTTCTTCTATTTCATTGACCTGTTTACCGAGCTTGGTGGCCATATTGAGTATTTTCTCCGGGTCGGTGGAGTTATCGACGCTTTCCTGAAGTTTGGTATCGTAAATCGTATCGACAAATCCATGCGTTTTTTTCAAACCAAGCTCTTCCTGGAGAAGAGCGATAAAAGGCGATATGTTACCGAGATTCTGGAGCATTACCAGGATTATTTCCGCACTGGAAGGCTGCCGGCCGTTTTTCTGGTTGTATTCCTTTCTAATGCGGTTGATATACTTACCTTCTTCCATGTTCCGGGCAAGTTTTTTCTCTTCTTCAGCGGTAAGAAGGTGGACGCGGCCGATTTCATGGAGGTAAATGCGCACGGGGTCGTCGGTGATGTCCTGCTCGGCGATTTCTTCCGCCGGCAGTCCCAGGTCAAGGTCTACAGGCGCCTCAGCTTTTTCGATGTCGAAATGTTTGGCCTTGGCCCAGAGTTCATCGGCCTCGCTGACATCTTCAGCTCCCAGCTCATCACCGGGCTCGACATCGCCGTCGTAGAGCGTCCCTGGCTTAGGTCCGGCTTCCAGTTCCTCACGAGGCGGTGTATCTTCAAAATGTTCGCCGTTCTGAAATCCGCCCAGGTCATTAAGTTCCTTGTCCATTATCAGCTCCTTGTACCGCCGTAAGAAGAATTATGTTTCTGGCTCCTGCGTGCGTCAAGCTCTTTTAGCTGGCGGCTGATTTCCATATCGTCTTCGAGACGGGCATTATCATCTTTATCATCGCCGGACTCGCCTTTCCGGGCCGCCAGGTTTTTCAGATATCTCTTTTTTAGCTCCTGAGCGCAGTCAATAAATTTCTGCTCGATGTTATTCTTAAGTGAAGGAATAATTTTATTCGCAATAGCGTCGAGGTGCTCGTGAATGACCGGATCGATCTGCTCTTTTAATGATACCACATCTGAAACCGTTTTGTACGCGTTAAAAATCTCACGGTTTTCACTGCTTTCAAAGTACTCCGGAGACAGCTCCTCCAGGCGCTCTTTTAGCTCCGGGTGCTGTAAGAGTAAAGCCAGGCAGTATTCTTCAGTAGGATTTGATCTTATCGCCTGAATTATTTTAGGCGCAATTTTCTTTGGCTCCTGTTTTAATTTTTTATTTGATGTCAAGTTGTAGCTATCTATTAGCGTTTCTAATTTTCTCAAATCTTGACCCAACAGCTTGGCGATTTTATTAACATAAAAAGATTGTCTAATTTTATTTTTAATTCCGGCTATAATTGGGGCAAATTTTTCTAATATTACTTGTTGATTTTTAGCTTCATCTAGGTTTAATTCACCTAACATAGTATTAAGCATATAATCAATAACAGGTAAAGGGTTTTGTATGAGTTGTTCCCATGTTTTTATATCTTCCCTAATCACATCATCTGGGTCTTTACCTTCTGGCATAAGAACTACACGAATTTCGGAGTCAAGTAAATTCTCCAATTCAATACTATAAGCTGGGGCTTTTTCTATGTCCTTACTGTCACCACTCAACAACTTTTCATAATTGGTACCTATCAGCATCGCTTTACTACCGGCATTATCGGCGTCGAGTGCTAGGATGAGGTGGCGCGTTAGCTTTTTCAAGGTGTACACTTGTTTCTCGGTGATGGCCGTGCCCATCGCGGCGACTGTGTTGGTTATTCCGTTCTGGTGGGCTGTGATAACGTCCATATAGCCTTCCATGATGATGGCCGTGTCCTGTTTTCTTATTTCCGCGGCGGCGCGGTCGATGCCGTACAGCGTGGCGCTTTTATCGAAAGTCGGTGACTGGGGCGAGTTGATGTATTTAGGTTCAGAGTCGTCCAGCACCCTGGCGCCGAAGCCGGTTACCCTCCCGCGGCTATCGCGGATGGGAATCATCAGCTTGCCGCGAAAGCGGTCGTGGGTCTTACCGTCTTCTCCCTGGTAGAGAAGCCCGGCGGTCAGGATGTTAGCTTCGGTATGGCCTCTCTCGATGAGGTGTGTCTTGAGCGCTTCCCAGGCATCGAGGCTGAAACCGAGCTGAAAATCGGCGATGGTCTTGGTGGTGAAGCCGCGTTTGGCGATATAATTGCGCGCTTTTTCCGCCGCCGGGGAGTTGAGGAGCAGGTTATTGTAGTAAAGCGAGGCCGCTTCGTTAGCGCGGTAGAACTCTTCTTTCTCCTCTTTTTTAATACCCGGCTCGGTTCGTGTCGGTAATGTAACGCCGGCTTTTTCCGCCAGCATCCGCAGCGCCTCGCCGAACTCGATGCCCTCTTTCTTCATCAGGAAAGCGAAGACATCGCCGCCGGTGCCGCACGCGCCGAAGCAGTGCCAGCTCTGCCGTTCCGGGAAGACGAAAAATGAGGCGTGTTTTTCACTATGGAACGGGCAGGGCGCGGTGAGGTTCCGCCCCGCTTTTTTCAGCGTGACGTACTGGCCGATGACCTCGGCGATATCTATTTTCTGCTTGACTTCGTCGATAGTAGACATAGTATTAAAGGCTCTATATTATACAACTTTTCAGGTAAATTGGGGATGCTAATTAAAAAAGTGAAAAGTTATGGCTTTGAGTTTTAACTTAATAGCTCATCCGCACTTTAATGCCGCGGCCATTCAGGTACTCTTTAAGCGCCCGGCAGGTATACTGGCCATAGTGGACGATTGAAGCCACCAGGGCGGCATCGGCATGGCCTGCCGTCAGCACGTCATATAGGTGCTCCGGCTTGCCCGCCCCGCCCGAAGCAATTACCGGTATTCCGACCGCATCGGCTATCATGCGCGTTAGTTTAATCTCGTAACCGTCTTTGGTGCCGTCGGCGTCGATGGAGTTGATTACCAGCTCGCCGGCGCCCAGTTTTTCGCCCGTTTTCGCCCATTTGAGAGCGTCGAGGCCCGTAGGCGTCACGCCGCCGTTGACGACAATCTCGTAGCCGGAAGGGATTTCTTTAGTCCTGAAGACCCTCCTGATGTCCATGGAAAGAATGGTGCTCTGCGAGCCGATAGCGTCAGCGATTTCCGAGATAAGCTCTTTCCGCGCCACCGCCGCCGTGTTGACATTCACCTTTTCAGCGCCGGCGTTCCGCAGTTTGGTGGCGTCGGCCACAGAGCGTATGCCGCCGCCTACCGAGAAAGGGATGAAAATCTGCGCGGCCACCTGCTCGACGAAGCCTATCATAATATCGCGGTTTTCCCGCGAGGCGGTGATGTCGTAAAAGACAAGCTCATCCACCCCGTCCTCATAGTACTGGCGGGCTTTAGCGACGGGGTCGCCGATGTCTTTGGTGTCAAAGAACTTCACGCTCTTGGCGAGTTTGCCCCCACGCACGTCCAGGCACACGATTACTCTTTTACTAAGCATGGTGTTTTATGTACCACTTTTCATATTAACTGTCAATGTTACCGTCCCAGTTAGCAAAACGCGCCAGCAGCTCCAGCCCCAGCCGTCCGCTCTTTTCCGGGTGGAACTGGGTGGCAAAGAGGTTGCGGCTGCCCAGCGCGCAACAGAAGTCGCCGCCGTAATCGGCGACGGCGTAAATATTTATTTTCTCGGCGGGCTGAGGATAAAACGAATGGACGAAGTAAAACTCGTCCCCCGGCTTAATACCTGCCAGCAGGGGGTGGGGCTGAACTACTTTAACCTCATTCCAGCCCATGTGCGGTATCTTGAGCAGTTTATCTTTGAGCCGGAAACGGACGGTCTTGCCCGGCACCAGGCCGAGGCATTTTTGCGGGCCTTCTTCGGAGCTATCGAGGGCAATCTGCGCCCCGATGCAGACGCCGAGTATCGGGATGCCCGCTTTAAATGCGTTGATGATGGCGGCGTCCAGTCTCGTTTTTATCAGGTTTTTCATCGCGCTGGGGGCCGCGCCGACACCGGGGAAGATTATCTTCTCCGCTTTAGCTATTACCTGAGGGTCGCTGGCAATAAAAGCCTGTGCGCCGACCTCCGCGCAGGCGCGCAGCACGCTCCTTATGTTCCCGGCGCCGTAATCGATAATCGTAATCATTTATTAAGCTCTTCCGCCATTCTCAGCGCATACTGGTCGGTCATGCCGGCGATATTGTCGGTTACTCTCCGTTCGATAGAATCGCCTTTGTGCCGATATTCCTGAGGCAATTTATCCGGGTTCTTCACATAATACATATAAAGAAAGCGGACAACCTCCCGCGCTTTAGCGGCTTCTTTTTTAGCCGAGTGCACGTTATATACCCGCTGGAAAAGGAAATCGTTAAGCGCCTCGGCGGCCCCGATTACATCGGGGCTCATGCGTATCGTCGGTCTCGCTTTAATTATATCACAGGCACGCACGTCCCATGAGTTTGTTATGATATCGCAAACCATGGTGTTGACGCGCTGTGAATGCCGGGTTCCCAGCGCTTTGATGGCCGGGCGGGGCAGGTCGGCGCCGGTAATAACACCGGCCCGGATGGCATCCTCGATGTCATGGTTGATATAGGCGACGGCGTCGGAGATTTTCACTACTTCTCCCTCTATAGTGCCGACCGGGCCCCAGCCTTCGCCCAGGATAATGCCTTTGCTGGACTTGGAATGATGTACGATGCCGTCCCGCACCTCCCAGGTCAGGTTAAGCCCCTGTCCATCTTTTTCCAGTAATTCGACCACGCGCAGGCTTTGCTCGTTATGTTTGAAGCCGCCGGGGAAAAGCTCGTTAAGCACTTCTTCGCCCACGTGCCCGAAAGGCGTATGCCCCAGGTCATGGCCGAGGGCGATAGCTTCCGTCAGGTCTTCGTTGAGGTTCAAAGCGCGGGCGATGGTGCGCGCTATCTGTTGAACCTCCAGCGTGTGTGTTAAGCGCGTTACGAAGTGGTCGCCCAGCGGGGCGATAAAGGCCCCCGTCTTGTGCTTGAGGCGGCGGAAAGACTTGCTGTGGATAATGCGGTCGCGGTCGCGCTGAAAACAGGTACGTATCGGGTCCGGCTCCTCCGGTTTTTCCCGGCCTTTCGAGAGCCGGCTTTTCACGGCATAAGGCGAGAGCGTTTCTTCTCTCTCCTCGGTAAACTGGCGGATTTTTAATTGTTCAATCACATAAGGCCTAGCGTAGTCCTAGTGATAGGAATCATAAAGAACTTCTCTGCCTAAATAGTATTTTTTGAAAAGTCAGGGCAAAGAGAATGTTAGTATTCGACCCATCTGTCACCGATAGACCGAGCTTTATTATCTTTCTCAATCAATGTTTCTTGTTCTACCCGCATCTGTTTGTTGGTGGAGTCGAGCCAAGCAATATTTAACTTAAGCGTTTGGCCTGAAGTCGGTCGTATATTTGTTTTTGGTAAACCGATATCTCGAGCCATGTAAAATTTCAACAGTTCCATCATTGCGCTGTCAACGTTCGGTTGAGCATCGATAACCTTTAATCCGATATCTTTCGCCTCTCTTCGACAAATGGGATAAGCGTGGGATTTATAATCATCACATAGAGCGTTGACAATTCGGTTAATTTTGTCCTTATCATCTGGGCCTGTCATGTGTGTACCGAGACACCTTGTGCCGATTAATTTTGCCAACGCATATGATTGTTCGATGGCTCCGATAGCCAAAGGATGGATTTTATCAAATAAAGCAGTAACTATTTCAGCCATTGCTTCTGGTGTGTATGTAGTCTCACTACCGGGCTTCGCCGTCTCCTTAATAAATGTCATTGCATGTCTCATGTCCTGCACGGAAATAGGTTCAGCCTCAGTAGCCCCCTCCCGACGAGGTAGAAGAGGATGAGTCCTACTCGGGTCAATTGGGCTTAATACTCCCATGGAAGTCATTATTATTTCGTCAGCTCCCATTGCTAAAAGCGTGCCCGCACTATGAGATCGGTATGGAACAAGGACAGCAAACCGCGTACAAAACTCTCGCATTAATGTGACAATTCGCCATGGTGCTTCAACGTCACCGCCTCTGGTGAATAGAAAAAGATCCAAAGTCTCTTGTTTACCAATCGCTGATAACTGGTCGTAGAGGGACGGAACTACTCCTTCTGAGATACGTGCTAAGTCGGTTACCCAGTATATGATGACCCGATTACCACGGGCTGTTTCTAAAGCTTGGATGAGTGGAATTAATTGCTGCTTCTCTGAGGCTGTCGCTTGCTGCAAAGTGGGTGTAGAACCAGAAGTTGCGGGTTGTGAATCTAACGAACTCCCTAATGTCTTTACCTGTAGTGTTTTCTTAGGCTTCTTACTCATGATACCCTTGGCACCGTCAAATAGGATCCTGTATGACCTTGCGTTTATCTTCCTCTGCTGCTTTCTGAATATGCTCTGCGGGCGTCTCCATTACACTACTTCTTTCTCGATAAACTTCAGCATAGGGGATGGTTCGAGAGTTAGATTGATTACGAGAATCGCCTACAAACACAACAGAATAGCCACCACGTGATTGGGCCTCTGTTAATGTAACAAGTGTCCTAGGTTTGACCATATTCCCCTCCTCATTTCGCTGCCGCTACTTAACATTATATCACAAGTGAAATATTACGGTAGGCAACAGTATATCCTATTCGATTTTTGGCGTCAATAGCACTTTGTCTGGCCTAACTATATTCTCACCTCGCCTCTCCCGTCAAGGGAGATTTATATTATTTTATTCCCAGTTTGGCTTCCACCCTGGCAATAATGTCACGGGTGGTATCAATCATGTCGGGGCTTACGCTCACGCTGGTAACACCCCACTCCACCAGTTTCTCAGTTATCTCCGGATAGACCGAAGGCGCCTGACCGCAGATGGAACAGGTAACGCCCCTGGCCTTACAGCCTCTAACCACCTTCTCAATGGAAAGCATCACAGCCTCGTTGCGCTCGTCGAAGGTGGCGGCCAGCTTGGAGCTGTCCCGGTCGATGCCCAGCGTCAATTGGGTGAGGTCGTTGGAACCGATGGAGATACCGTCTATCCCCAGGTCGAGGAACTTGTCCAGCAGGATGACGTTGGAAGGCACTTCGCACATCATCCAGAGCTTGAATGTATCAGAACGTTTCAAGCCTTCCTGTGCCATAATCTTGATGGTGCGGTCCATCTCCGCTACCGTGCGGACGAAAGGAATCATCACCCAGAGGTTATCGTATTTTTCACGGACTTTCTTGATGGCGGCCAGTTCCAGTTTAAATGTCTCAATATCGGTGATATAGCGTGAGGCTCCGCGGTAGCCAATCATCGGGTTTTCTTCAACTATCTCGAACTTTTCACCGCCCTTGAGGGCTTTATATTCGTTGGTCTTGAAATCGTTGGTGCGGTAGACCACCTGGCGCGGATGGAAAGCGGCGGCGAACTTGGTCAAGCCGACGGCTAATTTGGTCACGAACTCCTGACCGCGGCCTTGCTCAATCATGTAGCTGGGGTGCTCGCCGATTTCGGCGACCATGAACTCGGCACGCAGCAGGCCGATGCCGTCCACGTCGCGCTTGGCGACGCGGTCGACTATCTCCGGCTGGGCCAGGTTGGCGAGGAGCTTGGTCCGGGTCTTGACCTCACCCCGGGCGCGTATGTGAACATCGGTCTTAACTTCTATCCTGCCCGGATAGACCTTGCCGTTGCTGCCGTCGACGGTGATTATCTGGCCGTCTTTAAGGGTGGTCGTCGCTTTTTCACAGCCGACAANNGCTCACGGCTGACGATGGCGGCGTGGGCCGTCCGGCCGCCGCGGTCGGTAACGATGGCCGCCGCGCGCTTCATCGCCGGGACAAAGTCCGGTGTGGTCATTTCGGCTACCAGTACATCACCTTCCAGCACTTTGTCTATCTGGGAGGGGTCGGGCACTATTCTCACCGGGCCGGAGGCTACGCCCGGGCTGGCTGGCGCTCCGGAAAGGAGTATCGGCGCGTCAATATCATGGGTGACCTTGGCCTCTTTCTTGGTGGTGGTCACCGGGCGGGTCTGGACGATAAAGATTTCACCTTTTTCCTTGGCCCATTCCACGTCCTGCGGCCAATCGTAATGTTTTTCCAGTGTCAGGCCTATCTTTGCCAGGAATAGAATATCGTTATCTGTAATCTTCTGGCTGGCCTGCTCCGCCGGCGTCAGGTCAATCTTGATATTGTCCGACTTCCCGTGGCCGCCGACTTTCTTAATCAGCTTCCATTCCTGTTTTTTAATCTCTTTTCGCGTGATTTTCAGGTCTTTTTTATTGACGGTGTAATGGTCTGGCGTAACGTCCCCGGAAACAATCATCTCGCCCAGTCCCAGGACTGCCTCGATGGTTATCTCTTCGCGGTTGTTAGTGGAGGGTTCGATGGTGAACATGACGCCGGAAGACTCGGACTGTACCATGCGCTGTACCGGCACGGCGATGCCGACCTTAAAATGTTCGAAGCCCTGCTCCTGACGGTAGAAAATGGCCCGGGCGCCGAAAAGCGAAGCCCAGCATCCATGTACGGCCTCTACCACCTCTTTCTCCCCCTGGACATTAAGGAAGGTGGCCTGCTGGCCGGCAAAGGAGGCCTCCGGCAGGTCTTCGGCTGTGCCTGAGGAACGTACGGCAACAAGTCCCTTGCCCATCTTAACATAAGCCTGCTCGATTTCTTTAGCAGTCTCGGGAGGCATTGGAGCATCCTCGATTAATTTCTGGACTTCAAGAGCGATTGATTGGAGCTGCTTGCTATCGTGGACGTCAAGGGGAGCGAGGAGAGCTTTGATTTTATCAGCGAGTTTTGTTTTTTCGATGAAATCGAAGTAGGCTGAGGCGGTGACGATAAAGCCCGGGGGCACGGGTATCCCGGCGTTGGTCATTTCCCCCAGGTTAGCGCCCTTACCCCCCACAATAGGAATGTCGTTTTTATTGACCTCTTTGAACCAGACTACGGCTTTTGGACTTTTACTCATACTTGTGCCTCCGTTTTGTTTTTTGGGATTAGCGCAGGTAGGGTGACTCTTTATTATAACATAATTAGCTACCATTTTTTCAACCTCCCAAATTTTGAGCACTATATCAGTCTGTTAATTATATTTATAGAAATTAAAGACGGGCAACCAAGCATTCCCTGATATTGCTTTATAAAACACCAATAGTAGCTATCTCCGGCATCAGGGTCTATAATTATCTAACCAATGTTTATTTGACATACCGTAAAATGGGAGTTAGAATTTTAAAGATACGGCTGAGAACAGGGGGAGGGAATACCGGATATGATTGAGATGACGATTGACAGCATTCGCGTTAGCCTGATGAACTACCAGCGCGTGGTGATATTGAAAGAAAAAGCCTCTGACCGCTACCTGCCTATCTGGATAGGCCCGGCGGAGGCGGATGCCATCGCGGTTAAACTGCAGGGGGTGGCCGTACCGCGGCCGCTGACCCATGACCTGTTAATCTCGGTTATCGATGCCCTTGGAGCACGGGTCAATTCGATTATCGTTAACGACCTGAAAAACGATACCTTTTTTGCCAAGGTTATCCTTGATGTCGACCAGAAGCAGGTGGAGGTGGATTCCCGCCCCAGCGATGCTTTGGCGCTGGCGGTCAGGACGAGCGTGCCTATTTACGCCGATGAATCGGTCCTCGATAAAGCCGGCATCCTGCTGGACGGGGAGACGGGCAAGCCTATCTTCGAAGAAGGGGGAGAGGAGGCTGGCGGCAAACCGGTCAAGGTCAATGACGAGGATATGAAGAAAAAAATGTCTGCTTTTTACGATTTCATC
>PLLL01000081.1 GCA_003141235.1 Dehalococcoidia bacterium
AGAAGGCGACGGCGAGCAAATCAATGAGGAAAGCATGGAGAGCAGCGGGGAAGATGGAAATGATGAACAGGTTTAGTCCTTTTAGACCACCCCGAATCCCCGTAACACACCGGTAACTATCGCCGCCGCCAGCACCGCGCCCGCAACCACCTGCGCCGGGGTGTGCAGTTTTAGTTCCAGCCTTGACCAGGCTACCAGCGGCAGGAGCACGAATACCCAGGCCGCCTTTGCGCCAAAGATCAGCGTCAATACCATCGCTGCGGCAGATATAAAAGCTGTGTGCAGGCTTATCTTCCAGTAAACATTTATCGCCATAAAAATAATTACTGCCACGAGTCCGGCAATAAAGGAAAAGGTCAGGAGTTCGGGCGCGTTTAAGTACCACATCACCCCGCATCCGATGACCGCCAGCACAGTTGCTATTATGTAAATCAGCTTTCTCTGATCCTGACCTTCCGGGAAAATACTATCCAGCTTTTTTCGCCATACCAGGAAAATGATAAAGCCAAAGATTGGTATTACGCTAAGCACCAACGCTATCGCTGCCCACTTGAACGCGCTGGCCGGAGATGATGTGGTATGCCACACCAGCAATACGATAGTAATGAGGCTAACCAGGAACGGGTTGAGTATGTTGGAAATCAGACGAGCAATTCGTTGTCTCATGATGATTCAGATGTTATACTGTATCATAATATCCAAGCTTTTGTCACTATTTTAACCATAAAATGGAGTTAGCATAATGGCGAATATTATCGATGAAAAAAACATCCGCATCGAGAGACTTATACTTAGTCCTTATGAGACCAACTGCTATATAGTGGTATGCAAAAAGACAGGCGACAGCCTGGTAGTAGACGCACCGGCAGACGCTTCAAGCATCATTGCCGCTTTAGAAGGAAGCAAACCTCAATACATTCTATTAACCCATGACCATTATGACCACACCGGCACGCTTGTCTCATTACGTTCGCGTCTTAAAGTGCCACTGGCTGCCCATGCCGCCGACTCCGCCTCGCTGAAAACGCCGCCGGAAATCTTCCTCAAAGACGGCGATGTTTTTAAGCTGGGAAATCTTGACGTGGTAGCTCTGCACACACCGGGACACACGCCGGGCAGCCTGTGCTTTAAAATCGGAAAGTACTTGATTGCCGGCGACACGATTTTCCCCGGCGGACCCGGTAATACACCAACACCGGGAGATTTCAGGCAGATAGTGGCAGCAATTACTACGAAGATTTTAACCCTGCCCGATGATACCGTTATTTATCCCGGTCACGGCGATGGCACCACGGTAAAGAAATCCAAGGAAGAATATGCCGTCTTCGCTTCACATAAGCATCCTGATAACCTGTGCGGCGACGTGCTGTGGCTTTCTTCGTAAGTTATAAATCTCCTCTAACATTGCGAGAGAGGATTAATAGCCTGCCCAGTATTTGATACGGGATGAGGGGTTATATATACTTAAAGCTTTCACCCTCTCCTGGCCTCTCCCATCAAGGGAGAGGTAAAACGATGTTTTAACTTTATCTAATAACGCATCTCGACGCGGTGGAAGGACTCGGCCAGCTCGAATTTTTCACCTTTGGCATTCATTTTCGCCATGCCAGTCATTCTTTCTCTCATCTGAGGAGTCACTTCCAACTGGCTCTTATGACAGGCCAATGCTTCCAGCTTTTTTTCGAGGGTATCGGTAACATCGGAGCGGAAATCGGGGTCTTCGGTGCCCCAGAACCACATTTCTCTGACCTTAAAGGGCTCCAGACCTTCCGCCAGTAAATCCGGGTACGCCATATGGTCGCGCGCAAAAGGAAAGACAGCATCCGCCGCCACCTGCCCGCAAATACGGTGGTCGCGGTGCCACATATACTTACGATAAGGGTCACAAGTGGCGACCACGTAAGGCNNCTGATACTGCCGGATAACGCGGACAAGCGCTTTGCGGAACTCGGCGGTATCATCTAATCCCTGGTCAGGGTAGCCGAGAAACACTACTTCGCTGACGCCCACCGTTTTAGCGGCCGCGCGCTGCTCTATTTCCCGTATTGCGGCCAGCTTTTCCGGCGTCATGCTTCTATCACTGCTGCCTTTGTTGCCGTTGGTGCAGATAACGTAGACGACCTTCTTACCCTCTTTCGTCAAACGGGCGACAGTGCCGCCGATACCAAATTCCGAATCATCCGGGTGNNACCATTAAATAATACGCATCACTCATAATTATGTTAAACTCCTCGATTCAAGAAGGCGTTAAGCCACCGGAGACATCCATTTATCCAGGACTTTACCAAACTCCCGGCTAATAACACCAGCCACATTCTCCCAGCTAAAGCGGCTCACAGAGGCCCTAATGCTCAAGGCGGCCTCTATATCCCGCGGGGGGACCAACATAGGCGCGATGCCATCGGCCAGGTTTTGCGGCGTGTTCGCTCTCACAACATAGCCTGTTTTCCCCTGCCGGATGATGTTTTTCACATCGCCGACATCCGCCGCCACCACCAGCGNNTAGTACGACGGCACGACGCAGACATCAGCGGCGCTGTAGAAACAGGGCAATTCCGTCTGCTTTACAGTGCCCTGGAAAACAACCTTGTCGCTGATGCCAAGCTCAACGCACCGTTTTTGCAACTTCTCTATTTCACTACGGCTGGACTCATCACCGCCGATAATCACCAGTCTCAGACCTTTGAAGTTTTTAAGATAAGGAATAGCTTCCAGAAGCCTATCAGCACCTTTAAGCGGGTCGAGCCTGCCGACAAACAGCAGGATTTTCTCATCCTTCAGACCCAGCTTCTGCCTGGCGAGGCTTTTAGCTACGGGTTGAAACAACTTCATATTAACACCGCACGGAACGATGCTTATCTTTCCGGGCGCGGCGCCGTAATATTGTTCCAGTTCTTTTTTGCCTCTCTCCGTCGGAGCAATAATGCACTGGCAGCTGTCGATGAGTTCCTTTTCCGCGGCAATACGCAGCGCCGGGTCATTTTCCCCGATGCCGATAGCGTTCTTTACAGCGCCCAGGGTATGGAACATGATAGCATGGGGCACCCGCCATAACTTTTGAAGATTTTGCCCCACCAGCCCGGAAAGCCAGTAATGGCTAAAAACCAGGTCATATTCCAGACCGTTATTCAGCCTGAAGTTTTCCAAGTTGCTGATAAATTCCGGCAAGTATCCAAATACCTCCAGCTTATTTATCCTTGCTTCCTGTCCCGCTTTAACATGAATCAGCCGCGCCCCTTCACCCAAACCTTCCATGATAGGATCGGCAGGGTCATGAACGCGCGTATAGACATCTACGGTATGCCCCTGTTTACTCAACTCGCGGGCCAGCTCCCGGATATAGACGCTCATGCCGCCGGTATCTTTAGCCCCCAGTTCTCCCACGGGACAGCTATGAGCCGCAAGCATGGCAATTTTCATTTTAGATAATGACATATTTCCTTTACTTATTACTTCAAATCAATCAGGCACCGATACAGGGGCACTTCCTTGCCCCCCAGGTGATATTTATATATCTCCGAACCCTTAAGAAAGTCGAATTTACGTTTGCCTTTCTCGATGCTGTCTTTAATCGCCAGGACCTTGCTGAGCAGACCGGCGCTCAAGGCTACGTAATCAGGATTATAGCCGCTGTTATAGAGATAGATACAATTATTATAATCGAAGCAGATAATCTGCGCTACAGGTTGAGAATCCAGTTCAAGGACGCCGAGCCGCAGTAATCCCGCTTCCGCCATATTAGCCGCTAGCAGCCTGAAGTACGCTTCCATCTTTTCTGTCAGGAAAGCGGCTTTGTCCTGCCGGCTGTCAACGAACATCTTGAAAAACGTGTCCATAGCGCCGAGGACGGACGCGCTATCAGCTATAAAGCGGAATTCTAAATTACCAGCCTCCTGGAGTCTTCTCAGTTTGCGTCTGACCTCATGGCGCTGCCTGGTACTTAAAGATTCGAGATATTCATCCCAGGTAGAAGGTAAATCCATCTCCACATTTACATCTTCCGGCGTGGTAATGACCTGATAACCTCTGGCGGCTGCCAGGGGAACGAGACTTTTAAGCGTGGTGGAATCAGGCCGCAGGTGTTTCAAGTCAAGTTGTTTAATGCCATTCTTCATAATCTCGTCAAGAAGCGTATTGAAAAATGCTTCCTCGTGGTCATGTGCGACGATAAAATCAACATAATCGCAGACATCGATGTTGCCGATAAAACAGGCAGTATTATTTTTTATCCTCAAGGGTGAGATACCGATAATACTTTCGTCCTGCCGCACGGTGCGAATATAGGTTTCTCCCGAACCGAATACCTGCCACCAGGCCTCAAGCCAGGGCGGTAAAACGAAGATAGACGACCACTCCAGATTGCGCCCGGCATCATGCCAGTATGAATTCAGGTTACTTATGGTGTCTGCAGTTATCTTATAACTCATTTATATACTCTTCAGTTTAATACGTATTAATCTGCTATCATATGACTATTATCACATTATAGGATATTTCGGGAGTTGAATCGCGTTAAAGCTCAGGCAGCAGGTGTTTCAGATGAGGGAACTTGTCTTCCGCATGAGGGAAGGTTAACGCTTTAGTGAATTGCGAGTTAAAGTCCGGCGCGACGGTCAGCTCGACGTATTCTACCTGCCGGGCGCGTAAATCGGCCTCATCTCTTTTATCTATATTTAACAGGGCCATACGGGCGCCATCACCGGCGGCGTTGCCCACAGCATAAACGCGCTCAGGGTCGCAATCGGGGAACAGGCCGATGACCGCCGCCGACATCTTATCGATATAGCTCCCAAAAGCGCCAGCCAGAATGACTCTATCGAGTCTATCAATGCCCAGTTTATTCATCATGATTTTAGCGCCGCAATACATGGCTCCCTTGGCAAGTTGGATAGCGCGGATGTCCTTCTGGCAGACAACGATGTCGTGGCCGATTGAGGTCTCCCTGGCCTTCGCAATGACAAACTCCGGCTCGTTATCTTTAACGCGGTAACGCGGGGTATCAAGTTTTTTGTTGAATCGGCCGCTTTTATCGATAATGCCGGCGAGGAACATCTGCGCGGCGGCATCAAAAATGCCAGAGCCGCAAATGCCTTTAGCGCCGATATTCTTGACCTCGGTATTCCAGCGGTCATCGCCGATGACTTTAAACTGCACTTCCTTGGTTTCCGGGTCTATTTTAATCTTTTCTATTGCGCCGGCGGAGGCCCTCATGCCATGCCTTATCTCCGCCCCTTCAAAGGCCGGGCCGGTGGCGCAGGAGGTGGAAAGCAGCTTTTTACGGTTGCCCAGAATCAGCTCGCCGTTGGTGCCGATATCAATGATGAGCACCATTTCATCCTGATTATAGGGCTCTTCGGCGATAAGCACGCCGACATTATCCGCGCCGACGAAACCCGCTTCGTTGGGGAGGACGTGGACATAAGCGCCCGCCGCTATTTTCAGCCCGAGGTCGCGCGCCTTAACATCCACCGAGTGATGGATGGCAGGCACGAACGGCGACCGGCCCAGCTGCGCCGGGTCAATGCCTAGAAACACATGGTGTATGCAGGTGTTGCCAACCACGGCCATATCAATTATTTCCGCGCGCTTAATACCCTCTTTGGCGGCGGCTTTAGCGGCAATCTCGTTGAGACCTTTAATAATGACCTGATTGAGCTTCTTCAGGCCATCTTTAGCTTTTACCGCGTAGCTAATGCGGGACATCAAATCTTCGCCATAGGCCACCTGGGGATTCATCATGGCTTCCGTAGCCAGCACTTCGCCGGTGGTCAGGTTGCAGAGATAGCCGGCCACCGTGGTCGTGCCGATATCTACCGCCAGACCATAGCCCTCAGTACGCTTTCCGGCTTCAACATCGATAATTTCTTTTTGTTTCCAGACGCAGACGGTGATCTTCCAATTTTCCTTGCGCACAGTATTTTGAAGCTTTAAAAGCACTGGATAGTCGATGGTCAGATTACTTAATTGATGTTTTTTGACTAGCTCTGCCTGCAAGCGCTCAAAATCGCCGAGGGGATCATGCAGGGTGGCGGGGGTAAGTTCCACATAGTATTTCCTGACCGCCGGATTGAGCTTGATTTTCCTAGCTGTGGCCTCTTTGCGCACGACCTGCTGGCCTTTACGGCTTTCCTCGGGGACGAAGACGACCACATCACCGCAAATGCGGGACTGGCAGGCAAGGCGATAGCCCTGTTTTTGCTGTGTTTTGCTGATTAGTTTTTCCGGCGTTGCCTTTATAGCTTTGATAGAGGCCAGCGACGAGTTAACCCTATACTTGGCGAAATAGCCTTCCTCGATTTTTATCTTGCATTTGCCGCAGGTGCCCTTACCACCGCAAACCGTTTCGAGCCCGGCCCCTAACGCGCGGGCGGCGTCTAAAATAGTGGCGCCGTCTTTTACTTTACCGCGCACGCCGGAGGGCTGAAAAACAACGGTACGTTTTTCCTCTCCCTTGAGGGGAGANNCGGAATATCCCCCTCACTCAATCTCTCCCTCCAGGGGAGAGAAGCTTGTTCTTTCTGATCAGGCATTTGCCCCAATATTACCACGTACGCACGAAGAATTCAAAGCTGGATTATATAAATTTACTTGTGTAATCTCACACCGGTATTACCGGCATCACTATATGCGAGGAGCGCTGTCGGTCGTGGTAGATAGTTTGCGCTGCTATCCGCGGGGCAGCATCTTCCCCCGGGTTAGCGCCGGTATTGAGGTTCCTCGCCCACTTGGGGAAATTGCTGCTCGAAACTTCTAACCGTACCCTGTGCCCTGCTTTGAAGACGTTGCTCGTGCCGCCCATATCAATCTCATATTCGTAGACCTCTTCCGGGCGCAACAACTCGGGGTCATCAGCCGAACGACGGAACCTCGCCCTCATGATGCCTTCCGCTACGTTATAAGCGGCGCCGTCCGGCCAGACGTCCACCAGTTTGCCGGTGAAATCGGTATCTACGGCGGTGGTTGCGGCGAAAATCTTTAGCTTCACCGGCCCGGTGACCTCCAGGTCTTTTTCCAGCACGGGTGTGGTATATACTAATACGTCGGGGCGGTTCTCTGTCGTTCTCTGGTCGAAAGCGCCCATGCCCATTTCATTGGATGGTACAGGGTTTCTCGGGTCATAGAGATAAGAATCAGGCGGCTCTTCGCCGGGGATGGTGATGCTCAAAGCGCCGTTACCGTCGCGGGTGTTTGCCTGTCCGCCGCTGTGGAGGTAAAACTTCTGGTATTTTGTCCTTGCCAGCGGCCATTCTCCCTCATTGCGCCAGACATTCGCGCCCATGACGAAGATGCGTATCGGTGCATCTTTTTCCACGCCGTTGTCCTTGCCCTTCAACCATCTATCGAACCAGCGCAGGTGCTGGCCGGTGATATCGGCCAGCATACCGTTGGAAGCCATGCCAAAATCAAGCTGCCCGACAATGTTCATCATTTCCGCAGAATGTATCCACGGCCCGATAAGCAAATTGTTGGCCGCCAANNCTCTTCAATCTTCCTGTAGTTTGCGAGAACACCAGGTGTCATCTCCGTATCGTACCATCCGGCGAAGTTGAATACCGGAACGTCTATTTCATCCATGTCCAATGCTTCGGCGGCATGACTCCAGTAGGCATCGTCATTATGCGCCGCGACGTAAAGGAAAGCAGGCATCATACCGAATTGATCGATTAACTTAGCCGCCGGGATGTCTTTTACTGGCAATACTTTTACCTGCTGCTTTATTGTATCCGTAAAATTTATAATCTGCTTAAGATTGGCCATCATCTCCTGCGGCGGCAGACTACGGCGCATAAGCTTTCCGAGAGTCTGTCCCAAGCTCCAGCTCAAATGAGCCTGCAGTTTGAAAGCATCGCCTTTGAGCGAGTACGGGAACGAACGCGGAATATAAAGGGTCATGCCCGGACAAATTGCTTTCAGATGGGGCGGATGGGCCACAGCGGCGGCCAGCTGAGTATAGCCAAAATAGGAAAACCCGTACATGCCCACATTACCGTCGCACCAGGGCAGGGCGGCCACACCTTCCACAGAGTCGTAGCCGTCCTCGATTTCCTGTTTCCAGAAAAAAGCTTTGCCTTCTGAGTCGCCGGTGCCGCGCACGTCCTGAATAACGACAGCGTAACCGGCGCGCGCGATTCTCTGAGGGTTCATGTACCCGGCTCTCGTGGGGAACTGAAGATTTTTGTTGTACGGGGTGCGGGTCAGGATGGCCGGAACTTTACCGGGTTTATCAGGCCGCCAAACATCGGCGTAAAGCACCGTGCCGTCCCTCATTTTAATCGGAGTATTGATTTCAAGTTTAATCGATTCGGCTGGTAACATCGTTTTAGCACTCCTTTTTGAGAGGTTTGATGCAGTCATGTGTCATTGTACCAAAGACTACTATAAATAAAAAGCCCCGGTTTCCCGGGGCTTCTATTTTTTATTTAACTAATTTTGTTTTAAACAACCAATTTTTCAAGGTTATAGTTCACATCGCCAAAGCTGAACTCGTTAGCTCGGGCTTTCTTGGTGTAATAGTGCAGGATATGGTCTTCGGTAAAGCCGATAGCGCCGTGGACCTGGTGAGCGGAGGCCATAATGCGCCGGCAGGCCTGGCCGACCCACGCTTTAGCGATGGCCGCTTCACGGGCCGCGGGCAAGTTTTCATTGATTCTCCACGCCGCCTGATAGGTGGCGAACCGCGAGCTATCTAAATCTATGAGCATATCGGCGCAGCGGTGCTGGATGCTCTGGAAAGCCCCAATAGGATGCCCGAAGGCTATCCTCTCTTTGGCGTACTCCAGCGAAATATCCAGGGCCTTTTGAGCGAGACCGACCATCTCGGCGCAGCGGGCTACAGCGGCTTTCTGGATTATCTTCTCGACATGAGGCCAACCCTTGTCTACCACGCCAAGGACATTGCTTGCGGCAATTTTTACATTTGCAAAAGTTATTTCCGCCTGCTTGTCCCCTGAGATGGTATTCAAAGGTTTAACGGTTATTCCTGCTGTCTTTATGTCAACAATGAATAATGTTATACCATCCTGGGAATTTTTGCTTTCACTTGTCCGGGCAACACAAATCAGGTAATCAGCACTCTGGGCGTCGGGGACGAAAAGCTTGGCGCCGTTGATAATGTAATCACTTCCCTGCCTGGCAGCTTTCATTTTTATTGAATCCGCGGTGTATTTGCCGGATTGTTCGGTTAAAGCCAGCGTGACGATGATTTTACCTTCGGCAATGCGGGGCAGGTATTCTTTCTTTTGCGCTTCGCTTCCAGCTTCAACGATAGACGTAGCACCTAATACTACAGTGGCAAAGAACGGGCTGATAAAGCAGGCGCGTCCCATTTCTTCCAGCACCACGGTTAAATCGAGGAAATCACCCACGCCCCCATATGCCTCCGGTATAGCGAGGCCGGTCAGGTTCATTGACGCCAGCTTTTTCCAGAGCTCCGGCGTGTAGCCCTTTTCATCTTTGACCATAGCTTTCAGGACTTTATCGGTATATTCTCCGGCCAAGAAATCCCTGGCCATAGTCTGCATCATTTCCTGTTGTTCGTTAAGACCAAAATCCATATTTCCCTCTACTATGGCCAATTAAAAACCAATTTATAATCCTAGTTTACCCCTCACCTTTTTATTCCTCTCCCTCAAGGAGAGAGGTAAAGCGGAAGGGTGTTCTATCTCAACCTGGGTAGACCTAAACCGCGCTGGGCAATCACATCGCGATCGATCTCCGAAGTGCCGGCTTCCATGCTGTGACCAAACGAACGCAAATAGCAGGAAGATATGCGTCCGTATAAAGGCGCCAAAGAAGAGGTATCGGACAGGAGTCCATAATGTTTAAAGACCTGCATCCCGAATTCAGCCACATGTTGAATAGATTCAAAGCCGAGCAATTTACACATGGCGGCTTCATAGTTTAGAACTTTTCCCTGAGACTGCATCCAGGTTACATGATAATGGGTGAGACGGGCGACTTCACATTCAGCAACTAATTCTGCCATCCGTCTTTTATTTTCGGCATCCAGGATATCCAGTTCTCGGGCATACTCCACGATATCATTGAGCAGCGTTCCGGCAATGGCATAACCCAGGTCTGAAGTGCGTTCGTAGTCCAGTAAAGCCATGGCCACATACCAGCCTCTATTAACACCATCCACGATATTTTCTTTCGGAATGCGGACATCATCGAAAAACACTTCGTTGAAATCATGATGACCGGCCATGTTAATAATCGGGTTTACCGTAATACCCGGGGTGCGCATATCGACCAGGAAAAAGGTGAGACCGCGGTAATTGGGCTGGGCCTGCCGGTCAGTCCGGGCCAAGAGGAATATCCAATCCGCAAAGTGAGCATAGGTGGTCCAGATCTTCTGCCCATTCGCCACGAAACAATCGTCTTCCTCTCCGGCAAAGGTCTCCAGGGATGCCAGGTCGGAACCGTGACCGGGTTCGCTTAGACCCTCACACCACATGACCTTGCCCGAGGCAATCCCCGGCAGATAGCGTTTTTTCAGTGCATCCGAACCTTTAAGCAAGATAGCCGGAGCGACGAAGTCCACCGATAGCGAATGATAGCCCGGGCAGTGATGTTTAGCCAGCTCTTCCCGGAGAATCAGGCGATAAAAGGGAGATAATCCCTGACCGCCGTATTCCCTGGGCCAATGTAAGGATAGCCAGCCCCGGGCGCCCAGTTTCTGCGCCATATCCCGATGGATGGCAATCCAGTTTTCCTGGCCGGACATATCAAAGAAGCTGACCTTCCTTTTCTGCCATTCCTGTGGTCCTTCTTTATCCAGGAAATCCGAGACTTCCTTGCGGAAAGCTTCTTCTTCCGGGGTAAATTTAAAGTCCATTTTTACCTCTGCATATATTCGTCATTACGAATTTGATGATAGAGATTACCACTTGGGATATCACCCTCTCCCATCCAGGGAGAGGGGTATAAGGAAGGGTTATATCCTGTGGGATGGCTCGCAATGACGATATTCTTGTCCCCCTCACCTTAATCCTCTCCCACAAGGGGAGAGGGAAAGAGGAAAGGCCCTAATTACTTGCCGGTAAATTTCGGCGACCGGCGGTAGTTCATTGACGTTAGACCTTCATTCAGGTCTTTGGTCATGGCGATGTCTCCGGAAACGGCCGCTTCCAGATAAAGCGCCGTCCGCTGGTCAGCCTGGGCACCGTAATACAGCAGCCCTTTAGCCAGTTTTTGCGCTACCGGCGCGCCGTTGGCCAGTTTAGCGGCCAATTCGTCCACCACAACGTTGAATTTATCCGGCTCGGCGATGAAGTTCACCAGACCCCAATTGTACGCTTTATCAGCCATAACCGGGTCGGCGAGGAGAATCATCTCTCTAGCGCGCGCCCAGCCGATTAAGCGTCCGAGGCGCTGTGTGCCGCCGGCTCCGGGGAGAAGCCCCAGCGTTATTTCAGGGAGGCGTACCATTGCTTTAGTGTTCATTACCCTGATATCGCAGGCTAAAGCCAGTTCCAGACCACCGCCCATAGCAGCGCCGTTGATAGCGGCGATGACCGGCTTGGGATAAGTTTCAATGCGGGTAAAGACATCATGGGGAGCTTCGCTGAAGTTAAAGGCATCTTCTACCTGCCCGGTAGCAAACGCCGAGACATCAGCGCCGCCGCAGAAATTAGCCCCGGCGCCGGTAATGACAACGCACTGGGCAGCGGAGTTCTTTTCCAACTCGCCCAGCGCTTTATTCAATTCGGACATCATGTCAGCGTTGAAAGCGTTGGCGCGGTTGGGGCGGTTTAAAATAAGGTGGGCTACTTTTGTCTTAGCATTGATATCAATTTTTATACTCTCGTATTCGCCAATGCCATAGGAGTAAAAACCTTCGCCGGTTTTCCGGCCCAGTTTACCCTGTTTGACAAGCTTGGTTAATACGGATGAAGCCTTATAGCGGTCTTCTTTATTATATTTATCATAGAGCCGGTTAAGCTCATTAACGATTACATCAATTCCATAGCTATCGGCCATCCTGAAAATACCGCGTGGATAGTTCAGGCCGAGCATCACCGCCGTATCTACTTCTTCTCGGGTGGTGGCTTCCATTTCAAGAAGTTTGGCGGCTTCGTTGACAGCCGTAGCCAATACACGGATGGGGTCAAAACCGACGCCGGCGTTCATGGGAAGTTCGTTGGTTTTTCCGCCGGACCAGTCATAATAGCCTTTGCCGGTTTTCTTGCCCCAGTTCTTTTCTTTAAACAACTTAGCTAGAATCGGGGCGGGGCCATAGCTCTTGCCCATCATCTCGCCGAAGTATTCCATGACATGAAACTGTGTATCTACCGAACCGCCGCCGAGCGTATCCTGAAGCTCGAGCATACCCATAGGCATACCAAGTTTGTATTTAATTGCGGAGTCAATTTCCAGGGCGCTCTTGCCTTCGCCCTGGGCTAAAGCCCAATCAGCCTCGTTGCACATATTGCAGAATATCCTGTTAGCGACAAAGCCCGGCACGTCTTTAACGTGAACGACATCCCGTCCCATGGCGACGGCGACTTTTTCGGCGATTTTGATAGCTTCTTTGCTGGTCTTTTCGCCGTGGACGATTTCCAGCAGGGACATGCGGCTGGGCGGATTGAAATAATGCGTGCCGACGACCAATTCCGGGTGTTTGCCGGCTTTAGACATCTCGGCGATGCTAAGCGATGAAGTGTTCGTAGCAAAAACGCAATCATCCGGGCAGACGGCTGTAGTTTCCTTGAGGACGCTCTTTTTCAGGTCCATTATTTCCGGCACGGCCTCGATGATGATATCAGCGTCTTTGACCGCTTCTTTTACATCGACGAGGAATTTCATATGGCTGAAGACGGCTTTTTTCTTATCTTCAGTAAAGTTGCCTCTCTTGATGCGCTTGTCGTAAATCTCGGTAATCATCTGGCGGCCTCGTTCAAGGAATCTTTCTTCGATATCCCTGACCTTGACGTTATAGCCGGCTTCGGCGGCCAGCGCCGCAATCTGGGCGCCCATCGCGCCTGCGCCAAGCACCGTGACATTCTTTATTTCTTTCATGTCTGACAGCCCCTTTCCTTAGTTTCTTATCTTATAAACAGATGTCGTTATGATCGGAACTACCCCTCACCCTAACCCTCTCCCACAAGGGGAGAGGGAATGATTTTTATTTTTTAATCGGTTCGAAAGCGTAGTAAACGCGTTCGCAGGTCTTGCTTTCTTTCTTGACATCCATCGGATGAGCGGGTACCTCGAAGGTGACGAATTTAACCTCATCCCCGATTTTTAACTGTCCGGCCTGGCAATTGATGATACGGACCAGAAGGTGCTTCAGGGGATGGGCTTTGTCGAAGCCCAGCCAGGCTATGATCAACGGAGAATCGAAACCGGTCGGAGCGCCGGCCAAGGTTTCGGTCATGCCGACCACTTTAGCGGTCCTGGGCAGATCTATCCATTCCAGTTCGTCCGACCAGCAGTTGGGACAGGCTACGCCGGGCGGATAAGAAATATAACCGCATTTCTTGCATTTGGTGGTAGTCCAGCGGCTCTGCTTCATATTATCATAAAACGGGTAAAGCCGGTTTAATGCCGGGTCCTCCAGAGGCCACATATCCATTTCCGCAATATATTTACCTTCCAGATGGGGGTTGCCAACAATCTGTGTTGTTTTTAATTCTGCCATTTTATTCTCCTAAAATTACCGTTTTATTCAGCTATCGATTTATTAAAGTTGTCCATTATTTGACCGGCTCAGTGCCGTAAATAACCACGGTATGCTGGGCGCAGACACCGCTTAAATTGTGTGTCAGGCCGAACTTGGCATCTTTTACCTGGTGGAGAGCCCGTCCCTGAAGCTGCTTACAGATTTCAATGGCCTGACGGGCGCCGGTAGCTCCATAAGGATGGCCTACTGTCAGCAGACCACCATCGGTATTGGTAGGAGTCTGGCCATCTACTTTGATCTGTCCAGAGGCGACAAAAGCCCCGCCTTCACCCTTCTTGCAGAAACCTAACTCTTCGACCTCGATGATCTCGGAGATGGTGAAGCAGTCATGGGTCTGAGCCACATCGATATCTTTAGGAGTGAGCTGGGCGGCTTTGTAGGCGATTTCGCCGGCCTTTTTAAGATGAGGCCAATCCGCGAGAGTCTCACCGGGCCAACCGGCGGACATACCATGAGAGGCAGTTTGTCCTGTGCCGCGAATATAGATCAACGGCCTTTTGGTCATGGCTTTGGCCCTTTCTTCGGAGGCAATGATCACGGCTGACGCACCATCGGTTACAGGGCAGCAATCATTCAGGCCGAAAGGATCGCAGACTGTACGAGCGGCCATGTAGTCACCAAGAGAAAGGGTTTTTCCGGAGAACTGCGCCATGGGGTTATTGAACCCGTAGGCATAGTTAGCGACAGCCACAGCCCCCATCTGCTCTTTGGTAGTCCCGTACTTTTTCATGTGGGCCTGAGCTATCATCCCAAAGAAAGGAGGCGGTACGGCCAGTCCCATGGCTGAATCCCAATCATGATCGTTGGTATAGAGGTTCATAAAGGTACTCTCCCAACGCTGGGGCAAGTTCAGTTTCTCAGTCCCTGTGACCAAGACCACCTCGGATATTCCGCTCTCTACGAGTCCGGTGGCCAAAATAATAGCAGTATTGGATCCCGAGCAAAGGGTATCAACTCTGACACAAATGGAGGTGGGTTTAATTCCTAATCTATGGGCTACGATAGGCGCCGTATTTAAAGAGTTAGAGTTTCTCCCTGCCGTAGTGGATGCAAAAATCAGGCCATCAATATCCTTTGGCTTTAGTCCCGGGATGTCCTTGGACATCGCATTAGCAGCTTCCTGCAGCATATCAAAAATAGATGCTGCTCTCACCCCAAATACGCTTGTTCCCCCTCCGACAATGCAAGCTTTTTTTGTTTGTGCCATAGAATATCTCCTTTATTCCACAATTGATTTCTTATATCTATATTGAGGGAAATTACTGATTGAAATATTTTGGCAAAAAGCCGTCTCTACCTTTACCGCACAGCGTTTTGCACCTATATAATCATAACAAAAAAGGCAACCTCTCGCAAGATGAATACGATATACGGGCTCATATATCCTTGCTTTTGGTATGAAAATGGGCTAAACTTGCCCAGAATTCTGCTTTATGAATAATCCCCTTTAACATGAGGCTATTGCCGATATTATGTTATTTATGATATACTGATTCTAATAATGAATCTCCTGATTCTTATGATTATTTTACTATGGGAGGTTGAATAAATTGCCAGACACTGCAACCATCAAACAACTGCTCGAGGCCGGAGCGCACTTCGGCCACCAGACGGGTCGCTGGCACCCGCGGATGAAGAACTATATCTTCACCAAGCGTAACGGCATCCACATTATCGACCTGGAAAAAACCGTCGTCATGCTGGATAAAGCCTGCGCTTTCATCCGTGAGGTAGTCGCCAGCGGTGACTCTGTCTTGTTCGTCGGTACTAAAAAACAGGCACAGGAATCCATCAGGGAAGAGGCTACGCGCTGCGGCATGTATTATGTCAACTTGCGCTGGCTGGGCGGAATGCTGACCAACTTNNGACGCGCTAGTACGTATGGAAGACCAGTCAGCCAGAGGTGAGTTCGGCCGTTTAACCAAGAAAGAAATCCAGAAACTCAATGAGAAGATTGAAAAACTGAACAAGCAGATGGGCGGTTTTAAGGAAATGACTCGCCTACCCGGCACACTGTTTATTATCGACCCCACTAAAGAGCGTATCGCGCTGGCCGAAGCCAAGCGTATGGGCATACCGGTGGTCGCCGTCGTGGATACCAACTGC
>PLLL01000020.1 GCA_003141235.1 Dehalococcoidia bacterium
CCTCATCCAGGAGGGCAACATCGGCCTGATGAGAGCGGTGGAAAAGTTCGATTACCGCAAGGGCTATAAATTCAGCACATACGCGACGTGGTGGATAAGGCAGGCGCTGACCCGCGCCATCGCCGACCAGGCCCGCACCATCCGCATACCCGTGCATATGGTGGAGACCATCAACCGGCTGCTCCGTATCAGCCGCCGCCTGGCACAGGAGTACGGCCGTGAGCCAACCTCGCGCGAAATCGCCAAGGAAATGGAAGTGTCCTCCGATAAAGTCCGGGAAATTGTGAAAGTGTCGCAGCTGCCCATTTCTCTGGAATCGCCTATCGGAGAGGAAGAGGATAGTCCGCTCGGCAACTCTATCGAGGACCGGAACGCCATGCCGCCGGTAGATATCGCCTCCAAGCAGCTTTTAAAGGAGCAAATCGAGGATGTGCTCGGCACCTTAACCCCCCGCGAGCAGCGCGTTTTACAGTTGCGCTTCGGACTGGAAGACGGGCGGAGCCGCACGCTGGAAGAGGTGGGCGTGGAGTTCAACGTAACCCGTGAGCGCATCCGCCAGATTGAGGCCAAGGCGCTGAGAAAGTTACGCCATCCCAGCCGCAGCCGCAAGCTGAAGGACTACCTGGAATAATATAACGTAATTCTTGGGATTAGCCAGGGAATCCCCTTTTCCACTACCGCTGGATTCCGACTTTCATCGGGATGTCTGTCAACTGATGAGTACGATTATTTGATACCTTTTGCGTTTTCCATTAAGTGAAAATACAGGTGCAAAATCTATTTGCTTAAGTACCTCTCACTTTCACAACTTCAGAATCGAAGTCCTAAGAGGCAATCGCTTTTGCGACTTCACTTAAGCAATTCCTATATTTCTTGGGGATGCAAGTAGCCATGCACTTGATATCTACAGAAGGTGCTAAAAAAGGGGGTGATGGCGAAAGCGGCACTGAGGTACACTCCCAAAGACATTTTATGGTGGCTTTTTCACCGCAACTAAGTCTGCGGCTAAACTTGATCATGGTCTTTCACCTCAAGTCCCATATCCTTGGCAATGTTGATGATTCCATTTTTTGTACAGAAAGCTTTTCCATCCGGATCAAGAAAAGCTCCAACTTTGTCCATCTCCATAATTTTAAGGTGAGATCGGACGGTTCTTTCATCCATTTTGAGAGCAACTGCCATCGCGGGAACTGAAATACAACCACAATCACAGTTCTTCATTTCGCTTTCAAGTCTATCGCGAATCTTTTTGTGTCTAACGACGTAATCTCGTTGATATTCACTATCCATGGTTAATATCTCCCCTTTTTTGTTGATATTAACTTAAGATAGCATATCCTAATGAAGAATGTCAATTTAGTATTTTATCATTTTTCCACAATGACAAACTAAATATTATGTGTATATTGTGCGTCTCATATATTATTATGATAAAGAGTCACAGTTAGGGTTTTATTAGGGATTGGTTATTTTTTTGTTGCAGGTCACTTGACACTCCGCTTATTGTCGTTTAAAAACTTCCCCAAGGGACAATATTATTATTTCTCCGCAATTTGCACATGTTCCCACGACAAACTGCGGATTCCCATCTTGTGACCTAATACCCTTATTAATGTAACGGCATTTTCCGCAAGTCCACGAATATTTATTTAGCTTTTTTATGAGGGTTTTACTTAATTCCATAATATTTCCACAAAGAGTTTTACTGAATAAATGGCTCAATTTCCTCAAACCAGACACCAGCAAGGTCTCCCCATCGCTCCACAAAATTAAACTGCGTATTTATTTCGAGAAACGGAGTTGGTGGTTGAATACTAAAATGATTTAAAAAAGACATGTCGGGTTTTGAACCAGCTCGCCAACTCTCTCTGAGGAAATCTAATGCTTTATGAGTGTACAGTTCATCTTTTACTCTTGGAATAACTATGCGTTTGATTATTTGCTCTATTCCGTAGTTCTCTAGTAATTGATTTGTAACGTGGTCATACGTACCATCATTGAATTCAAACCCTCTCTGCCTTAACCATCTGTAATTTTCTTTCTGGTTGCCTGGACCTAAACCCCAAAGGAAACGAGTTGCATTCTTGAGATACCGTTCTAATTTGTGTTTCTGATTTTCGTCCATCTTAGCCCCCTTAGTTACTTATATTATGCATTATATTATTATAATATTATATTGTCAAGATATATTAGAAGAAAATATTTAATAATTCGTATATTAATTGTTGCGTGCGTATGAAGCAAGTGCGGTTGAAAGTGCTAAAATGTGGTAAGGATATGAAGCAAAAAAATAATAAATCAATAATCTATTTAAACATCCCCATCATGTTCTTGGGAAGCTTGCCCCCCGCCCCCATCTTCATAAGTTTCTGCATCTGTGTAAACTGGTTTAAAAGCTGATTGACATCATGTGTGCCGGTGCCGCTGCCCCGGGCGATACGCTTCTTCCGGCTTCCCCCTATCATTGCAGGGTTTTGTCTTTCCTTGGGCGTCATGGATTGGATAATCGCCTCGACTTTTTTAAGCTGCTCTTCCTGGGCGCCGTCGGGCAATTTACTGGCCAGTTTGCCCATACCGGGTATCATTTCCGCCAGTTGTGCAATCGGCCCAATCTTCTTGAGCGCTTTCAGCTGCTCCAGCAGGTCTTCCATATTGAAACCGGAGGTCTTTATTTTCTTCTGGAGCTCCAGCGCCTTCTTTTCGTCGAAAGACTGCTCCGCCTTTTCGATCAATGTCAGCATATCGCCCATGCCCAATATACGCGAGGCCAGTCTATCGGGATAGAACGGTTCGAGTGCATCCACTTTTTCGCCGATGCCGAGGAACTTAATCGGCACGCCGCTGACCCACCGGATGGAGAGCGCCGCGCCACCCCTGGCATCGCCGTCCATCTTGGTTAAAATAAGCCCCGTCACGTTTACCCGGGCGCGGAATTCTTCGGCCACGCGCACAGCGTCCTGGCCGGTCATGGCGTCCACCACCAGCAGCACCTCGTCGGGTTTAATGGCCTTTTTCACCTGCTCCAGCTCCGCCATCAAATCCTCATCGATGTGGAGCCGTCCCGCCGTATCCACGATGACATGGGTAGCCGCTATCTTTTTGGCCTGGGCCAGGCCGTGGACGCTGATGTCTTTACTGGAGGTTTTCGGGTCTTCGTTAAACACCGGCACATCAAGCTGTTTGCCTAAAGTAACCAGCTGCTCGATGGCGGCCGGACGGCGGTTGTCCGCGGCTACCAGCAGGGGCTTATGCCCGCCATGCTTTAAAAGTAACGCCAGCTTGGCGGCAGTAGTCGTTTTGCCGCTGCCCTGTAACCCCACCATTAAAATGACCGTGGGAGGCTGGGAGGCTACAGCGAGTTTACTGTCCTGCCCGTCGCCGAGGGTTTTAACGAGCTCTTCGTTGACGATTTTGATGATATGCTGGCCGGGGGTCAGGCTTTCCATGACCTCTTTGCCGATGGCGCGCTCTTTAACGCGGGTGGTAAAGTCTTTTACGACTTTGAAGTTAACATCCGCCTCCAAAAGCGCCAGCCGCACCTCGCGCAGGGCTTCGTCGATATCTTTTTCATTGAGCTTGCCGCGATTACCCAGCCGGCGGAAGACGGCGTTCAGCTTTTCACTGAGAACTTCAAACATACGCTTTAATTGTACGGGGAGAGGCGACCAAACGTCAACCGCATTAGTTTTAACTACAAGTGTAAAGGTGCTACAATACCATCAAAACAATAGTTAAGGAGTTTTATCATTATGGCTACATCAAAGCACGCCAAATACATCGTTACGGAATGTAAAGCGCCGGATTTCAATGCGGAGTTTGTCGCCAGGTACAAAACATTCGCTAAACGGATACTCTGGATGGATGACAACGTCGTGCCGGGTGCGTTCCAGATGAACTGCTCCTGGTACCTCAAGCCGAATTCCAGCCATCTGGGCGCAGGTTCCCATCAACATAAAGAGGCCGAAATCATCGGGTTTTTCAGCAGCGACCCGGATAAGCCCTACGATTTGGGCGCGGAAATCGAGTTCTGGCTGGAAGACGAAAAATTCATGATTACCAAAAGCGCCATGATTTTCGTCCCGCCGAATATGAGTCACTGCCCGCTGATTCTCCACCGCGTTGACCGCCCTGTTTTTCACTTCAGCGTCGTGACCGGCGGCGTTTATAAACAGGAACAATTCAAAGCTAAAGTTGCGTCAAAATAAATAAAAAATAAAGGAGATTAATTATCATGGCTGCATCGAAACACGCAAAGTACATCATCACCGAGTTAGATAAACGGCATACCGACCCGGAAGCCGTGGCCAGGTACGCCAAAACCGGCAGGCGCATCCTCTGGTTGGATGATGCCGTATTGCCGGGGGCTTTCCAGATGAACTGCTCCTGGTATTTACATGCTAATCCGACCGGGCCGGGCGCGCATTACCATGACGTGCCGGAAATCATCGGCTTTTTCAGTTCCGACCCCGAGCATCCTAACGATTTGGGCGCGGAAATCGAGTTCTGGCTGGAAGACGAAAAGTTCATGCTCACCAAGAGCTGTATGATTTTCGTCCCGAAGAACATGATACACTGCCCGCTTATCCTCCGGCGCGTGGACCGGCCTATCTTCCACTTCACCACTGTCACCGCCGGCAAATACGAAGTAAAGGGCATGAAACCGCCGGCAGCTAAAAAATAAAAAACTTGAAATAAAACAGCAGGAGATAACCGCAGATGGCTAAATCTAAATACGGCAAATACATCGTTACCGACTTAATAACCCAGATGAGCGCGGAATCCAAAGCCAAATATGCGCAGTTCGCCACCCGTGTTTTATGGATGGACGATAAAGTAATACCGGGGGCTTTCCAGATGAATGTATCCTGGTATTTGAGACCGCCTGCGGCATCGATGGGCAACGGGCACAACCATGACGTACCGGAAATCATCGGGTTTTTCAGCAGCGACCCGAAGAACCCTTACGATTTAGGCGCGGAAATAGAGTTCTGGCTGGAAGATGAAAAGTTTATCCTGACAAAATCCTGCATGATTTTCGTCCCGCCGAATATGAAGCACTGCCCGCTTATTCTCCGCCGCGTGGACAGGCCTGTTTTCCACTTCACTACCGTCACCGGCCCCAAATATGAAATCCTGCATACAGAAAACCTGAAGCAGCAGGCTGCCAAACACAGCAAATATATTGTCACCGAGCTTAAAGAACCGGAACAAAAAAGGATTATCGCCAAAGAATACTCTAAATACGCCCGGCGTATCCTGTGGATGGATGAGGACGTGGTGCCGGGGGCTTTTCATATGAACACCTCGTGGTTCGTTAAGCCCTCCCCCGCGCTGGAAAATGTACCGCACTGCCATGACAACGCCGAGATTATCGGTTTCTTCGGCAACGACCCGGAGCATCCTCATGACCTGGGCGCGGAAATAGAGTTCCAGCTAGGAGATGAAAAACACATCATCAATAAAAGCGCGATGCTTTACATCCCGCCGAAGATGATGCACTGCCCGTTTACTCTAAAGCGCGTCGACAGGCCTATTTTCCACTTTACGGTAGTTGATAACGGATTGTACACAAAAGACGAGAAAAAGAAATAAATAGAGAAAATGTCATTGCGCGCCCCGACAAGTCGGGACTCCTCGCAATGACAGGTCAAAATCCTCCTTCTATCCCCCTTTGACAAGGGGGACAAACGACCTGGCAAAGAACAATGATATCGTCTCTCTTTCGTAAAGAGAGATGAGAGAAAGATTTTGCGCAGCCCCCTTCCCCTGGGATATAGGGGGGAAAGGAAAAAAGGGAATGTCCAAGGGTCTTAGAAACACTATCCTTGGTGTAACTGGAGCAGGAATTCTGGCTTTTGAAGGAGGCGGAATGGTATATGATTTGGCAAAAAACAATGAACCCATAAACGCACAAACGCTGAAAGTTGACGCTGAACATCCTTATAACATCGGCCGATCGTTTTTGACTGAAATTGTTCCCTCAACTTATGATAATAATGCGGATCAGCAAACAGTTAAGGTTGGGACAAATACAATCTTTGTGTCTGAAGATCAATTGCCAGATTTAATGAAAGATAGTATTAAGCCCGTAATCAAAGGTCAATTCCCTGATGTTTCCACGCTTTTTCTCGCAAAGGTAACGGGTCAACAAGATATTGAAGTATCAACATATAGGTCGCAGGGGGTAAATTGGATAACCAACGAGGGAGGAGTTATGGAAAGAGGTAAAACCTTAAAGATTCCTGAAATAGGAACACAGATTATAATTCCAGTCGAAGGGGCGGAAGTCTTTAAATTTCATGACTTTCAAGACGGTGCAGATCCAAGCAGACTTGATTCGGACGGAATTGTAATAAAGTTTATGGGACCGGACCAGACTCCTTACGAGCTGTTCTGTTATTCTACCAACCCAAGAGATATAGCTTACCTACCCACATTAGATAATGCCCCCTTTACTGGCGCCGACAGTGGATATGGGGGATATTTCATAGGAAGTAGTTTGTTCTCTGACGCAAAAGGCAAACCCCTTCCAATCGGAACTTCTATTTTTAAAACCAATCAAAAAGACGCCCAAATATATTTCATGCTTGTAACATTAGCAGATAAAGTATCTAATCTTAATATTGCTTCCGGCGGCGTGGTTCCTTCCGGCTTTGAATTTAAGACCCTAACTGGCAATGACGGTAACCAAAAAGTTGCCGTACTTCCCCCATCATTAAATCAGCCTTGACAGCAAGACCAGGTAAATCATATATTAGAGTTATGTCAAGATTTCGGCTTGGGATTTGTCTTGTCCTCCTTGCTCTGTCTGTTCTGTTTTTGCTTCCCAAATCCGCTACGGCAGCAAACCTGTGTTCATCCCAAACAGACAGCAATGGTAATAAGACTTATGACTGCGATAGTTATTGTAGCTCTACTTTTCCTAACACAACTACCTCCTCTGATTTCTGCAATACGCCTGCATATTTGAACTCGGATTGTAGCACCTATCCTATTATTCCACTGATATCAAAAGCAAATATGACACCGGCGCAATGCTGCAAAAACCTTTTGAACAAACCAACTGCCTTATGTAGCGCTCCGCGCAATAATCCTCCCTGCAGCAACAACTCCTGCAGCGTCTCTTATCCGCAATGCGGAGTTTACGCCTGCTCAGACCCGCTGCTCATATCAACGCTAAATTGCTCTTTTGGCGTAAGCTTCACGTGTTACCTACCCACCGCCTCCGCCAACGGGTGTGTTTCGTTTGAAGAACAATGCAATGCTGATGGAACAGCGTGGGTTCCTCTCCCCGTAAATGCTTGCACCGCTCCTGCATCATGCACTCCTCCCCGCGCAGCATGTATTGTTCCCGTGTGCGCTTCAAGCTTGGGAGCAGGACGATGTACGACTGCAGATACAAATTGCAGCAGTTTTGGGTCTTATGAGTATGGAGGATCCGGTACATCTTTTTGCGCAGATGCCGGCAATCCCCAATGCTGTGTTCCCGTAGCTGCGTGCAAGTCGGCATTGGGAGTGGGAACATGTACGGCCGGTAATGTCGCCTGCAGCACTCTCGGAAATTATGATCAGGGAGGATATGGTACATCTTATTGTCCTGATGCTAATACTCCTCAATGCTGTGTCCCTTCAACTGAATGTAAATCGGCATTGGGAGCAGGACAATGTACGGCTAGTAGTGTAGCCTGCAGCAGTCTTGGAAATTATGTTGCAGATGAAGCAAAATATGGATCACCTTATTGCTCAAGCTCCGACGCTCATCAATGCTGTGTGCCCGGCTACCATGTTACAATTGAGGGGAAAAATGTTGACACAAACGGAGCTGTTTTAACCGCGAATATCGGACAGCAAATAATCATAACCGGACCAACATTTGATACAGACAGCAGTAATGGCTCCTGGTATTTTGGCAATATTCTAGGCGGCAAATATGCGGTAACCGCAACAGCTCCAACCGGCTACGCTGTATCTTATGCTTACTCCGGCAAAAATATCAGTCCGCCCCCTTTCTTTTTTTAGAGCGATTAAATATCGGGGGTCCGGTGTTACACTATTCCGTGTATACGCTTACCATAACGCTAAAAACAATTCATAGCTAATCAGCTACGGATTCGTTTCCTTTTACAGAAGTTTTTGTCTTATGTTGTTCTTTACACGTGAGCCGCCCCGCCAGTTATGCTAAAATGGGGTCGAGATGATACCCGTCAAGCTGAAAATGCGCAATTTCATGTGCTACCGCGATAACGTCCCGCCGCTGGACTTTACCGGTATCCACCTCGCCTGCCTTTCCGGTGAAAACGGCGCCGGTAAATCGGCCATCATCGACGCCATGACCTGGGCGCTGTGGGGCAAAGCGCGCGCCAAAAGCGTGGACGACCTCATTTACGCCAACCAGCCTGAAATGGAAGTGGAATTCGATTTTTCCGTAGGGCCGCAGCTTTACCGCATCATCCGTAAGCGTTCCCGGCCTAAAAAGCGCACCGGTGCCGGGCAATCTTCGTTGGAGTTCCAGATTAGCGCCGCCGAAGGTTTCCGCCCTATTACCGGCAACATTATCGACCAGACGCAGGAGAAGATTATCGAGACCCTGCACATGGACTACGACACCTTTATCAACAGCGCCTTCCTGCGCCAGGGACACGCCGATGAGTTTACGCGCCAGGACCCCGCCAAACGCAAAGAGGTGCTGGGCAATATCCTCGGCCTGGCCCGCTATGATGAGCTTGAGGAACAGGCGAAATCGCTCGCCAAACAGTATGAATCCGATATCGCATTGACGGAAAACTCCATTAAAGAGATTATAGGCGAACTGGCCCGGAAGCCTGAATTAGAAACCGAACTGGCACAGTCGCAAACCGCGCTTACCGGCATCGATACCCTGGTGCAGGCCAAAGACGCCGCGCTAAAAGAGCTGCGTAAACAAAAAGAGTCACTCGAAAGCAAAAAGGTACAGCTCGAAGAGCTTGAAATACGTCTTACCAATAGCGCGCGGGACCTACAGCGCCGGGAAGAGCAGGCCGGTCAGCATCTTTCCCGAATAAAAAAGTACGAAGAGGTCATCGTTCGGCGTGAGGCTATTGAAACAGGCTACGCACAGTTTCTCCGTTTAAAAAAAGTGAACGATGAGTTCTTCGATAAATCTCAAAAATCCGGCAGGTTAAGCCAACAGAAGGCACAACTTGAATCCAGAATAGATAAATCCCGTAACGCGCTGACCACCGAACACACGGTAGCGCAGCGGGAAATCGTCAGACTTGAAGGCAAGGTCAAAACCCTGCCTGATTTCAAAGAACAGCTCGGCCAGGCACAGACGCGGCGGCAAAAGCTATCAGAAACAGAGACAACTCTGCGGCAAAAAGAGCAGACCGTCCAGGATGCGCAAAAGCAGGTCGGCTACCTGGAAAATGAGCGGGTACGGCTGGAAAAAGAAATCGGCGAGGTCAAAGAAAAACTGGACCTGATTGCGTCGCATATCGCTGCCCACACAGATGCCAGATGCCCGCTCTGCAATAGCGAACTCACGCGTGAAGGGCTGGAGCTTATTTTAAAAAAATACACCGGAGAAAAACAGGCAAAAGCGGACGCCTTAATTGTCAACCGGGACAACCTGGCGCATAAGCGGGCGGAATACGAAGCGCTGATGAAAGAAAAAATCGAGCTTGAAACAGCGCTGAACCAGGAAAAGACCCGCCTCCAGAGCCAGGAGGCGCTCGTTAAAAGTAAAATCAAGGAAATCGAAGATGAAAGTCTCAAGCTCGCCGAACATCAAAGCGCGCTGAACGATATCGAGCAGCGTCTGGCGCGCCGGGATTTCGCCCTCCCTGAGCAGCAGGCCTTAAACGCTATCGAGACAGAACTGGCCGGTCTGGGCTACGACCCGGCGCAGCACGAAGAGGCGCGGCGGCAGATTAAACAGCTAGAACCGTTTGAACGCGATAAAAACAGCCTGGACGAGGCTTTAAGGCTCATCGAGCAGGAAAAAGAGGCGGCGGCTAAAGCGCATCAGGAAGCGCAGACCAAACGCGACTCCCTGACACTGGACACGCAGAAAAAAGAAAGCCTTTCAGCGGAGCTTATCCGCCTGCCGCAGGCGCGTCAGGAGCTAGCCGCCGCCGAGTCGGAGTATAAAGACCTTACCCTACAGCGCAGCCGGGCGCAGGAGGCATTAGGGAGCGTTAAGGCGCAGCTCCAGCGCCTCGCCGAGCTTGAGCTAAAGAAAAAGGAGAAGGAAGACCTGATAGCGCAGTCGGCTAGAGAAGAGGCTGTTTATCGTGAGCTATCTAAAGCCTTCGGCAAGACCGGCATACAGGCCCTTCTCATCGAGATGGCGCTGCCGGAGATCGAGACAGAAGCAAACCGGCTGCTGGCGCGCATGACCGATAACCGCATGCACGTAACCTTCGAGACACAGAAAGAAACCAAGAAAGGCACGATTCAGGAGACGCTGGATATCGCTATCGCCGATGAGCTGGGTACGCGTAACTACGAGATGTTCAGCGGCGGCGAGGCCTTCCGCATTAACTTCGCGGTGCGCATCGCCTTATCGCGTATGCTCGCCCGGCGCGCCGGAGCGCCTTTACCCACATTAATTATTGACGAGGGCTTCGGCACCCAGGACAATACCGGCATCGAGAAACTGAAAGAGGCAATAACCTCTATCCAGGACGACTTCAACAAGATACTGGTCATTACCCATATGGATGACCTGAAAGACGCCTTCCCCACCCGCATCGACGTCACCAAAACAGCGGAAGGCTCAACGATAAGCGTGAACTGAGAACCTCACCATCGGATTAAAAAAACAAGAAAGGTGAACCATGACTGAAGAAAACCGGACTAAAGATGATTGCGACATCCGCGTAACGCTGCTGGGCACCGGCGTTCCCACGCCCGTTATGGAACGATTCGGCCCAGCTACACTCGTCGAAGCAGGGGGAGAAATTTTGCTTTTTGATGCGGGGCGCGGGGTAATTCAGCGTCTTTTTCAACTCCAGATTCCCCTGAAACAATTACGCGCCGTCTTTCTGACGCATCTGCATTCCGATCATATAGTGGGGCTACCCGACCTGTGGCTGACCGGGTGGCTGACGGGCCGGCCAGAAACACCGCTACGCGTATGGGGGCCGAGGGGGACCAGGAATATGATGGAGTATCTGAATCTGGCCTTCCAGTACGATATCCGCATACGGCTCTATGATGACCGAACCCCTCCCGAAGGCGTGGTTGTCCTGGCGGAAGATATCGCTGAAGGGGTTATCTACGAACATAATGGTGTCAGTGTAACCGCCATCGAGGTAGATCACGCCCCGATACGGCCTGCCTTCGGATACCGCATCGACTATGCCGGGCGTTCGGTGGTACTTTCCGGCGATACGCGCTTTTCAGAACATCTCATTAAGTGCGCGCAGGGAGCTGATGTCATTGTGCATGAAGTAATCGCGGCCGACCTGATGCGAACGCGCTCCGGGATAAAATCCGCATCGTTAGAGGCGGTTATCGCACATCATACCACCCCGGAACAGGCGGGGGAAGTCTTCGCCCGGATTAATCCCAGACTGGCGGTCTACACGCATATTATCCCTGTTACCGCCACAGCAGAAGATATAATCCCCCCAACGCGCAAGACCTATACCGGCCCGCTGGAGCTGGGTGAAGACCTTATGGTAATTGAAATTGGAGACAAGGTGGCAGTACGCCGGATGAAATAGCTCTCAGATGACGATTTCCGACTTTCTGGTTTCGCTGCCCCGCAGGAAAAGGATAGTCACGATACTCCCGGGCTTAAGCTCTCCCATGGCCTTTTCAACATCA
Source organism: Dehalococcoidia bacterium (assembly GCA_003141235.1). GTDB lineage: Bacteria > Chloroflexota > Dehalococcoidia > Dehalococcoidales > RBG-16-60-22 > Fen-1077. The sequence goes on from PLLL01000020.1 coordinate 11,812, forward strand.
GCGGCGTTACTGATACGCCGGCTGCTGATTTCAGTAATAATATCACCGGGGTTCAACCCCGCTTTCTCCCCCAGGGAACCACGGGCAACTTCCCCAATAACCGCGCCGAATACCGGAATCGCTCCCTGCTTCTGTGCTATCCGGTCGGCATCGGCCACCTTTAATCCGAAATATACTTTCCCGCCATCCAGCAGCGCCTGTAAGCGCCCCCGATCAAAGCCGACCACCACCTGCCCGTCGATAACGATTACCGGCACCCCCATCTGTCCGCTCGCCTTTACCATCTCTTCCGCCGCCCTCTGGTCCCGGGAGACATCAAACTCTGTATATTTCACACCAAGCTGGCCGAGAAAACTCTTGGCTTGATGACAGTACCCTCAGGTAGGTGTAGTATAGATTTTTACATCCATCGTATCACCCCGGCACCAGAGATTTGCTATCCTCTTCTTTTTCTTCCGCCTCTACCTCGGTCAATTTGGGCAGATTAAAGGGATTAGCCCCCTTCCTTAACGGGTTGAACTCCGGAAAGGCATTATAAAATTCCTTTTTAGCGCCGCAGTATTTACAGCTTCCCCCGCTCAACGGCCCATCGGCAACTTCAATAACCCAAAAATGACGGCACGGCTCTATTTGAGGCTGTACCGTAACTTTTTCTTTTAATTTTCCACTCATCGCGCACCTCCTTCTGGCTCACTCCGATACCATTCTAATTCATCGGAGAATGATAGTCTGCGACTTTTATCCCATAATAATAATGGATAATTGTTAATATATTATGAAAAGTAAGCGAAAGGTGATAAGGATAGCCGGCTCCGGCGCCGTCGGCGAGGCTGCCTGCGCTTAAGCCTGGTCGTCTTCAATGATAATTTCAAAAGGACAGGTAATAGCGCCATTAGGGCAGACAAGTTCACACAGGGTACACCAGCGGCATTCATCCACTTCCAATATCTTCACGGCATCGCCCACGATTATTAAAGCGCCGCAGGCGCAAACGCTGACGCAAAGGCCGCACTGCTGACACTTTTCGCCGTCAATTACCGGCATCTCTTTCATTTTCCCATCCCCACTTTCATATTATGAACTTGAAATATTCCGCTGTCTGCGACCTTTCTCTCATCAAACAACACCCGCCGTTTGCCTGAGGGCTTTCTGGTTGGTAATAATAATCCGGCTGCGCTCCATCCTGATAGCGCCGTCCCCTTCCAGGCTCTTGAGCGACCGGCCAACCATTTCACGTGCGGTGCCGATCATCGCCGCCATTTCCTGCTGGGTAAGACGCGGCCTGTCCCCGGTTTTATCGCCGGCGTAGTCCAGCAGCATTTTAGCTACCCGGCCGGTGACATGCCGGAAAGACAAATCTTCCACCAGCGATATCAGCTCCACTACCCGCTGTGAAAGGACATTGATGATATTAAAAGCAATCTGCGTATGCTCCCGCATGACTTTCTCAAGGTCGCTTTTTTTTATTGCATAAAGGACTACCGGCCCCATGGCCGCGGCGCTAACCAGACTCACACCGCCGTTTAATACCGGGACATCATTAAAAGATTCTCCGGGACGTATAATGCGCAGAATCTGTTCCCTGCCATCGGCGGAAGTTTTAAAGGCCTTGACCACGCCTTGAACCACGAAATAGAGAGCGTCCGCCATATCACCTTCGGTCAGAAGCAGCTCACCCCTGCCCGCCCTTTTTTCATAGACATGGCGGCGTATTGAACCGAGACCGGGTTCACCCAGTCCGGTAAAATAAGGAATTGAACTAATAAATTCGCTCTGAGTTACCATGCTTTTACAGCGCTCTCCGGTACTCGCGTTTGTCCTGTCTGCCTGGATTATAGCAATTCCGGGGATAGGCCGTAAAGAAAAGCGAATAAGAGCGCTGTTTGGCGTATTCACAACCATACATCCGGAGATAATGGAACGGACTGGATTCCGGCTGGATTTTACCCCGATTTCATCGGGGCCGGAATGACAACAAGACAGGGGTTTGTCGTTTATTTGCTCGCAATAACAATTGAGGAGCCTGTTTTACTGACTCACGAAACTACTCACTAGTCCAAGCCGGTAAAATAGTAGCCGACACCTGGTTGGGTTAAGATATATTTCGGATGCGATGGGTCGGGCTCAATCTTCTGGCGCAAATGCGAAATGTAAATACGTACGTAATCCACGTCATCGATGTATTCCCAACCCCATACGCTTTCCAGCACTTTCTGATGGGACATGACATGCCCGGTATTTTCCACCAGCAGCGCCAGAAGGCGGAATTCCCGCTGTGTAAGCTTTAACCTCTCCCCTTTTATCGTTACCTTCCGTTCGGCGACGTCCACCATAAGGTAATCATCGGAAAAGATGACCTTACTTCTTCCATTCTGAGACGAAAGTTTATCGGCACGCCGCAACGCCGCCCTTACTCTGGCCAGCAGTTCTTTGTTCCCTACCGGCTTGGGGAGATATTCATCAGCGCCGCATTCCAGGCCGCGCACGACGTCGGCTTCGGCATTGCGCTTACCTGTCATCATGATTACCGGCACATCGCTGGCTTCACGGATACAGCGGCACGTCTGCCAGCCGTCGATACCGGGCATTAAGACATCGAGAATAACAAGGTCGGGCTTGCCCTCGTACACCAGGCGTATCGCCTCCTCGCCGCTGCCTGCAGAGACGACCCCGTACCCATTGCCGCGTAAAATCTGCTCGACCAATCGGAGCTGGGCGGGTTCATCATCAACCACGAGTACCTTTTTTAATATAGCCATTATCGTTTCCCGTAAGTTTTGTTTATTTTTCCTGGCCTTCAGCTATTTAATACTTTTTTGGAATCAGGTGAAGACGGATCGAATATCCCGTTCACCATGCTCAGCAGGCGATTACCGCTGTTCAGGATATCATTCAAGCTGCGCCTCTGCTCATCGTTAATTTTACCCGGCGCTTCATCCAATAACAGCTCAGTAAAACCGATAATGATATTCAGTGATGAACGGAAATCATGAGATATCTGTTCAAGTTGCTCGGAGTAGAGCTTGGCTTCTTTGCCTTCAAGTTGGATGGTATTACTTTTAATACGTGCCATAAGTATTATTATAGCACATTATTTGCTATTTGGCAATATGTTGTTAGGAATTTAAGACAATTTAGTGAAGGGTTGAGTTTATCCGGAGATATTCCTGAATACTCCTGTCCAGATAGGCGACGGCCACATCCGCTCTGAGGAACCAGCGGCGCCCCCGCGAACCGGAACGGTAGGACTTTAATATCGTCTGTTCACACCACCGCCTTATCGTGCTGGGGTGTACTTCAAAAATCTTTGCTACATCAGCTGTTGTTAGTTTCATTGGAGAAAAACTCCTTTACTTGGCACCAGCGTGACCTTCTTTACCAGCTTTTTGTCTGAACTTCATCGGGCTTTATAGAGTGACTGAACCAGTGATTAAATATCGCCCCGGCCGGAGCGTCCGTCAGGATTTTCTCTTTGACTTCAGGGTAGCGGCCCTGGTATTCCGGAAGCTGTTCACCTTCTTCATCGAAAACCATCACCGTGTCGTCTCTTAACCTGATAATTTTCTTAATCATCCTGCCGTCCTTTCACGGATTATTTGACCCGTTATTTCTATCCTAACCAAAAAACATTAATTTAACATAAATTTCGCGTTAAAAATATGTAAAAAATTATTACGATAGTTTGATTTGTCCGTTTGCATTATTTTAATCTCCGGGGAAGCGAAGCAATGGCACTAACGCTCAATAAAGGGGACAAAAAAGCCCCGATAAATCAGGACTCTTTTAATATTATAAAGAATAAGATAGACTTACGGTGATTTACGGTGTTTCCACCCGCCGCAACTCAAAGATCACGGGATTATCCGGGTCAGGGCAGGCGACCCGCGCTTTACCGGGGTCTTTCTCCCAGGGAAACGCCCCGCCGAACTGCAAGACCTCGGCGAAGGGGAAAAGCGTGTAGAGCGCCCACGAGCACAGGCCAGATGGGGCCGTCTGGCCNNATGATAAACTCATCACCAGGCTTATGCCCGGCTTCGCAGGAGCCTTTTTGAGATACTACCCTGGCAACTATCTTTGTCATGCCGTTACCGCACGGCCGGCTGCGGCGGACTTTGCTTTTAATTTTGTACCCAGGATTTCCAGAAAATGATGGTCTCCCCGCGTTACCTTTTGACTTGCCGTAATTTCCAACCTCTTTTTAAAGATAGGTCCATCGATAACGAGGGTATGGTACTCCCCGGCTTCACCGCAGGGCGTGATGTCTTTACCCAGCGAGGCGAGAAAGCTTCTATCGACTATCTGCCCCAGCATTTCGTGGCCGAGGAGTTCAGCTTTAATAGCGACAACGACGGCGATAAAGCCCGCATCGATGAACTCTTCCATGAGTTTACGCTGGTCTTCCAGCCATAGCGGCAGGTAGGGAGTCATGCCGGTCTCCTGACATACCCCTTCAATCCAATCACGGTGCGCATTGAAATCGATGTCGCCGAAGACCCCACCCTCAATCCCTTCCTGTTTAAAAGCCTGGAGCATCTTAACGAATTCGGCGCGATAGTTATCGCCGGTGGTAGGCTGCTGCACGATGGGAATTCCCAGGGCTTTGGCTTGCGTACGGATTACTTCCGCCGACATGCCGTGGCTGCATGAGCGCTGTCCGTCTGCGCTTACCGTGTTAGCCAGATAGCGGACATCCATCCCCCGTGCCAGCGCCCGGTTGAGGGCGAGGCAGCAGTCCTTTCCGCCGCTCCAGGATGTGAAAACTTTGGTCATGTTGCCTCCTCAAGGCTTAAGATGGGATACATCGTTCAGAAGATTCAGGATGTTTCCCTCTGGGTACGTCTCCACAATACTCAGCGAAGCATGGTCGACCCGCAGTTGCAGCCAGTGCTCGATGCCCAGGCCCAGAAGGTGGCAGATTATCAGGCGCAGCGGACCGCCGTGGGCGACAATAACAATTTTCGACTCCGGCGTATCCAGTTCCAATTTCTCTAAAAAGCCTCGAACGCGCTGATTTAACAATTCCAGGCTCTCCCCGCCGGGAAATGATACCGCCTTGCCGCGGCTCAACTCTCCGGCCAGCTCCGGGTATTTCTGTTCTATCTCCTTGAAGGTGAGCCCTTCCGCAAAGCCGAAGTTGCATTCACACAATTCCTTTAAAGGAATTACTTTCATTTTATGCCGGGAGGCTATGATTTCTGCGGTCTCCTTAGCGCGAAGCAGCGTGCTGGCGTAAACAGCATCGATTTTTATCCGGGACAGTCTGTCCCGGAGCTGCTCCGCCTGCCTGATGCCGATATCACTGAGCTCGATATCGGTTTTACCCCAGAACCTGTCGGCCTTGTACAGCTTCGTCTGGCCGTGTCTTATCAGTAATAATCTTGCCATGAGCGCTAAAATCCCCCTTTACCAAAGTGGGAGGTGACTAAATTTCTTCTTCTTCCCCGGTGCGTTTTTTTAACCACAGCTGGGGGTAGGAGGAAGTAATACGCCTGAGCGATTCTATTTTCTTTCTGATATCGCCGGCGGTGGCTTCATCGGCGAGGAACTGCTTTAAGCGTGACTGGTCAAGCCCCACCACCTTTTCCCATAGCCCCACCGGTTCCAGTACCGCTTTGACCTCGTCCTCAGAGAAACCTGCCCTTTCCACAAGCTTATAGTTAGCCTCGTGCTCGCCGCCGAAGACCCGGTTAAGTCCCTGGTTCTGACAGAATTCTACAATCATTTGTTTCGTTTCTTCAAGTTGTGTCTGCATTTCTTTAATCAGCGCCTGGAGACTGGCATACCTTTCGACGGCATCGGCGGCGGCAATACCCGGCAGAGGCGCCTGGCCGGCCGGCTGCGGCGCGGCCGCTAAATACTGGTGCCGGTAGTAGGGGCAATGCTCCGGGAAATCACAGGGGCAAAACTCGTTCTCGGTAGCCGGGAACTTCTGCTGAGCGATATTATCGGCTACCTCCAGCACCAGCCGCCGTGTTTGCTCTATCTGTGCCTTGCCTCGCGGCGGGCAGCTGCAGGCGGTATTGGACCGGAGGTGATAGAGGGTCAGCCTTTCCACAGGCAGCCGCCACGTCTGTTCGGCGGCCATCTGGTAGATTGTCAACTGCAGGTCGTCCGCAAGATAATCGGCGGTAAAAAGCTCTTTATTCGTCTTGTAATCGATGACGGCCAGACCGCCGCTGTCCAGTTTATCTACCCGATCCATAAACCCCCGGAGCTTGATGCCATCTACATCGAGATAAAAGCTTTTTTCCAGGGCGACGGGGATATGGAAATCAGCCTGGTGAATCGTCCAGAACCTGGACAATATCTCTTTCCCGAAGTCCCGGTACTTTTTTTCTTCTTCCGGCGAATCATATCCCCCGGACTTCCAGTTCCGGTCGTAAAACTGCAGGAGTTCTTCCAGTGACGGCGGGGGCGGCGCGCTGACTTTAAAGAAACGCTCAACGCAGGAATGCAGGGACGTGCCGAAGCTGAAATACCACTTATCCTTCTGTTTGAGGCCGTCAATATACTGTAGTTTATAGCACAGGGGACATGACCGGTAAAGAGAAATCTGGGTATAACTTAGAGGCCTGATGGTTTTCCTCCAGTAATGCAATGCAGTCTATTAATAGGGCAGCAAAAGGGCACCGGCAATATTACAATATCCGGTTTCACTTCTTCAAAGATTTGATAAAATCGTCCAGAGTTAGAGCGGCCAGGGTACTCGTCTGCAAGGTGCCCCGGGAACCTAATTCGAGCGCCATTTTGGCCATAGTCTCATGATCCGGCGCCTGCAGGATGTTGATAAAATCATATTGCCCGAGGACGACATACTGGGCTAATATTTTTACCCCCATCGCCTCTACTTCTTTATTGACTTCTTTAATCCTTTGCGGGTTTGCCTTTACCGTTTTTCTGCCTTCATCAGTCAGGTTACTCATCATAATATACAGCGCCATAATTACCTCCTGTGATGCTAGTTTTTACCGAGCCACCGGTTACCCTCTGCTGCCTGTTGTAATCTTTTTTAGTGTCCTGCTCCATAAGACGCATTAAGATTATAAAGCGTAAAGACCGTTTTGTCCACATACGATTAAAATAAAACATTGTCTGGAAGGCTCTTCTTTGCTATACTTAACGGGTACGCCCCCATCGTCTAGTGGCCTAGGACACTGGCCTTTCACGCCGGCAACAGCGGTTCGAATCCGCTTGGGGGTACCAAAATCTCCCGCTTTCGCTTCATTTTCCACCAGCTACTAATTGACGAGTACAGCTATTAGTCATTTTTCGTAATACGTGCTATACTCTTTTAGAATTATTACCTTTGCGGAACCCGATAATACAGAGTTTAAGAAATAGTTAGGAGAGAGAAACAATGGTAATGAGCAACTTCACTGGAATGCAGTCTACCCTGCCCGCTGACTGGGCGCAAATGACGCCGGCGCAAAAACGGCAGTATAGACTGGATAGATACCTTAATCCCGAAGGTGTCAAATTCGTCAGCGAGGAAGCGAAAAAGAACTATAAAATCAGAGCCCAGCGCACAGTGGATGTTTTGAACGTCAAGGAGCCTGATAGAGTTCCAGTCGTCCTGCCTGTGGGCGGCTTGCCCCTGGACCAGGCCGGTATCAATATGCATACCGCGATGTATGATTATGAAAAAGCCATCCAGGCTTATATAAAATTCAACGAAAAGTACTCGGCTGAACTGGAATTCTACGCCAGCCCGATGACCTTCCCGGGTAAAGTGCTGGACTTGCTCGACTATAAAATTTACGCCTGGCCGGGGCACGGTATCCCGGAAACCGCCCCCGGATGGCAATTTATCGAAGGCGAATACATGAAAGCAGAGGAGTACGACGACCTGATTCGCGATCCTTCTGATTTCTGGATGAGAACCTACCTGCCCCGCGTCTTCGGTATCTTCGAAGCGTTTAAGACGTTCGGACCGATAACAGGCGTTACGGAAAACGTACACATCCCGTATTTTATGCCGCTGGCTACGCCCAAGATGCAGGACTCACTACAGAGAATGATCGATATTGGAAAAGAATACCAGAGATTGGCTAAAGTAGGCGCGCAATTCATGGGGAAGGGAGCGGCTAACGGATTCCCCGTAGGCGGGGCTGCTTTCGGTAAAGCCCCATTCGATACCCTCGGAGATACGCTCAGAGGCACCAAAGGCATCATCGAAGATATGTTCCGAAGACCCAAGAAACTACTGGAAGCCCTGGATGTCATCGCTGATTTATCTATCAATGAAGTATTGAAGTCGCCCAATTTCCCCAGGCTCCTTATGGTCCACTACCCGCTCCATAAAGGCGCCGACGGCTGGATGTCTGAAAAGCAGTTCGATACATTCTACTGGCCGTCGCTGAAAAAGATGATGGATGCCTTTATCAATGAAGGCCTCATCCAGAGCCACTTCGCCGAGGGCAGCTATAATACCCGCCTGCATAAAGTCGACCAGTTCCCCAAAGGAACGGTACTCTGGTATTTCGACCGGACGGATATGTTCGAGGCGAAGAAGAAGCTCGGCGCCAACTGCTGTATCCAGGGCAACGTACCCTCTTCCCTGATACTTACCGGTTCGGCAAAAGATGTTAAAGAATACTGCCGTAAGCTTATCGTCGAATGCGGTAAAGGCGGCGGCTACATTCTATCGGCGGGCACCGCCGGCGGTACCCCGAAAATTGAAAATCTGAAGGCAATGCTGGAAGCCGTCAGAGAGTACGGCATCTACAGAAAATAAATCATCGCGATTGATATATTAAAACAGGTATATACCCCTTTTCCCCGCCACTGAAATACAGCCCCGATGAAATCGGGGCTGTATTGACAGGTAAAGATACATGTTGAGCAAATCTCTGGAGTTCCTTTTCAATCCGGAATCCGTTGCCGTCGTGGGCGCTTCGGAAAACCCGACGACCTACGGCTATTCCTTTATGCAGCACCTGCTCAGCTACGGGTTCCGCGGCAGGCTCTACCCCATCAACCCCCGGCTGCCGGAAATAGCCGGAGTCAAGGCTTACCCCAGCCTGGAGGCCGTCCCCAGCGCTATCGACTACGTTATTCACCTTATCGGCGTCAATAATGCGCCGGACGTTTTAACGCAGGCCGCCCGCAAAGGCGCTAAGGCCGTACATATCCTCGCCGGGCGCGCCGGTGAAACGGGCCGCCCCGAAGGCAAGAAACTCGAAGCAGAAATCCTGAAACTGGCGCGCGAGTACGGCATCAGGGTACTGGGGCCAAACTGCCTGGGCGTCTTCTGTCCGAAGACAGGCCTATCCTTCGGGTTTGATTTTCCTAAAGAACCGGGCAAAGTGGGCGCGCTGATACAGAGCGGCGGTAATTCCACGGACCTTATCCACATCGCCTCTCTCCGGGGAATCCGCTTTAGCAAGGTTGTCAGCTACGGTAATGCCCTCGATATTAATGAAATTGACCTTTTCCGGTACTTCATTGACGACCCGGAGACGGAGATTATTTTAAGCTACATCGAAGGCTTGAGAGGTGATAGTAGAGAATACCTTAAACTGGTTAGCGAGGCCGCCGCCAAAAAGCCCGTCGTCATCCTTAAAGGCGGCAGAACTGCAGTAGGCTCCCGGATAGCTTTATCGCATACCGGCTCGCTGGCCGGTTCGGTCAATCTCTGGGAGACAGCTATCAGGCAGGCGGGCGCCGTGCCGGTAAAAAACCTGGACCAGATGGTGAATATGGCGGTGGCTTTTTCATTCCTGCCTCCTGTTAAAGGTAAAAACGTCGGCATCGTCGGCGCCGGTGGCGGGCGCAGCGTGCTCTCCGCCGACGAGTGGGAAGAGAACGGATTTACCGTGCCTCCCCTGCCCCGGGACATCCGCGAAAACCTAAAGCGGCGCGGCTCGCAGCTGTGGGATTGGCTGGATAATCCGGCGGATATATCGATTATGCCGGGAGACCCGCTGACCATGACGGACGTTCTCTCGGAGATAGTCGCCCACCCTGTCTTCGATTTTATCGCCGCCGATGCCGAAGAAGACCCCCCGTTCAGTAAAGACGCCTTCATCCAGCATCTGACGGAAGACATGGAAGGTTACATTAAAATACGCCAGCAAAGCGCTAAACCGTTCCTGATAATCTTCGACGAAAGATCGCCCGGTATCAAAGAAATGGACAGCTATATTCACCGCACACGCGCCGAACTACGGTCGCTCCTGGTCAGGGAAGGCCTGCCGTTTTTCCCAAGCGTGACCGAGGCGGCCGCTGCTATGAACGAACTAATCACCTACTACCGCAGAAGAGAAGAAAAAACGCTCCGGTAGCCGCCAGCAAGGTTACCTTACCATGTTTTTCAAGGCCTGTTCATCGATAATTACAATGCGGCGGCGCTCCAGCCTGATAGCATGGTTCTCTTCCATGATCCGCAAAGACTTATTGACAAAAACCCGACTCGAACCTATCATAGACGCCAGGTCCTGCTGTGTAAAAAGCGGCAGCCGTTCACCCCCGCCGGTCGCAGCTTGTTTCAGAATCAATCTGGCCAACCGACTAATCACCTGGTCGAACGACAGCACCTCTACCAGGGATGAATCACGCCGAACCTTGGCCGCAAGGACTCCGGCGGTATTTAAAGCTACCCTGGGAAATTTTAAAAAAAGGTGCTTCATATCTTCTTTTTTAATGGCGTAAAGACGGACGTTAGTCATCGCCTGTATGTCCATGGCGCTACTACCGCCGTCAAAGGTCGAGACGTCGTTTAGTGATTCCCCGATAGAAGCGATATTCAGTATCTGTTCCTTACCATTTATCGATTTCTTGTAGACCTTCACAGAACCGGAAGTAATGAAATACATATAATTTGACTGATCATCTTCGAATAATATAGTCTGTCCTTTTTCAATTTGCTTTTCCGTGGCAATATACTTCTTGACCTCTTTAAGCTCAGTCTGAGTCAGGCCTATGAAGTTATGCATCTTGGCCAACATTTTTAAAGTGACTGCCATATAAACCTCTTATGGCACAATCAAGTGCCAGTATCACACTAAAAACATAATGTAGGTTCTATAGAATTTTGTCAAGCTGCCGTACAAAAATAATTAAAAATAGGCATAAAATAAGGATTGACAAACTAAGAAACCTATGTTACTATGTAAACTACATTACAAAGTAATGAATTGTCATCTTTTCCCAATAATTATTACGTGTATTGTTTAATATAAGATAATCTCAGGCAATATAATAGTAGAAATGCGTAGTATTATGTCATTTCTGAGAGGTAAATTTAGTGGTCAGATGGGGAATGGTGGTCAACCTGATAAAGTGCACCCGCTGTCATGCCTGCGTGGCCGCCTGCCGGGTCGAGCACTTTTTACCTATCGGCATGACCTGGCCCCGGTTGATAGCCTGGGAACCGGAAGTCGGGCAGCCGGAAGATGCCTCGGTAACCACCTTCGCGGTACGCTGTAATCAATGCAAAGACGCCCCCTGCGTGGAGGTTTGCCCGGCTGAAGCTACTATAAAGCGGGATGACGGCATCGTTTATGTGGACAATACCAAATGCGTCGGCTGCCGCTACTGCGTGGTGGCCTGCCCCTACCAGAACCGCACCTTTTTATCCAAGGATAAAGATACCGGCTACTTCCCGAAGTATGAAAAGACCCGGTTTGAGAAAGCCGGTAAAAAGCTCTATCCCCATATCCCCGGAACAACTGAAAAATGTAATTTCTGCATGGAAAGAATCGATGCCGGTATGTCCAAAGGGTACAAGCCGGGAGTGGATCGTATAGCTACCCCCGCCTGTGTCAACACCTGCCAGGCCCGGGCGCTGACCTTCGGCGACCTCGATGACCCCAATAGCGAAATCTCTAAATTAATTAAGGAAAAGAACGCATTCCAGCTTCACCCCGAATACGGCACTGACCCATCTATCTATTATATCGATGGTAAAATCGGCGGGGCATTATCCAATAAGGCCCCTCGTGAGGAACAGACGGCCTCCCATATGCAGAGA
>PLLL01000076.1 GCA_003141235.1 Dehalococcoidia bacterium
AACAGACCGTCATCTGTTCCAGTAAGTGCGCTTCCCTGTGTTCCTCGATTTCCTCCGCTGTTGGAATTTGTATCCGGGTGACGGGCTGTTTGGTAAATCCTTCTATCCGGCGCAATCGCCACTGTTCCCTCGCTGTCACCAGCGTAATGGCAATGCCTGTTTTACCGGCTCTCCCCGTGCGCCCGACACGATGCACGTACAACTCCGGGTCCAGGGGCACGTCGTAGTTGAATACGTGTGAAATATCGTTAATGTCTAATCCCCGGGCAGCCACATCTGTAGCCACAAGTACAGTGGTTTGATTACGCCGAAAGCGATTCAAAACCTGCTCTCGAGTCTGCTGGCTGAGGTCCCCATTCAAGGCTTCGGCAGGAAAGCCGTGTACCATAAGTTCATTCACTAAATCACTTGTGCCGACACGTGTATTAACAAAAATAAGCGCACTGGTGATATCCCCAACCTCAAAGAGTCGCGTAAGAACAGCCGGTTTATCCTCTTTATTGACCAGGCAATATCGATGTTCAGTTGCATCAACCGTGAGATGTTTGCTTTCAATGCTGATAGACTGTGGGGAATTCATGTATTTTTTAGACATGGTGCTGATTTCCGGCGGGATGGTAGCAGAAAAGAGAGCGGTCTGACGTTCTGATGGGATTTTACTGAGAATTTCCTCAATGTCATTGATGAAACCCATGCTGAGCATTTCATCTGCTTCATCTATGACGACGGTGCTCACACGGCTTAGATCGAGTTCCCCTTTCTCTATCAGATCCAGTAAGCGCCCGGGTGTGCCTACTACGATGTCCACTCCCTGTCTGAGACTACTGATCTGCGGTCTGTATGGTTGGCCGCCATATACTGCCAGCACACGCACATTCAGGCACCTTCCGTATTCATTTGCAGCCTTCGCTACCTGCATGGCCAGTTCCCGCGTGGGAGCCAGAACAAGAGCCTGTATGCCGCTCTGACCTCGTTTCAGGGTTTGAAGAATAGGTAACACGAAAGCAGCCGTTTTACCGGTACCTGTTTGTGCCTGGCCGATTACATCGTGACCATCCAGCATTAACGGGATAATCTTCGTTTGAATTGGTGTGGGAATGATATAACCAAGATCAGATACAGCTTGCGCCAGTTGCGGTTGTAGACCCAATTGGGAAAATTCGGTTGTCATTGTACTCCTGCTTGCGTCATTATAAGTCCACTGTATTAACTATTCCTCGCGGACCAGGTTGCCCTGTTGCTTTCAACAGCTGACCCTGCATGCAAATAAAAGTCTGCTGTCACAACAAAAATGCCGCCCATCCCTCGTAAAAAGATCAGGCGGTATTTCTGGAGCGCATATCCTTGGATTACGTGGCTATTATTAGTTTAACATAAACCGGGGGCCATTGTATTCATCTAACCTCCCCGGGGTTGTTTTATAGGATTATTATTAACCTCGGGCTCTATGGTATCATAAAAAGATATTAATTGTGTAAATGCTTGGGCATTATTTTCAGCAAATTCCAGACTTATTGAATAGTTGGTTGTCAGTCCTTCGACTTCGCTGACTGTAGAAATTATCAAAAGGTGAAAACTTGCCGGATGAGCAAGAAAACATTTCACATTGTTTCACTCGGCTGTGATAAGAATACCGTTGACTCGGATTCCATGGCGCACTTATTGACCGTTTCGGGTTATGAACTTGTCGCCAACCCGCGGCAGGCGCGCGTCCTGATCGTTAATACCTGCGGTTTTATCAGCACGGCAAAAGAGGAGTCGTTCGACGCGCTCGCCAAATTGGCTGCCAAAAAGAAGAGCGGCCAGGTGCTTATCGCCGCCGGTTGCCTGACACAGCGCTGCGGTAGCGAAGTTGTCCTTCGTGTTCCTGGTATTGATGCCATCCTGGGTACACGCCGCTGGATGGATATTGTTGATATAGTTGAGAGCCTGAGCGGCGCCAGTCGCCCCGAGTCGCGCTATCAATTATCCGATGCGGCCGCTGTCGGCAGGGACGAGCACGGCGCCCGGCGTGTTTCAGTTCAGGGCGCCAGCGCTTATATAAAGATCGCAGACGGCTGCTCCCGTTCGTGCGCTTTCTGCGCTATTCCTTTAATCAAAGGTCCCGCCGTCAGCCGCCCGATTGAGTCTATCCTCGCAGAAGCGGGCTCATTGCAATCGAGCGGCGTACGCGAGATCGTCCTGATCGCCCAGAATACCACCGATTACGGCAGTGACCTGGGTTTGAAAAATGGTCTGGCTCACTTACTCACAGAAATGACTGCCGCCGTACCCCAAATCGATTGGATCCGCATCATGTATGCTTACCCCGGCTATGTCACTGATGAACTGATAGAAGTCATGGCTGCGCATAAGCAAGTAGTGCCTTACCTTGACATGCCCCTGCAGCACGCCCACACGTCGGTACTGCGCCGGATGGGCCGCCCGACAAACATCGACTGGGTCTACAAGACTCTGGGGAAAATGCGTCAAGCCCTTCCTGACCTTGCCCTGCGCAGTACTTTCATTGTCGGTTATCCCGGCGAGACCGAAGAGGAATTTCAGACCTTGCTCGATTTCGTTGAAGAGATCCGCTTCGACAAACTGGGTGCATTAAAGTACTCTTTTGAACCGGGCACCCCCGGTGAGGCACTCGGCGATTCCATCCCGGGTGAGGTAAAGGAAGAACGCTTGAAACGCCTGATGGAAAAGCAGCAGCAAATCTCTCTCCAGCTCAACCAGGCGTTCGTTGGCCGAAACCTGGATGTGTTAATTGAAGGCGCCGGGGAGGGCATCTCGATCGGTCGCAGCTACCGTGACGCCCCTAAAGTCGACGGACTTGTTCTGGTCAAAGGTGAAATCCCTGCCGGTAAGATAATCCCCGTACGCATCAATAACGCTATGGTCTACGACCTGAGCGGTATAGCTTATCTTCAATAAAAATTATTAGTTTGTTGCTGTCACAACTCATTTTTAAGTTGTTCGAGTTCTTCCCAGCGGGTATAAGCTTCAGCCAGTAATTTCTTTACTGCCTCAAGCCGTTCCTTCTTACTGAAGATATTGGACTTATCCTTTTTGTAGAGGTCCGGATCGCCCATAGCCTGGTATAATTCCTCTTGCTCTATTTCCAGCGCTTGAATAGTGAGCGGGAGCGAGTTCAGTTCTTTTTGCTGCTTTTGTCCGAATTTTGCCTTTGGCCGGGGTGCTTTAGCCGGAGTTATGTATTTTTCCCTCATAGCAGCTTTAAGTGGTTTGGATTCCATCGGGCGCTGACGCAGCCAGTCATCATAACCGCCGATATATTCTTTCACCACGCCATCGCCTTCAAAAACCAAGGTGCTGGTTACGACATTGTTGATAAAAGCTCTATCGTGGCTGACCAGCAGTATGGTGCCGGTGTAATTCATCAGGTAATCTTCCAGGAGTTCCAGTGTTTCCATATCCAGGTCGTTGGTGGGCTCATCCAGGACCAGCAGATTGGAAGGCCGGGTAAACAGCCTGGCTAATAAAAGCCGGTTGCGTTCTCCGCCGGAAAGAGTCGAAACATAAGAGCGCGCTTGTTCCGGAGAAAAAAGGAAATCTTGCAGATACCCTATGATATGCCTGTTTTTACCGTTGATGGTGACGGTATCAGCGCCTTCAACGACATTTTCCTGAACGGTTTTATTCTCATCCAGTTGCTCACGTAATTGGTCGAAATAGCTGACCTGAAGATTGGTGCCCAGGCGTATGTTCCCTGAGGCTGGTTGTAGTTCACCCAGAAGAATGCGTAAAAGGGTCGTCTTGCCGCTGCCGTTGGGGCCCAGTATCCCCACCCGGTCGCCCTTCATAATAGTCGTTGAAAAGTCCCTGATAACCGGAATATCGCCATAAGTAAAGCTGACATTTTTGGCCTTGGCCACCAGCATACCGGAGCGTTCAGCCTCCTGGGCTTCTAGTTTTACAGTTCCGGGGCGCTCTCTTCTGGCCCGCCGAGCCTCCCGCAATTTTTGCAGTTCCCTGACACGGCCCTCATTGCGGGTGCGCCGCGCTTTGACGCCGCCCCGAACCCAGTGTTCTTCCTTTTCCAGCTTTTTATCAAATAGCGCATTCTGAGTTTCTTCGACCTCCCGGGCGGCGGCCCGTCGTTCTAAAAATATCTCATAATCACAGGACTGATCAAATAACCTGCCCCGGTCGATTTCCACGATGCGGGTAGCGATTCTTTGCAGAAACATGCGATCATGAGTGACCAGGATTAGAGCGCCGGTGAACCGCAGCAGCAGCTCCTCTAATCGTTTGATAGAATCAATATCCATGTGGTTAGTAGGTTCATCAAGTAACAGGATATCCGGCTCGCCGACCAGCGCTTTAGCCAGTAACACCTGGCGCTTCAGACCGGCGGAAAGCGTGTTAAAAAACCGGTTAGCATCCAGTCCCAACTGCGAGGTTACTTTCTCAGCTTGCTGGTGAATGACCCGGTCCCCTTTTATCTCCGGCACATCTTGAATCCTGTCTAACCCTCCTGTCACCACTTCCAATACCGTGCCCGGCATCTCCCCGGGCACCATCTGGTCCAGGTAAGCGGCGCGGATACCCTTTTGTATGGCGACGGTGCCTGAATCCGGACGGATAATTCCTGCGATTAGCTTAAGTAAAGTTGACTTACCGGCGCCGTTGCGTCCCACCAGGGCGACCTTTTCACCCTGTTCAATGGTCAAGGTGATTTCCTCAAATAGCCGGTTACTTCCAAAGGCCAGGACGACGCTGTGTATATTAATATACGCCATTAACGGGAATGACCTCCTGTGGGATACCCGGTTACTTGCCGTTAAGAATTGCCTGGATAACCTTGTCAAGACTCTGCAAAAACATGGAACGATCTCGTTTTTTAAAGGAAGCAGGTCCGCTGGTATCTATCCCTGTATTACGCAGATACGTCATTAAATCGCGGTTTGCCAGCGCGTTACTGATAGTAGTCTCTGTGAAAACGTAGCCTCTTGGCTCCAGTACCCGGGCGCCGATTTTCAGGCACCGGGCAGCGAGCGGGATATCCCCGGTTATCACAATATCATTTCTGGTGGCATGGTCAACTATCCAGTCATCCGCCGCGTCCATCTGTCCTTTCACTACCACCAGACTAATCCCGTCCTCTTGAGGTAGGCTCATCGGCGAGTTGGCTATCAGCATGACCTTTAATCCGTAGCGCTTGGCTACGCGGTAAACCTCCTGCTTTACGGGGCAGGCATCAGCATCAACTAGTATTAACATAAAGTTCTTAACAATAAGTATTCAGCGGTTTTCTTGATGGTTAAAATTGTCGGTCTATTTTATCTCTTTTACTCTGCCAACCTGTCCGCTTTCTAAACGGACTTTAATACCGTGGGGGTGAACAGGTGATTTAGTCAGAATATCTTTAACTATCCCTTCCGTTAATTTGCCTGACCTCTGGTCTATTTTTAATACTATTGAGACCCGTAAGCCGGGTTTAATGCTGACACGCTCTGTACCGCTCATGCTGCTGATTCCACCTTTCCTACTATCATACCATGTTGAGCCTTGCCGGTATCCATTGTCAGAATCAATTCGGAGTCTTTCAGCAAATAGTTCCGTACATTGCTTGATTATTACCCGTGTATCATGTTTCAATGATAATGAATAAATAATTTATTTCCGGAAAGAAGCCAAATATCTATGGTTGAATTAAATACTGCGAAGGTTGCTGATGAACTGGGAGTCAAGCTCTGGCAAATACGTTCTATCGAGTCGCTTATGGCCGGAGGCGCCACCGTTCCTTTTATCGCCCGCTACCGTAAGGAACAGACCGGCTCTCTGGATGAAGTGGTAATCACCCGTGTACGTGACCGCCTGGCGCAATTGGCCGAACTGGAGAAACGCCGCGAGACGATTCTTAAGTCGCTGGAAGAAC
>PLLL01000116.1 GCA_003141235.1 Dehalococcoidia bacterium
GTCCACGCTGGAGGCCACATCGCCTTCAATGACGGCTATCCTGGTTTTATTTTTTAAATGCTTGATGGTATTCAGGATGAGGCTGGTCTTGCCCGCCCCCGGTGAGGACATGATATTTATCGTTAAAATACGCTGTTTGTCCAGGCGGCTTTTATTCTCCCGCGCCCTGACATCATTAGCGACGAGGACTTTTTCGCCGACGGTAATTACTTTAACGGTCATTTAATCCACCTCGATGCTTTCAATATGGCATTCGCGCCCGGATATTATCTCCACGTTAGCCTCGCGGCAATCGGGACAGGCCCAGTTATGGTCGGCGGGTAAAAACACCTTCGCGCATTTACGGCATTTCAGCGTAGTCGGCTTTGTCTCGAAAGATAATACCGCGCTGGCGGCGATGGTGTTTTGCGCGAGCACTTCGAAATACATCTGCAAACACTCGCCCACCACGCCCGAAAGCTCCCCCAGGACAAGGTTTACCCGGGTAATTTTCTTTGCCCCGGCTTCTTGTGCCTTACTCAGTGCCAGGGACAGGATGCTTTCCGTAATACTTGCTTCGTGCATATTTTCACTTTAATTATAGAGGAGTGCAAGTGTACGGGCAAATATAACAAATTAAATTTACATCCACCCCGCATTATGCTATAATTTTTTGTGACTATTTGAATAATAATATAAGTTGGGGGAATTCTACTTTGGAAAAAGAAAAAAAGACAGAAATAATCAAGACCTATCAGGCTCGCGAGGGTGATACCGGCACCACCGAGGTGCAGGTGGCGCTGCTGACCGGGCGGATCAACGAGTTAACCGGGCATATGGCGGCTAACCGCCATGACCATCATTCCCAGCGGGGCTTGCTTATGCTTGTAGGGCAGAGGCGCAGGCTTTTGGCTTATCTCAGCCGGGAGGACGTGGGGCGGTATAACCAACTCATCAAGAAACTTGGGCTGCGTAAGTAAAAGCCTATAGGTTGAAGGAGTATTTCATTGGAACAACAATCTTTTAGTTGTGAAATTGCCGGTCGCACTTTAACTATCGAGACAGGCAAAATTGCCCAGCAAGCCAACGCCGCTGTAACCGTACGCTACGGTGAAACCATTGTCTTGGTGACTGTGTGTTTCGCGCTCGAAGCCAGAGAGGGGATCGATTTCCTGCCGCTGACTATCGATTACGAAGAGAGACTATATGCCGCCGGTAAAATACCGGGGGGCTTTATACGCAGAGAAGGGCGTCCCAGCGAGGCGGCTACTCTGGCTTGCCGTCAGACTGACCGTCCTATAAGACCTCTTTTACCCAAGGGATGGCACAACGAAATCCAGATAGTGACCACCGTGCTTTCCGCCGACCAGGAAAACGACCCGGATATACTTTCGGTTATCGGGGCATCGGCGGCGCTGTCACTATCCGAGATACCGTTTGCCGGGCCGATCGGCGCCGTAAATGTAGGCTATATTAACGGCGAACTCATTTTAAATCCCAGAATGACTCAATTAAAAGAAAGCCATCTCGACCTGGTTGTCGTCAGCACCAGAGAAAAAGTCATTATGGTGGAGGCGGGGGCCAAGGAAATATCTGAAGATATCGTCCTCAAGGCGGTAAAATTCGCCCATGAGGCTAATCAGGCCATCATTCAGCTCCAGGACCAGCTCCAGCAGGCGGCGGGTAAGCCTAAGCTGCCTGTCCCCGGGGAAAAAGTGAACGCCGAAGCGCTGGCGGCATTGACAAAAATAGTCGATGCGAAAATGGGTAAGGTCATGGCGCTATCGGACAAAAATCAGCGCGAAGAAGCGATGGATGAACTGGCGGTAGAACTGGCAACCAGTCTTGAAGAAAAATATTCCGAAAAAGATATCGCCGCCGCTATTGAAACCAGGGTCAGGGCGGAGGTAAGGGCGGATGTGCTCGATAAAGGGCGGCGCATTAGCGGACGCGGCCTGACGGAAATCCGTCCCATAACCTGCGAAGTAGGGCTTCTGCCGCGTACCCACGGCTCCGGCCTCTTTACCCGGGGTCAAACCCAGGTAATGTCCATCACTACCCTGGGTTCCACTCGCAAGGAGCAGATGCTCGACGGTCTGGGAATAGAAGAAAGCAAACGTTTTATACATCATTATAACTTCCCCGGTTATTCTACCGGCGAGGTCAGGCGGGTTGGCGCGGTGGGCCGCCGCGAAATAGGCCACGGCGCTTTAGCCGAGCGGGCCCTGTTGCCGACCATGCCCGGCGACGAGGAGTTCCCCTATACCATCCGTCTTGTTTCGGAAGTGTTAAGCTCCAGCGGCAGCACCTCTATGGCCAGCGTCTGCGCGGGTAGTCTTTCGCTCATGGATGCCGGCGTACCGGTCAAGAAACCCGTGGCCGGTGTTGCCATGGGTCTTATCACTGGTTCCAATAACAGATTCGCTATATTAACCGATATCGAAGGCGTCGAGGACTTTAACGGCGATATGGACTTTAAAGTGGCCGGAACGAGGGACGGCATCACTGCTATCCAGATGGATACCAAGCTCAAGGGTATTTCCCTTGAGGTGGTAGAACAAACGCTTAACAAGGCCAAAGATGCCCGTATGTTTATCCTGGATAAAATGGCCCAGGCCATCAGCGCCAGCCGCCCGGACGTATCACGCTTTGCGCCGCGGATGACCAAGATTAAAATCGACCCGTCTAAAATCGGGGCGGTCATCGGTACTGGCGGCAAGACCATCAGGGCGATTATCGAGCAGACCAAGGCGACTGTTGACGTTAGCGATGACGGCACGGTAGTCATTGGTTCCAATGACATGGAGTCCACACAAAAAGCTATCGCTATGATTGAAGGCCTCACTCGCGATGCTCAGATAGGCGAAGTGTTTACCGGTAAAGTCAGCCGTATTTTTGAGTTCGGCGCGATGGTGGAAATCCTTCCCGGCAAAGAGGGGATGGTGCATATCAGCGAACTGGCAGACTTCCGCGTGGGCAAGGTTGAAGATGTGGTCAAGATTGGCGATGAGGTCAAGGTCAAAGTAATTAATGTTGATGAAAAAGGCCGCATCAACCTCTCCCGGCGGGCTTTATTCGAAAAAGATGCTCCAGGCTCTGAAGCTGCGGGAGAAGGCGCGCCATCTGCGGACTACCCGTTCAGAAAAAGTGGCTCCGGCGGTGGAGACAGGCCCCGCTTTTCCGGCGGCGACCGCGGTCCAAGACAGGGCGGTTCCCGTCCTCCTTTTAAGCGCGACTAATTCCCCCAATCTTTTTTGAGGTGTTCCGCTATGGAAAAGATTAGTGTCGTTGTTCATGGAGCGTCTGGAAGGGTGGGGCAGGAAGTAGTCAAAGCCGTCAGCCAGGAGCCGGGGATGAAGCTGGTGGGCGCTGTAGATGTAAAAGCGTCCGCCCCGGAACTGATACTTCCCGATGGCGCCGGCAAGGTGCCTTTTTCGACTGATTTCAAATCAATCCTTACTACCTGCAAGCCTGACGTGGTGGTTGATTTTACTATCGCTAAAGCCTGCATGCCCGCCGTGCGCGTTGCCGCCGAGTTGGGCGTTAGTATGGTCATCGGGACGACCGGATTTTCTGCCGATGAACTTACCGAGATGGAACGGCTGGCTAAATCAAAGAAAATCGGCATCGTTATAGCGTCTAACTTCGCCCTCGGCGCCGTTATTATGATACACCTAGCGAAAATAGCCGGAAAATTCTTCGACCATGCGGAAATCATCGAGCTTCATCACGACCGCAAGATGGATGCACCTTCCGGCACAGCGCTGTCAACCGCCCGCGCTATGGCTGAGGCCAAGGGGAAACCTTTCTCACCTCCGGCGGTACAGGGCGCGGCGTCCGTCAGCCGCGGCGAGAACTCCGGCGGTATTAATCTTCACGCCGTGCGCCTGCCGGGTCTAATGGCCCACCAGGAGATAATTTTCGGCGCGGCGGGGCAGACATTAACCATCCGCCATGACACTATTAACCGCGAATGCTACATGCCCGGCGTTCTGATGGCGGTTAAAGAGGTGGTTAAGCGCAAGACGTATATTTACGGCCTGGATAAATTACTGGGTCTTTAGTAAAATATCGTGATATCTTAAAGATAGTTCCTGAATATAAAGCCAGTAAAATAGGAAACCAGAGTCAGATAACTGAAAGATAAATGAGAAGGGTCATAGCTTGGATTATATATTTTTTGTCTTATAGTATTAGGCTCTTTTCTATTCTATGGGTTGCCAAATCTGTTAAGTAGATGAGGAAAAAAGAAAAGTAGGGAAGGTGAAGCGTAATGTAACCTGGTAACCACACCGACGAAAGTCGGTGTCCAGGTAGAACAAATTAAACCAATCTACTTCTAAATAGTTAAAAGGTTATCTCACTGGATTCCGATTTACATCGGAATGGTTAGTAAGTGTTGAAAATAAAAAGGTAATCATTCCTCTCCCTTGATGGGAGAGGCTAGGTGAGGGAAATTAAAGGAAATACGCCAGGTTAACTGCTCTAACAATAATATCAGGAGGCCTCAACGATGAAAAAACTGGGACGATTATTAACAGCCATGGTGACCCCCTTTAAGGAAAACGGGGATTTGGATTATGAGCAGGCCAAAAAGCTGGCGTTAGCTCTTCTTGATGCCGGAAACGACGGGCTGGTAGTCGGAGCTACCACCGGAGAAGCGCCGACGCTTTCCTGGGAGGAAGAGGAGCGCCTGTTCAAAGAAATTAAGTCAGTGGTGGGCAATAAGGGCGACGTTATCGGTTATACCGGTAGCAACAGCACCGCCGAGGCGGTCGAGGCCACCGAAAAAGCGACGAAGATTGGCGTAGATGCCTGTCTTTCCGTAGTGCCTTATTACAACAAGCCCGACCAGGAAGGCATCTACCAGCATTTTAAAGCCATCGCCGCCTGCACCAACCTTGGCATTATCATGTATAACATACCATCGCGCGTGGTTATTAATATGGAGCCGGAAACAATCGGACGGTTAAGCAAGATACCCAACATCATCGGCGTGAAAGAGGCGAGCGGCAACATGGAGCACGTGGCCAACACCCTCAACGCTATCGGCGACAGGAAAGACTTTTACATCTGGTCCGGTAATGATAACGATACTTATCCCATCATGGCGCTGGGCGGCTATGGCGTTATCGGCGTGACCACGCATATCACCGGGAAACAGTATAAGAAAATGATGGAGCTTTTACTTGCAGGCAAAGTACCCGAAGCGGCCGCTATTCACCGCCACCTGGTGCCGCTGGTGAACGTCTTATTCAAGAAACCCAATCCCTGCCCGATTAAGTACGCGTTAAATCACCTGGGTTTCTATGTAGGTGGTCCGCGCTTACCGCTGGTGCCGGTGGATGAAAAAACGGCTACTTTAATTAAAGATACGCTGAAAAAGTACACAATTGATTTGAAGGTATAAGGGTTTTCTTAACCTCATCTCCTTAATCCCCTCTCCTGGCGAGGTAATCAGGAGAGGGGGAAGAGTTTTTAGAGAGGGGGGCTTTAGCCCCCCTCTCTAGCTTATTCTCCCCCTTCCCTTTAAAATATCACGGGTCAGATAACCTAAGGAAAAGGGAAGGGGGACATAGGGGGATGGGTTATAGAAAGACAAATTAAGGAGATTTCCGAATATGAAAGTAACGCGTCTTTACCCTGATAGCAAAGGTGAAACTCATTTTGAAGATGTTGAAATTGTGCTGGAAAGCTTACGCGGCGGTATCATGAAAAGGTCAAAACCTTTAAAGGCCAGCGGTATGTCCTTCGGTGCGTTTAGTGGCTCTCTAGCCGAAAGCTGGCACACCGCGCCCCGGAAGCAGGCTATCATTATCCTTAGCGGTGAAGTCGACCTGGCGGTCAGCGACGGCGGTAAACGGCGATTCGGGCCAGGCCATGTGCTGATGCTCGAAGATACAAGCGGCAAAGGGCACACCACGAATTCGGTAGACGGCAAGTTGCGCGAAGAAGTCTGGGTAGCCCTGGAGTAGTGAAAAAGGTAAAAATAAAAACCTTAACCGGTACACACTTAACATAACACTAGAAACGATTCATATCTGCCTAGCTTTGATTCGTTTCTAATTTTGGGGATTTTACTAGAAGTAAAACCTGAACCCCTGTGCAGAAGCCTCGAATCCCAGTGATTTATAGAACTTGTGAGCCCGCTCCCGCCGGTTATCGCTGGTGAGTATAATCTTATAGCAACCGGCCGATTTAGCCAATGATTTCACGGAGTTCATCATCAGCTTGCCGATGCCCTTGCTGCGGTATTTCTCATCAACAACCACGTATTCCACTACAGCGAATGGCGATGTGCCGTGCGCAAAGCCGGGGATTACTGCCAGCACCGTCGTGCCGACTACCTGGCCGTTATCTTCGGCCACTAATAATTCGTAGCCGGGGTATTGGCTCATCTTACGGAAGATTTTCAGGCAATCATTAACCGGCGGCGCCTTATACTTTTCCGGTTCGAAAGATAGTTGGCGGTATAGTTCCAGGATGCGGGGGATATCTTTTTCCATAGCGCGTCTGATAATAGCCATATTTACTTACACCTTAACTAAAAATCGCTTTCCTGACGATGGTATCTTCTCTTCGCTTGCCTACGGAAATCAGGCTCGCCGTACAGCCGATGAGTTCTTCCAGCCTCTTGATATATTTTTGAGCTTTAGCGGGTAAGTCCTTGAAAGTACGGGCATTACTGGTTGGCTTCTCCCAGCCAGGCAATTCTTCGTAGATAGGCTGGCATTTATCAAGGGCCGCGATGCTGGCCGGGAAATAATCGATGGTTTTACCATCGAGCTTATAGGCGGTACATATCTTCAAGCTGGGTAAGACATCGAGGATATCAAGACGGGTAATGATTATAGAAGTAAAGCCATTGACGCGGGCGCTGAGGCGCGCCGCCACGGCATCAAACCAGCCACAGTCCCGGGGACGGCCGCTGATGGACCCGTATTCATGCCCACGCTCCCGTATCATTGCGCCGGTTTCATCATTTATTTCGGTCGGCATCGGTCCAGCGCCTACCCTGGTTTGGAAGGCTTTAAAAACACCGAGAATATGGTCGAGCTTGTTGGGGCTTATACCTGCGCCAAGGCAGGCGCCACCGGCCATAGGTGATGAAGATGTACCGAAAGGATAGGTGCCGAAATCGGGGTCGAGCAGCATGCCCTGGGCGCCTTCCAGGAGGATATGTTCTTTACGCTCGATGGCCTCCGCCAGCATTGCCGTAATATCGCGGATTTTCGGTGCTATCTGGTCGGCATACCGGCAATACTGCGTATAAATCTCCTCTAGAGAGAGGGCCGGTTTCCCATATATTTTAGTGATGATTTTATTTTTATTATTCAGCGCCAGAGCCAGTCGCTCCTTGAGGTATTTCTTATCCAGCAGGTCTCCGGCACGGATGCCGGTTCGGGCTACTTTGTCAACGTAAGCGGGGCCGATGCCCTTGAGCGTAGTACCGATGGCCTTATCGCCGAGGGCTTCCTCTTCGAGTTTTTCAATCAACATATGATAAGGCATAATGAGGTGGGCGCGGTCGCTGATGAAAAGCCGGGAAGTATCAATACCGCGTGAGTTAAGGGTGTCAATCTCCTTGAGTAAAGTGGCAGGATTCACCACGACGCCGTTACCGATGATACATGTGGTAGTGGGGTAAAAAATGCCCGATGGTATAAGCTGAAGTACGAATTCTCCATGTGGATTGACTACCGTATGACCGGCGTTATCGCCGCCGGAGAAGCGCACCACGTACTTCGCTTTCTCTGCCAGCATATCCACCATTTTACCTTTGCCTTCGTCCCCCCACTGGGCGCCGATAACCGCAGCAACCGTCATTTTTACCTCCTTGGCAAAACCCATTTATTCTACCATCATAGATAGGGATTGTCTATGTTTATGGTCGAGGGTAGAAGGCGCTGGCAAATACCCTGTCGGTGTAATAGGCATCCGCCTATAGCGGACGAAGCTAAGCCAACGTATTTACTCCCTAGCTGGAGATTGCTATATTACGCTCGTAAAAGTGATAGAAGCGCTTAGTCTTTCAGATGCCGCCAGGCGTAGATAAGTCTTTCTACGACGGTGAAGAAGCTAACAAAGGCCAGTAAGCCTACGGCGGTGAACAGCGCATAATTTATACTGCTCAGAAGAAGCCCCAGGGCCATGATGATAACCCTTTCCGGACGGGTAAAAATGCCGGCTTTACATTCAATGCCGAGTCCCTCTACTCTGGCGCGAATATAGCTGACCATGAGAGAGCCGAGCATAGCGACACCGCAAATCAAGCTCCAGATGACCCGTTGTTCCTGCGCGAATACAACCAGCAAGGCCAGTAACAGCATGGCTTCGCACAAACGGTCGAGCGTGGAATCAAGAACCCCACCGAAACGGGTAACCCGCCCGGTGGCGCGCGCCAGGGCGCCATCGAGCATATCGAAAAGACCGGCGACCACTACGACGATTCCTGCCGCCAGCATATGCCCGGTAACGATGAGAACCGCCGCGGCGGCGGTAATAAAAAAGCCGATCCAGGTTAGAGCGTTCGGTGTGAGAGGTGTCCTGGCCAGAAGCCTGGCCAGCGGCGGCGCAATGCGGCCGGAGATGAGTCTGCGGGTATTTTCCAGTTTTGACATGGTTTAGTGCTGACCTGAAGCTAGTCTGACCTGAGAGGATTTTTCTTCGGTCACTGCCTGGTGATGGTTGACTTTGTTCAGTGTCTCGGTATAGAAGTCCAGCAATTTATGGGCGAGCAGAGACCAGTCATATTGCATCGCCCTGGGTTTGCCCCGGTCGCCCATTTCGCGGCGGAGGTTTTTATCCTTGATAAGCTTGAGCAAGGCTTCGGCCAGTTTTTCCGCATTCCGGGGAGGCACCGAAATTCCCTCGACGCCATTGGTGAGGACGCTGGAATAACCATCGATGTCGGAAGCGATGATCGGCTTGCCAACGGCCATCGCTTCCAGCAGGACGATACCCTGGCTCTCCCATCCCGTTGACGGGAAACAGGCGATGTCTGCGGTCTTGTAATATCTTGGTAAATCGCTATAGGTGGCGTATCCGGTAAAATGAACGTCCGCCAGCGCGTGCTGACTAACGCGTTTTTCATACTTCTTGCGGAGCCGTACACCTGTACCCACCTGGATGAGACGGCAATCCGGGACTTCCTGTTTGATGAGTCGGTAGGCTTCCAGAAGGTAATCGAATCCCTTCCTCTTTTCGAGCCGTCCCACAAAGAGAATGTTCGTTTTTCCGTCGTTAAATGCATCGATGGGCTTAACCCCGTTATTAAAGTGGTGGGTGTCGATACCGTTGGGGATGATGGCGTAATCGGCAGGGAAATAGGTATTGATATACTTAAACGCAACTTGAGAAACGGCAATACGGCCATCTAGTTTGTTGAACCACCTGTCAAGATACCACTTGGCCAATGGCGAGAACATAGTATACCAGGCTTTGCCCCCGCTGGCATGAAAAGTGCCGACCATCGGCGCGCGTTTTAGTCTTAATACGGTAGTACATAGCATCGGCATCAGGGGTTCGTGGAGATGGCAGATATCGAATTTTTCCCGGTCGAAGACATCTTTTATCTGGGACTCAAGCCGGAGTGATGTGGTAATGCGGGCTATCGAGCCGCTAACCGGGATAGGGCGCGGTGTACCGATGCGTATAAACCGGTTTCCGAGGGTATAGATAGCTTTAGACGCCGGAGCAATAATCTTAACTTCATGGCCCATGCGCGTGAACTGCTGCTCCAGACAGGAGATATGACTGACTACACCACTCGGAGTGCCGAAGTCATAAGGTGATACCAGCGCTATCTTCATTGAAAACTATTTGGGAGCCCTCGGTTTTTTTGATGATTTTTTAGCCTGGGGCGCCTGGGCATTAGTCTTGATAAAGTCCTCTACCGCATCACGGGCTTCGGAATCACCATATTGAACGGGCGGTGTTTTCATGAAATAGGACGATGGCGCGGTAAGAGCGCCCTTCAAGCCGCGGTCCATGGCAAGCTTACAGCACCGTATGGCATCGATGACGACGCCGGCGGAATTAGGGCTGTCCCACACCTCCAGCTTGACCTCGACCAGCAGCGGAACGTCGCCGAAGGTGCGCCCCTCCATCCTGATGTGGCAGTATTTGCGGTCCTGTAAGAAGGGTACGTAATCACTGGGGCCGACGTGGATATCATCCGGGTTCATTTTATAAGGCAGTTGTGAAGTGACGGCGCCGGTCTTGGAGATTTTCTTGGACTCGAGGCGTTCCCTTTCTAGCATGTTGAGGAAGTCGGTGTTACCGCCGAAGTTAAGCTGGTAGGTCTTTTCCAGTTTCACGCCGCGGTCGACGAAAAGCTTGGTAAGAACACGATGTACTATCGTAGCTCCGACCTGCGACTTGATATCATCACCGATAATAGGCAGCCCATGGTCGGCGAAACGGGCAGCCCAGTCCTTATGGCTGGCGATGAACACCGGTATACAGTTAATCATGCCGCAGCCGGCCTGTAATATCTGCTCAACATACCACTTGGTAGCCATTTCGCTGCCGACGGGCAGGTAGTTCAAAACTACATCGGTATTAGTCTCCTTGAGGAGTTTGACGATATCGGCTGTAGGCCAGGGCGCTTTCTGAATGATCTCTGAGAGGTATTTACCCAGGCCGTCGTGCGTCATGCCCCGCGCCACTTTTATGCCGGTATGAGGCACATCGCAGAACTTGAAAGTGTTATTCGGTTTTGTGTAGATTGCCTCAGAAAGGTCTTTACCCACTTTGTTTTTATCGATGTCGATAGCAGCCACGAAGTTGATATCACTGATGTGATAGCCCCCAAGGTTGACATGCATCAGCCCGGGAACAGCTTCTGTTTCCTTGGCGTTTTGATAGTAATAAACGCCCTGTACCAAGGACGAGGCGCAGTTGCCCACGCCGATGATGGCGACGTTAATCTTTCCCATTTTTGTGATGTTTCCCCCTTCTAAAGAGATAATCCCGGATAGTATTGACCAGATGATATGTCTATGCCAGACAACGGTTTGAATATACTCTTTTTAGATACAGGATGTCAAGGATAGCGAGTTTATTAGCTTGTAATAATAAAATATTAAAAGCTATGGCAACATTTATTTCTTCGTGCTACAATAGCGACAATAAGGAAACAAATGGAAAAAGAAGTAAAACCCCCGGAAGAGATACATCAGGGACACAGGAAAAGGCTGCGCGAAAAGTTTCTGAAGTCCGGTTTAAGCGGGTTCAACGACTATGAGATTGTCGAGCTGCTGCTGAGCTTGGGCACACCGCGTAAGGACTGTAAAGCGCCGGCTAAAGAGGCTATCAAACGCTTTCAGACGCTGCGCGGCGTCCTCGAAGCGCCCGCCGATGAGCTGCAGCAGATCGACGGCATCGGCGCTCACAGCGCCTTCGGCATCAAGCTGGTGCAGGAGGTCGCCCGCGAATTTCTCAAGGCGAAAATACTGGATAAACCTTTTTACAAGTCTTCCCAGGAAGTATTCGATTATCTCTACCATGCCATGCGCGGCCTCAGGAAAGAGGTCTTTAAAGTAATGTATCTGAATAGCCAGAACCAGATTATCGATACCGCCGACCTTTCCGAAGGTACGGTGAGCAGCAGCGCCGTATCCCCGCGTGAGGTTATCGAGGGCGCGGTCAAGAGTAACGCCGCCGCCCTGATTTTTGTCCATAACCACCCCTCCGGCAACCCCGCCCCCAGCACGAGCGACAGGGGGCTGACCCGTGAACTCATATACGCCGGTAAAATCATGCGTATTAAGGTGCTGGATCATATTATCATTGGCGATAACCGGTATTACAGCTTTACAGGAGAGGGATTAATCGAGGAATACGAGAACGATTTTATGAACCTGATGCTGCGGGGTACGGGTGAGGCCCGGAAGAGGTTTTATAAGGCACGGGAATCCACGGATAAGTTTTAATAGCAGGTTAAAGAAATCTCATTCAAGTCTACTTCTCTATCTCCCTTACGAAATGGAGAAGAATCTACCCCTTCCAATGCAAGCAGCCGTCTCTTCATCTCAATCCCCCCGGTAAAGCCGCCCAGCCCGCCGTCGCTCGCCACCACGCGGTGGCAGGGAACGATAATGGGGAAGGGATTTCTACCCAGGGACTGCCCCACGGCTCTGGCGGCTCCCGGCTTGCCGATATGCGACGCCACCCATTGATAGCTCCTCGTTTCGCCGTAAGGAATGAGCTGTGCAGCCTGCCATACCTGACGCTGAAAGGGCGTTGTACCAGCAAAGTCCAGCTTATCCGGGAAATCCACCCGGCGGCCGGAAAAATAAGCCTGCAAACGTTCTTGAAGGTCGGCGCAGAAATCCGGCGTTTCCAGGGCGCTGTCGCCGAGCAATTCCTGAACTTCACGCGCTGATTCGCAGGGCAGAATGACACGCTGTAAACCGCTGGTTGAGCCTAGTAATCCCACCCAGCCGGTTTTGGTTTGAAAGACGGAAGAATAAAATTTATCAGCCATACGGACTAAACCTGGTCTTGCCGCTGTCAATCCCGGTAATGCCGGAACTCCGGCTCGATCAGGCCGTAGTTGCCGTCATTCCGCCGATAGAGAAGCCGTGGTTCATCGGTCAATTTATCTACGAAGAGGAAGAAACTGTGCCCGAGGCGCTCCATCTGGTCGATGGCATCTTCCAGTGCCATCGGCTCGATGGCGAAACGCTTTCGCTTGACCACTTTCCTGTCGGCCTGCGGCGGTTCAGGCTCATTGTATTTGCCCCTGGCCAGCGAACTGCCCCGGACCTTATTATCGTGCATTTTACCCTTACGGCGTTCCAACTGCCGGACAAGGACGTCGACCACTTTATCTACGGCCAGGAAGACGCTTTCCGCACGCTCTTCGCCGTGAATGATGATGCCGCGGCTGCCGCTCTGGATGGTCACCCGCACCAGGTAGTGCGCCTGCGGCGATTTCGTGCTTTCCTCGGAAATTTCTACTTTAATATCGATAATATCGGGTTTGTGCCGAGTAACCTTACCCAGTTTAAGTTCGACATAGCGCTGTGTCTCAGGCGAAATTTCCATGTTGGTACCGGCGATTTGCATCTCCATTTTTAACACTCCTGGTAAATTATTTTTATAGTTCCAGCGCGATGACCAGCCCCCATACCGCGGCGGCTCCGGCGGCCTTAAGGACTCCGGCGCAGGTGTTGAGAGTAGTTCCCGAAGTAGATACATCGTCGATCAGGATTACCTGTTTACCCTGCAGTCGGCTGTCACGGCAGTCAAAGGCATCGGTGACATTGTTACGCCGCTCGTTGATATTGGATGATCTTGCCTGAGGAGGTGTATATTTCCGGCGGATAAGGCAGTCTTCAATTACAGGTAGACCAGTAAGATTGCCCAGCCCGTGGGCTAATAACGAACTTTGATTGTATCCGCGCTCCAGGAGCTTTTTGCGGTGCAGCGGTACCGGCACCAGGACGTCACCGGAAACAGGATTTACGTTAAGATAATCGTACATCAGCGCCACCAGTTCCGTCCCCAGCGCTCTTAGATTCCGGTACTTGAATTCATGGACGGCATCACGTATCACACCATCGAAAAGAAACGGGGCACGGATACCATCTATCCCGGTTTGCCAGCCGGTGCAGCCGGGACATCCGCCGGAAGTGGACTCATTCGATTGAGGACGCCCGCACCTGGGGCAGACGGGAGGGGTAATAGTCTTAAGCGACCTGCGGCAGGCGGCGCAAAGATAATCGCCTTCTTTGCCGCAGCCGATACACCACCTCGGGAAAAGCAGATTTAATGCTACCCTCTTGATGTACGCTGCCGGAGGAAGCACAGTTGCCATTCGTGATTATTCCCGATTTATTAACGGATAAAGGTGGCTCAATCAATACTACCGGGGACGGGAATTATGCATCGAACCGCTCATGATAGGTTCGTCTCTATAGACATCACCGTTCCTTATTTTCAGGTTGTAACCGCAATCAGGATTGGTGCAAACCCATGCCTTATAATGGATAGCTGCTCCCTGACTGCCGAAATCGGATAAAGGTACGAGGTCTCCTGTATTGCATTTCTGACACTTGGGGAAAGTGCTCTGTTCCATTGGTCCGCCTCCCAGCCGTAAATATAGTATTAAAACCGTCTTAGTATACCTTATTACCAAAGCGGTTGACAAGGGATACTTTTATGACTATTATTTGGTAGACTCAGGGCGATAGTTAGGATATAATATGCAGGTGGTAATTTATCAGAAACCTGATTTTTCTTTTTAAATATCTGAATATTTCAATGTAAAGCACGTAAGGCAGAAGGAGGCAACGATGGTCGTAGAAGCGAAGTTTGCCAAGATAGTAGGCGCTGGCAATGCCAGCAGTCAAAAAGAGACGCTTGAAGAATACTCACGGGACATGAGCTTTGTTAATCCTGTTAGGCCCGCCTTTATCGTACGGCCGAAAACCGCCGCCGAAATAGAGAAAATTGTAAATCTGGCGAACGAGACAAACACGCCGCTGGTGCCGGTGAGTTCAGGATCTCCTCATTTCCGCGGCGATACCGTCCCCGGCACTGGAGGGGTGGTTATCGTAGATTTAAGCGGCATGAAGAAAATCATTAAAATTACCCGGCATAACCGTGTCGCCATGGTTGAACCGGGTGTGACCTTCGCAGAACTGATCCCGGCGGTAACCCGGGAAGGGCTCAGACTTAATATGCCGTTACTACCGCGTCAATCGAAGTCGGTTGTCGGCAGTATGCTGGAGAGAGAACCGGTAATCATGCCCAAATATCAATGGGACAGTTCAGACCCGCTGGCCTGCATAGAAGTTGTCTTCGGAAATGGTGAGACATTCCGGACAGGGCAGGCAGCCGGCCCCGGTACGATAGAGGAGCAGTGGGCAGCCGGAGGAGTGCAAAAGACGCCTTATGGTCCCGGCCCGGCACAATGGCAAAGACTTGTCCAGGGAGCGCAGGGGACGATGGGTATCGTTACCTGGGCATCGCTGCGGTGCGAATTGCTCCCCGAACTTGAACAGCCTTTTGTCGTTGGCTCTGCGAATCTAGGCAAGCTGACCGACCTTGCTCACTGGCTGGTAAGGATGAAGCTGGTCAACGAGTGCTTTATGGTGAACAACACCGACCTGGCGGCTATCATGGCAGAAAAATGGCCGACAGATTATTGTGATTTAAAAGACTCTTTACCCCGCTGGATACTTTTCTATAATGTGGCCGGCTATCATTATTCTCCTGAAGAAAGGGTAAGTACCCAGATAAAAGGCATCACGGATATTTGCAAGCAGGTGGGAGTGGAGCCGGTAAAAGCGGCAGGTAAAGTTTCCGCGAATGAAATACTTAAAACGGTGCAAAAACCTTCCGGCGAACCTTACTGGAAGCTTCGCTATAAAGGAGCCTGCCAGGACATATTCTTTATCACCATTTATGATAAGCTGGAACGTCAGCTTTCGATCATGAATGAGTTGGCCAACCAATACGGTTTCCAGTCATCGGATATAGGGATATATTTACAGCCGATGGTACAGGGAACTAACTGCCACTGCGAGTTTAACCTGTTCTATGATCCTACAAATCCGCGGGAAGTAGCCAGAGTTAAAACGCTATACACCAAAGCTACTGAGGCTTTAATGAAGGTAGGCGCTTTCTTTTCCCGGCCGTATGATACCACGGCCAGGATGATAGTGAACCAGAATGCAGCCAGTGTAGATGCTTTAAACAGGGTTAAAGGCGTTCTGGATCCCAACCACATCATGAACCCCGGGAAACTGTGCTTCTAAGGCATAAAAAAACTCATCAGTGAATGAATATAGGAAGGTGAGAAGATGTCAATAGAACAATATAAGGGCGATATGGAGATGTGCTGCCGGTGTTCAGCATGCAAACATATTCCTTTACAGATGGTCAGAAATCCTGCGCATTCTTACGCGTGCCCCAGCATAGCGAAATACAACTACCATGCTTATTCAGGCAGCGGTAGACTGATTATCGGCCGGGAAGCTCTGAGTAAAGGGATTAATTACACGGACAGGCTGCTCGATATCGTGTATAACTGCCAGATGTGCGGCGCCTGCGACATATCCTGTAAATATGCGATGGATATGGAAGTGCTTGAGCCTATCAGCGAGTTTAGAATGAAGTGTGTCGAAGACGGCCATGCCAATCCGGCTCTCGATAAAGTAATCAACGGCCTGCACAAAACCGGCTCAATGGTGCCCGTAAAAGGAAAGCGCGGCGACTGGGCTGAAGGCCTGAATCTTAAAAATGCCACGAAAGAGAAAGTGGATGTGCTCTATCACGTAGGCTGCCTGACGAGCTACGATAAGGACATGCAGAAGCTGGCCAAAGCGACGGCCAAGATACTGCAAAAGGCTGGTGTCAACTTCGGTATTGCCGGAGATGCCGAGACCTGCTGCGGCGGACGCGCCTACCAGATGGGCTACAGGGAAGATTTCCTGAACCAGGCTAAGAAAAACATGGCCTTAATCAAAAAAGCCGGCGTTAAAACGCTGGTCACCGGCTGCGCCGACGGCTATCAGGCTTTTAAGGTGCTTTATGATAAATACAATCTCAAAGGCGACCTTGAAGTGCTGCATATTACCGAATACATCGATAGATTAATTAAGCAAGGCAAGCTTAAGCTGACCAAGAAAGTGAATTTGAACGTCACTTATCATGATCCCTGCCGTCTTGGCAGATTGAGCGAACCGTGGATACACTGGGAAGGGAAGAAGATACCCGGGTATAAATTTGTCTTTGACCCCCCGAAGACATACCGGCGGGGAACCAACGGTATTTACGCGCCGCCGCGGGATATACTGGCTAGTATCCCCGGTATAAAACTGACGGAAATGGACAGGATTAAGGAATATTCCTGGTGCTGCGGCGCCGGCGGTGGCGTTAATGAATCGAACCCTGAGTTCGCGGCGTGGACGGCTAACAAGAGGATTGAGGAAGCTACATCCACCGGAGCCGAAGCGCTGGTTAGTGCCTGTCCCTGGTGCGAAAGCAACTTCAATAAAACGCTAAAAGCAACCGGAAGCAGCCTTAAAGTGTATGATATTGTCGAACTGGTAGCGAAGGCAATCTAAGAAAGGGGAGAATGTATCATGGCTATTAGTAAAGAAGCATATAAAGAAATCGAAGATGTAGTAGGGCCGGAGAATATTTCCGATGACCCGTCAATAAAGGATGCCTATCGCTCGCAATATTTAACCGTGGTTCTCCCCGGGAACACGGAAGAAGTTGCCGCGGTAGTCAAATTGTTCAATAAACACAAGATTCCGTTCCAGGTACAGAGCACGGGCTGGTCGTTCTATCCGCCCGAATACGATTTCATTTTCGTAGATATGAGAAGAATGAACCGCATCATCGAAATCAACGAAAAGAATATGTATGCGGTGGTTGAACCTTATGTCATCGTGGCGGAACTGCAGGCCGAACTGTTTAAAAGGGGACTGACCTGCAATATGAAAGGCTCAGGGGCCAATACCACGGCGCTGGCCATGTCCGGCCACGGGCATATGGGACTGTCTACCGGCACCGGCGACCGTAATGACCTGGCGACGGAATGGGTAACCGATGAAGGAGAAATCATCAGACTGGGAACAGTAGGAGCTTCGGGCGAGTGGTTCTGCGGCGACGGGCCGGGGCCTTCGCTCAGAGGTGTCATCAGAATCGGCGGCGTTATGACGAAACAGTCGACGAAGATATATCACTGGGGAGGGCCGACGAAATATGCGCTGGAGGGGAATTCTCCCCGCTATACCCTTCCCGAAATACCGGCGAACATGATGGTGCGGTATTACTCTTTCCCAACAGTTGAAAAACTGATTGAAGCTGAGCTTAAGATTGGCGAAAGCGAAATCGCCTTCGAACTGATGGGTTTTTGCCCTTCGATGGTGTCTTCCAATATCACCACGAACAACGAGGAAGATTTTGCCACCCTGGAGCGCTTTACTAAAGAGGTTCAGGGTCCTGGCTTTATGGTCATAATCATTGGCAACTTCCCGGGTGACTTTGAGTATAAGAAAATGGTGCTGGAACAGATTATCAAGGAGACGAAAGGGAAATCTCTTAAAGCGGTTGAAGATCACAATGCCGAAGCTACGCTGTTGTTCCAGTGCACCCGCGTCACCGGCTCCATCAGGGAGACATTCCGCGCCGGCGGCATGTTCTCTTCAATGATGGTCCAGGGCCAGAGATATGACCTGCACGTTGAATGGCTGGAACAGGCCGCTGTATGGAAGAGAGAACTGATAAAGAAAGGCCTGATTATTGCTGATGACGGCCAGCAGTTCGGATGGGGAGAAGAACAGGGGCATCTGGGACACACGGAAATATTCTGCCGCTACAATCCCTATGACGCGGATTCGTTTAAAGCCGTGCATGACTGGATGGATAAAGTAGCGAAGTTAGCTCTCACAGGTCACTATTCAGTGCCGGTAAATTCTGCCCTGCCTATTGAGGAAATCGGCTCTCAGGCATGTAATTACCATATCTGGCTGGGCAAGATTAAACAGGCGTTCGACCCCAATCTTGTCGGCGCGCGGACAGGATTCAGCTACGTGGGTGCGGACACCGCCGGGGCGCATACCCTGGTGTATCCTCCCAAACCGCCCGCAAAACAGCCGTAAAATAATAGCAAAAAAACACTGACTGGTATTGAGAGTCCCGATTTATCGGGACTCTCTTTTTTATGATTACAGTATTTAATTTTCAGATTATGCTAAAATAGCGTAATAACGAATCATAAAATGAACAGTAATAAATCGATTGGTCAGCTTTACCGCCTCGCCCGCCTGTATAACGTGCAGACGGCTTTTTACGGCGTCCATCACCATCGTCATACCGCGGCGGCAGATAGCCTGCTGGCGGTATTACCGGCGCTCGGCGCCCCGGTAGCGTCCCTGAGCGATGTTGCCTCCGCCCTGCGCGAGTGTATGCAGGCCAAGCGGCAGCAAATCATAGAGCCGGTAACGGTAGCCTGGAATGGAGAACGTCTCGCAATTACTATAACACTTCCAGCCGATATCGCCGGGGCGCCCTGGAGCGGAAGACTGGAGATGGAATCAGGGGAAAGCTCCGACTGGAAAATCCAACCCTGCAACCTGCCGGTTATCGAAAGCGTCGAAATCGAAAGCCGCCGCTATGTAGTCAGAAAATTGATACTGCCGGAGGGACTGCCTTTCGGCTACCATAAATTCATATTGCAAATGAAAGGAAAAAACTGCGAGACGATGATTATTTCGTCGCCGCGTAAGACTTATTCCCCTCCCGATGGGAAAAATAACCGCGCCTGGGGAGTTTTTTTACCTCTCTACGCTTTAAAGACTAAACACGATTGGGGCAGCGGCGACTACTCCGGTCTGAGCGCGATGGTCGATTGGGTGGCAGAGGAGGGGGGTAATGTCGTCGGGACATTACCGCTGCTGCCGGTCTTCCTCGATAAGCCTTACGACCCCAGTCCTTACGCGCCGGTCAGCCGTTTACTATGGAACGAGTTTTACGTTGATATCAATAAAATACCGGAGCTATCCCGATGCCCGCAAGCTCAGGAGATGGTGCAGTCTTTCACGGCAGAAATCGAAAAACTACGGGGAAAGTCGTTGGTGGACTACCGGGGCATCATGTCCCTGAAACGCAAGGTCATGGAGCAACTCAGTAAGTGTCTATCTGAATCGGGCGCGGCTCGCCTCGGAGAATTCCAACGCTTTATTAAAGAAAATCCTGTAGTTGATAATTATGCCCGGTTCCGGGCGGTCATGGAAAAGCAGGAAAAGCCGTGGGGTTTATGGCCGGTGCGATTACGGGATGGCGTATTACAGGAAGGCGACTACGATAAAGATATTCAAAACTACTATTTGTACGCGCAGTGGCAGGCACAATTGCAGATACAGGAGTTGGCCGAAAAATCGAGGCAAAAAGACGTATCGCTATATTTCGATTTGCCCGTCGGCGTCCACCCGGACGGCTATGACGTATGGCGCCATCGCGATATCTTTGTTAAAGATGTTGCTGCCGGAGCGCCGCCGGACCCGGTTTTTACCACCGGGCAAAACTGGGGGTTCCCGCCCCTCCACCCCGAGAAAATACGGACGCAGGGCTACCGCTATGTCATCGATTATCTCCGCCACCA
>PLLL01000023.1 GCA_003141235.1 Dehalococcoidia bacterium
GCACCGACGCCGACGAACATTTCAACGAACTCGCTGCCGCTGATAGAAAAGAACGGGACACTGGCCTCACCGGCTACAGCGCGCGCCAGCAAGGTCTTGCCGGTGCCGGGCGGGCCGATCAATAAAACGCCTTTGGGGATGCGGGCTCCCAAGGTCTGGAACTTTTCTTTAGATTTAAGAAATTCCACGACCTCCTGCATATCCTGCTTGGCTTCTTCAGCGCCGGCGACATCGGCAAAGGTAATGGTGACCCGGTTGGCCGGGAAAAGCCGTGCCCGGCTGCGCCCGAAGTTCATGGCCTGGTTATTCGCTCCGCTCGCTTTACGGAAAATCCAGTAAAATACGAAGACTATAAAGAGAATAGGCAGAAAGCTGGCCAATAGACTACCCCAGTTAATCCCGCTCGATAGCTTTATGGAATAACCACCTGCGGGAAGGACCAGCCCCAGGTCTGTAAGATCAACTATGTTTAGAACACCAATATCAGTCTTTAGCTCTTTACCGTCAGTGGTGGTAACGAGCAGCGTATCACTATCGACAACTACCTTCTCTATTTCATTGTTCTTTGACATATCGATAACCTGGCTCAGAGGAACCACTTCAGGCTTAGCAGTCCCCTGCCACAGGCTCGAACCAAGGATAAGAACTATTGCAAAAATGATGATAATTATTATGCCGTTAGACTTCCAGTTAAATTTCATATTATGCCTCGAAAAAGCCTCTTCTTATATAGCTACTATAATTATACCACAAATATTGTGAATAAATAGTTTAGGGCTAATGACGGCAATATATTGCCTGTGAAGCAAGATAGTTAATGGTGAAACAGCCAGTCTGATGTATTTCTGGAGATGGAACGATAAGAACACGGACTTATCGTAATTGTCATGGCGAACTCAGCGAATCAATCTCGGTCAATACCTTTATTCTAAATCGCGGATTGCTCCGCCGTCCCGAACCGCAAAATTCATCAGTGCATCATTGTCTCCAGGACGCAATTTCTGCCGCCTGCTCCTGCCATAATCCTTTCGAATTCAGTTTCGTTATTCTCCAGGAGATGCAGACAGGCATTTACCACCCCGGAGTCAAAGAGAGTATTACTTCCCTTCGATATTTCCGCCAGCGCGCTCTCCAACCCGAGAGCCGCGCGGTAAGGACGGTGAGATGACATCGCCTCGACGACGTCAGCGACACCCAGAATCCTGGCCTCGATGATAATCTCTTCTCCGGAAAGACCGGATGGATAGCCGGACCCGTCTAACCTCTCATGGTGCTGCAGGACAGCCATGGTGACGGGCCAGGGGAACTCTATCCTCTTTAGTATTTCGTAGCCTATCCTGCTGTGGTTCTGGATAATAATGAACTCATTCTGATTGATTTTGCCGGGCTTGCTGAGTATCTCGGACGGCACCGCCACCTTGCCGACATCATGAAGGAGACCGGTAATGTAAACGCCCGTTTGCTGCCACTCGGAAAGGCCCATCTCCCCGGCGATAGCCTTCGCCAGCACTGCCACCCGCCGCTGATGACCGGCGGTGTAAGGGTCCCTGGATTCCACCACCAGAGACATAGCGTAGATAACGCCGTCCAACGCCTTCTGGAGTTCACTATGTTTCTGCTTGATTTCCTCGTAACGATTGGCGTTATCAATACTTACGGCCACGTCACGGGAGACAGTCAGCAGCAACCTTTTCTCCTCATTAGAATAAGGTTCACGCGTATTCTTGTGTCTGATGAGCAGCATACCGGCCAGGTGCCCGTTATTCACCAGCGGCACAATCATATCAATGTCATTATTTACCAGGGGCTGGTAGTCCAGGGGTGAAAGGTTGATAAGCGATGAAATTACTTCCATGTCATAACTGTCAATTACTTTATTCTGCTGTTTCACAGCCGCCACGAGGGGACTATTAGCGGTATAATTCATCTGTCCCTGTATCTTCTGGCCGGAGTATTTTTGTATTGCGTAGTTGCCGGTGATCGGCGAAGGAAGCAATAGATAAACGCCCTGGCTCTGCATACTATTAGTCACGGACTCTACCAGCGATGCAGCAATCTGTTCCAGGTCTAATTCACCTCTGGTTTCTTCATTAAAATGTTTCAGAGTCTGGATATGCTCATATCTTTCGCGGAAAAACCAGCCGTCCACGATTTGCTGGAAACGGATGAGTGCCGGATGGAATATCAAAGCGGCTAAAAAGACAGTCAAAGCAGTTATCGTCAGGAAGGCAGGGTTTAAATAGTCCCCGAATAAATAGCTTAAAAGGTAAATAATGCTACCGAAAACACCGAAAATAAGGGCACACGTCAGCGCATAGGTAGCCCCTTTACGGAGGACCACCTTCATTTCCAGTAGATTGTGTTTCAACATGGCCATCGTGGCGGCCACGCAGAAAAGGATGTTGCCGAAGATGCCCAGGGGATACATATTAATACCCAGGGCCGGAAGATAGTCTGTAGTAGCGGTGATAACCATGACAGCAATACCAAGCATGATATACTGATAACGGACTCTGCCATCGAGAACCCTGGTAACCTTGTATTTTTTTGATAGCAGTACGGCGCTGCGCAGTATGGGCAGGTACGCACATACTAAATAGAGTATGAAAAGAGGCCCGATGACGAGGGATTTGCCGTACCAAATCGTCCGCACACCGCTGACCACCAGCCCTGTCGGGATCAGACATAGTACCACAAAAAAAGCGATGTACATCGGGTACATAAAATATGTATTCGGCCGGGTCTCGGTAAAAGCGATAGTAAACTGGTAGAAGAACATTGAAGCGCTGAGTATCGAGCCGAAAGCGAACTTTTCCCAGAGCAAAGAGGCGGACAAATCAGTACTGGCCCGCATCATGAACACGAAAAAGCCCCAGGCCGCCATTAAGACAAGGAATATAGCGAACGGCCGCCTGGCAACGTGGTGTTTCCCGCTAATCATCAAGACTATAAGGAGTCCCAGGAATAAAATAACTTCAATCAGGGGCATCACTAAGTACATATTCATAATCGCTTCGCCTCTATGCAGTTCAAGTCTATTCATGTTATGTCATCAGATAATCACAATTAGACTACAAGTTTTAACAAAATTGTCACAATAGTACCTATACGGGTAGGGTTACATTTTTCCTATTTTAAGATAATGCGCTGCCAATCATACCCGGAAAAACTAAATTCAAGAGTCTTTTTAATTATTTTCCCCATCTTCCAAAACAAGTGACCGATAAATTTACGTTTTGCGCATTTATATCGAGAGTAAACACGGTCGTTTTAACTTGACAAGGGTAAGCCTGCTATTGTAAATTTGAATGGTACTGTGCAAAATGTCATTTTTATGGTTCATTCCCCATCTTCTTTAATCCGTTCAACACGTCTGTAAGCGATGATAACTGCATGAGATAAACACATAGATTCTTGGAAGGAGAGTGACTGAAATGCCTGATGCAAAGCGTAAAAAGGTCGGCGTCAAACCAAGTACAAAGGTTGACGTCAAACCCGACAAAACCGTGTACAAATCCCTGGCGCTGGGCGGCCTGCTCGGCGGCGGGGGCGAATGTTCCATCGATGTGAAAGACGGCAAAGCGGTCAGAATCAGACCGTTCCACTATGACGAAAAATACACCAAAAAACACCTCAATCCGTGGAAGATAACGCGGAACGGCCAGACGCTGGAACCGCTGATGAAAGCCTTGCCCGGCACTTTCTCGCTGGCATATAAGAAAAGGACTTTTTCTCCTAACAGGATTAAATATCCTCTGCAGAGAGTCGATTGGGACCCGGATGGCGAGAGGAACCCGCAGAACCGCGGCAAGAGCAAGTACAAGAGAATTTCCTGGGATGAAGCTACGACCATCGTAGCGAATGAAGTGAAGCGGCAACATAAGAAATACGGTCCGCTTTCCATCCTCGTACAGGGCGACGGGCACGGCGAATGCAAGACAATCCATACCCCTCACGGCCACCAGGGAAGACTCCTCGACATGATGGGCGGCTTTACCCAGCAGGTCAGGAACCCGGATAGCTGGGAAGGCTGGTACTGGGGCTCCAAGCATGTCTGGGGGCAGGGCTTCCAGGGCATGATGTCACCGGCAGCTAACCTTATTAAAGATATTTCAGAAAACTGCGATATGGTATTATTCTGGGGCGGCGACCCGGAAACAACCCCCTGGGGCTTTACCGGACAATACGCCACACGTATCTGCTACTTCTGGACGCAGGCTAACATTAAACAGGTATATATCTGCCCCGAATTGAACTACGGCGCCGCCGTCCACGCCGATAAATGGATTCCGATACTCCCCAACACCGATGCGGCCATGCAGCTGGCCATCATATACATGTGGATAAAAGAAGGAACCTGGGAAAAACAGTACATCAAGACCCACGCAGTAGGCATGGACAAAGTCGAAGATTATGTCATGGGCAAAGAAGACGGCATTCCCAAGACGCCGGAATGGGCATCCAAGAAATGCGGCGTTCCGGAATGGACTATTAAAGCGCTGGCCAGGGAATGGGCCAAGAAGATTACCTCTATCATCCACTACTTCGGCGGTTCCTACATCAGAGGACCGTTCTCCCATGAACCCGGCCGTCTGGAATGCGTCCTGCTCGGCATGCGGGGACTTGGCGGGCCCGGCGTACATCAATGTCAGATAACCTACTTTGGTATGCCGCGGGCTGAAGGCCTCAAGAGCGTCCGCTACTTTAACCCTCAACTGAGCGAGCGGTTAAGGATACCATGCAGAACCACCATCGATGCCTGGGGGAAACAGCTTATTCCCAAGACCCTCATCCAGGATGCTATCCTTAAACCTCCGCTAACCTTCATGGGCAGCGGCGGCCAGGAATCAGGGGTGGAAGACCAGTTTATAAAATACACCTATCCCATCGCTAAAGAAAAGGGCGGCACCGAGATACACATGATGTGGACAGATACCCCCTGCCGCATCACCTGCTGGAACCACGGCAACGCGTCTATAGAAGCACAGCAAAGCCCCAAGATAGAATTCGTGGTTGCCCAGCACCCCTGGCTGGAAAACGAATGTATTTATGCCGATATTATCCTGCCGGCGAACACTACGCTGGAAGTCGAGGATATCTTCACCAACACCAGGCAAGGGCCCCACTTCCAGAGCGTTACTCTTCAGGAACAGGCTGTCAAACCCATCGGTGAGTCCAAGAGCGACTATGAAATAGTCCTGGCAATAGCCGAGAAGCTCGGGTATGGCGAAAAGTTCTCCGAGGGGAAGACGACCAGAGACCTGCAGAAAGACGTCTTCGACACCATGGAAATGGGCGACCTTACGACGTGGAAAGAGTTCGAGGAAAAAAAATACTACGTCTACGCAACGGCTAAAGACTGGGAGAATGACCCGCCCGGCTTCAGAAAGTTCTACACTGACCCGATAAAGAACCCGCTGCCCACCCCGACGGGCAAGCTGGAGTTCTACTCCGCCGCGCTGGCCAAGCACTTTCCGGACGACCAGGAGAGACCACCCTATCCTAAGTGGATAGAGAAGGGCGTGACGCACGACGAGCGTATTTCCAGCGAGCGCGCTGCCATGTTCCCGCTGCTGCTCATGTCTAATCATGGACGGTGGCGCACCCACTCCCAGGGCGATGACATTAGCTGGACGCGTGAAACGCCCACCGGCAAGGTGCTCGCGGCTGACGGTTACAGGTACGAGCCTGTCTGGGTTAACCCGGGCGATGCCGCCAAGAGAAACATCAAGGACGGCGATATCGTCAAGGTCTTCAACGAGAGGGGTGTCGTCCTCTGCGGCGCCCGCGTCTGGGAGCGTATGAGCCCCGGCGTAATCTATGTCGACCACGGCGCCCGGCACGATCCGATAATCGTTAATGTAGACCGGGGCGGCGCCATCAACACCATCGCGCCGGACGGCTTAACATCCAAGAACGCCTGCGGCCAGGCCACCAGCGGCTATCTGGCTGATGTCCAGAAAGTTACCGAGAAAGATTACCAGGATTGGCGCAAGATTGACCCCGTAACGTACGATGCTTGCTTTGCGAGAGAATACGACCAGGCGTCCGGCCTGCGCTTTAATGCATGGGTTGAAGGAGGTATGGAATAATGAAGGTTTTTGTTATCGACGTAGGGATTTGTAACGGCTGCTACAGCTGCCAGATTGCATGCAAGGATGAACATGTCGGGAACGACTGGGCGCCCATCGCCAAATCACAGCCGGATACCGGCCAGTTCTGGCTGAAACTTCAAGAAAATATC
The DNA here is from genome assembly GCA_003141235.1 of Dehalococcoidia bacterium. GTDB lineage: Bacteria > Chloroflexota > Dehalococcoidia > Dehalococcoidales > RBG-16-60-22 > Fen-1077. The sequence continues at coordinate 6,245 of PLLL01000023.1, forward strand.
CGGGGCACCGTGCCCAAGGTAAAGATGCACTATGTCCCGATGCTCTGCCAGCACTGCGACAAAGCGCCGTGCATGCCCGCCTGTCCCATCGAGGGCGCTATATATAAGAGGCCAGACGGACTGGTTATCATCGACACGGAGAAATGCACCGGCTGCAAGGCCTGCGTTGACGCCTGCCCTTACAACGCTATCTACTTCAACGAGAGCCTGAACATCGCCCAGAAATGCACCGGCTGCGCCCACCTGCTGGACGGCGGCGAGTGGAAGATACCCCGCTGCGCCGATTCCTGCCCCACCGAGGCCATCAAGTTCGGGGAAGAATCGGAGTTTAAAGCGCTCATCGCTAAGGCCGAAGTGCTTAAACCCGAGCTCGGCGCCAAGCCGCGGGTGTATTACCTTAACATCCCCAAGAAGTTTGTCGCCGGCACCGTTTATGACCCCGTAGAGAAAGAGGTCGTCATCGGCGCTACCTGTACGCTGACCGGCCCGAAGGCGGGCAAGACGGCTACGGCCAAGACCGACGCGTTCGGGGATTTCTGGTTCCAGGGCCTGGCGGATGGCGACTACAAACTGACCATCGAGGCCAAGGGTTTTGCGGCTAAGGATTACGATAAGCTGAACACGGAAAAAGACATCAACCTGGGAGACATCCCGTTAGCCAAAGCGAAGAAATAGAAATAAAATCTCCCTTAATCCCTCTTTTCCAAAGAGGGAAACTGGAGAGGGCATATTATAAAAGGGGGGAGCGTAAAAACTCCCCTCTTTTTTGTTTAAAAAGGAAACGAATCCGTAGCTGATTAGCTTTGAATTGTTTTTAGAGTTATGTTAAGTTAGCTTTGGACAAACATCGGGATGTCTGTCCAGCCATGCGTACGATTATTTGATACCGTTTAGCTTTTCTATTGGGTGAAAATCATCAATGCAAAAAAATGGGATTCTTCCATTTTAGGTGTATTTTTTATAATTAATAATAGCCATTATTGTATTTATAGGGGTTCTGTTATTTGTGCCTAGAATAATACACCATTTGTGATTTCTATTTCCTTTTCGCAACTATTTTGTTATGCCAATTAGAAAACCTATCAATAATCCCATCTGGGATACCTTTAGTACATATAACAGGTAGCCCAATTATTTCCTTAATTTTATTTACTAGCTCTACTTGCCCAAGTTCGTAAATTTGTGTCTCGAATATTAACGCAAAGCCACCGTTAGTATATATCAAATGGTTATAAGACTTTGGTGCATATCTCATAATAAAAAGGGGCACCACATTAAAGTATGCACACATTTCAATCTTAATATCTAGTTCCTCTTTATCTATATAGCCAAGAGTATTTTTAATTTCACATCCATATTCAACTCTATCTTTTACGAAAATGAAATCTAAGTCATGACCTGTTTTCGTCCACCTCTTGCCATTATATTCTTTTATTTTTTCTCCGACTGGCTGGAAACCATGTAAAGACAAGGCTTTACAAAACAAATCTTCTGCTCTGTATCCGCAACCTCTTGTAATATTATCTTGAGAATACTCATTAATAACTTCTTCAATTCTTCTTATCGCTCTGACTGCGTATCTGTTTGAATGATGGATAAAATAACGAGTTGAAGTTCCTTTTTCTCTTTCAATTCTGTAATCTTTTAAATAACCAATTTTTATCAATCCAAGCAGAGCGTTATTTGTTACCCAGTGAAAGTACTTTTTTTCTAACTTTACCTGTAATTGTCTTAAATAAAAGACGCTTTCTCTATTTTCTTCATATAGTCCTTTTATTTCCTCTTGCGCTTCTTCAAAATAATGATCCGGCGTATATTCTTCATAATCTTCGGCCTCTTCATAAAAATCATATTCGTCTATCATTAACTTCGCCTATTAAAGCTTATTTATACCAAAATAAGATGCTAATTTCAATTAATCGATTATATCATTACTAAAGTTACATGGCTATCCTAACGAAATCCAGATGTCGACAGGTATTTATGAGTAAAAAGGTTTTATTCTTACTCGAAATAGATTTCACCTTATAACTTTTTGTTTTTAGTTTAAGGCATTTCGAGAGAAAAAACTATTCTACATTCGTTTAAAGTTTTCCTATTCCCTCCTCCTTTACCCTATACCCTGTTTTGTGACAAAATCCCATTTATTTTCTTCCCTCTTCTCTTGTATACTTATTTAGCTGTTAACTGTTGCGAATATACCACCGGCACAAATAAACAAAGCAAAACAATAAATATTATGAAGCTAACCAACCGGCAAACAAACCAAAACAAAAAACATATAATAAGGAAAATAAAGCTAACTTAACATATAATAAAAACAAATAATTGAAGCTATTTAGCTACGAATTGTTTCAAATAAATAAAATAGTCAATTCTTATGTAAAATTAGCATCTTTCCAAATGAGATAAAAACTATTGCACTTTCGCTTTCTTTGTCATACACTCACATTAGACACAACTCACGGAGATGCTCAATGAGCCAGTGGCAGGAAGAAAAAAGGACAGTCCTTGAAGCGGCGCAAAAAATGTCCGCCAGCGGCCTGGTGGTCGGGACCTCCGGCAATATCAGCCTGCGGCTGCCGGGCAAGCAACAACTCATTGCCATTACACCCAGTTCCAAGCATTATGACCTGCTCAGCGCGGAAGACATCCAGATTGTAGATTTCAACGGTCACAGCGTAGAAGGCAGCCTGCGCCCTTCGATGGAGACACCACTGCACATCGGTATCTATCAAGCCAGAAAAAACATCAACGCCATTATCCATACCCATTCCGTCTATGCCAGCGCCGCCGCCGTGGCAGGGCGTGAAATACCGCCTATCCTGGATGACCAGGTAGCATTCCTCGGCGGGGAGATAAAGCTGGCCGGACATGCCCTCAGCGGCACTGCGGAGCAAGTTAACGGCGCTATCAAAGCGCTGGGAGACCGGAGCGGCGTGCTGCTGGCCAATCATGGCGCGATAGGCACCGGCCGCAGCATGCGTGACGCTTTCACTGCCTGCGAGCTTATCGAAAAAACGGCTAAAATCTATCTGCTGGCTTTGTCTACAGGTAAAATCAACCTTCTACCGCCCGACGCCATCAAGGCTGTCAAAGCTATCTATGATAAAAACCAGAGCGAGGATTAAGCAAAACCTCGCTCTGCACGTTTGACATTCCGCCGTAAATCGATGTAAAATATAGCGGCACAATTTTCTGTGACCATATTTACCTGAACATGTGCAAACAAGCAGTGTGAGTAAAAAAATCGCGGGTAAATTTTCTTTAATGCAAACTCACCGCCTTTTAATTTGCGCATTAATACTCCCCACCGACTAGAAAGGTAAAACCGGACTTCTCAAGCTATTATCCGTAGAGATAATATGGGATTACACGGGATAGGGAGGCAAACAACCTCGCATTATTTCATCTCCATAGAAGCACAGGCGCTGCTCCGGCCATTACATTATAACTACGATAGCAGTTGACGCGCCTGAGTGGCTTCGAAACCACTACCTATTGTTCTCTTGCCCGGTGGAAGGACTGGCAAGTTGAAATACCAACCTTAACGTTTAAAGCAAAAATAATTTTATGGAGGAAAAACACAATGGCTTACCCAAAATTCGAGTCGATTTTACTGGAGAAGGACACCGAATACCCGAAAGTTACTTATCTGACCCTCAACCGGCCGGATAAGAACAACTGCATCAGCATCGGCGAAGAGTACATGACCGGCGATATCAAGAAGGCCATGTGGGAAATCAACCACGATGATGACTGCAATGTAGTTATCTTCAGAGGCGCCGGCAAGAACTTCTGCGCCGGGTTCGACCTGTCCATGGTCTACCGCGTCTACGGCGGCTCCAAGACCTACAAACCCACCCAGAGAATGAGATTACAGACCGATCAAGACCAACTTTACGGATTCCCCCAGGCTATCCTGGACTGCAACAAGATCGTCATGGTGCAGGTGCACGGCTGGGCCATCGAAGCCGGCCTGTACATCACCAAGGCTGCCGACGTAGTAGTCTGCGGCGATAACGCCAAATTATCCCAGATGGGCCAGCGTCTCGCCTTCGGCGGTCTACCTACCCTACCGCTCGAACTGGTCATGGGCCACACCAAGAAAGTTGAAGAGATTCTCCTTACCGGCCGCACCATCGGCGGCAAAGAAGCCGAAGAAGCCGGTTATGTTACCAAGTCCGTCCCCGATGCCGACCTGGAGTCTGAGGTGCATAACCTCGCCGCCGCTATCTCCCTTCTGCCCCGCGACTGCGTGGTCATGGGCAAGTTCGCCCGCCGCCACATGCTCAGCCGACTGGGACTGACCGACCTCCATGAGGTAATCCTCTACCACACCTTCAGCACCAACCTCAAGTACAGCGAGGACGAGAAAGAACTTATGTTCATCCGCGACCGCGAGACCATGGGCGAGAGAGAAGCCTTCCACAAGATGCATGAGAAATACGAAGAGCGCTTGAACAAGACCAAGTATTTCAAGAGCTTCCGCCCGGACAAGACAGCCGACGTAAAAAAGAAATAATGGTTCGACAAGCTCACCGTGAGCGGCGCGAACTTGCTCTGACAAGGAGTTATAACTATGGCAAAACCTGAGGGAAAACCTACGGCTTATCCTGAATTCGCTAAAGACGATTATTTCAAGATAGACGTAGAATGCCATCTTAGCGGCGAGGCGAACAAGAAATACTTCAACTACTTCCCCGAATACAGGAAGTGGGTCTACGGCACGGCGGAAACCGCCCGCGCTTTCAACGCCGTTCCCCACCATGTTACCAAAGACTGGAAAGAACCGCCTGTAACCAAAGCCGAAAAATCGGATATGGCTGAAGAAGACCAATTGATAGTCTACCTGGACCGCTACGGTGTGGATATGGCCTGTATTCTTCCAGAATCCATGATGGAGACCACCGGCTATTCTACCAAATGGTCCACCAACGGGCAGCTGCTGCTCGCCGCCGAAAAATACCCGGATAGACTTATCGTCCAGCCCAACCTGGGGCCGTTTATCAAGAGAGGCATGAAAGACGTCCTCTGGGAGCTGGATTACCTGGTCAAAGAGAGAGGCTGCAAGCTCTTCAAGTTCTATCCTCCGGAAGATACATACATCAATGACGAGAGACTTTGGCCTTTCTACAAGAGGGCCGAGGAACTGGGAGTCACAGTTTCCATCCACACCGGTTGGAGCTGGTGCCCCCCGGGCAAGGCTAAATACGCCCTGCCCGTTCTGCTGGATGACGTGGTAAATGATTTTTACGACCTGAAAATCATCGCCTTCCATGCCGGCTGGCCTCTTTGCCACGAACTGAACATGGTAGCTTTATCTCATCCTAAAGTATACATCAGCTTAAGCTTGATCATGCCCTGGTATAAGGCGGCACCCCGACGGTTAGCTGAAATCATCGGCGAGGCGATTCAATTTGCCGGTCCGGAACGCATTGTCTGGGGAACCGATTTCTACGGCCCCGGCGGGCTGTTCAGGGAAGCGGTAATAGGCCTTAGAACATTCGAAATGCCGGAAGACCTGCAAAAGGGCTACGGCTTCGCACCGGTGACCGATGAAATCAAACGCGGAATCTTCGGCACAAATCTTGCCAAAATACTAGGCGTTGATACATCAAAGAGACGCGTAAAATAAAAGGAGTAAAAGGAAAGGAGAATAAATGTCTGATTTCCCTATTTTGTTTTCGCCAATCAAACTGGGACCGCTAGAGATTAAGAACAGAATCGGCGGTTCCTGCACCACCACCGGCGGCGCCGACCAGAACGGTTTCGTCAGAGAAGAGTGTATCTACTCTTATGCCGGACGTTCCGAAGGTGGAGCCGGATTCATCACCATCGAATGCACATTCGCGACCGACTGGGGCGCCAAGACGACCAGCTTCGGCAACCCGCGCATCAGCGGACGCTCTTACTACGAGGGACAGTCTAACCTCGCCGAGGGCATCAAGCAGTGCGGCGCCGCGGCTTTCATCCAGATTACCCCCAGCTTTGGTCGGCAAGGATCATCCAAGACTTCCGGCGAAGTTCCGGGAGCCCCTTCAGCCATTCCTTCCGAAAGACCGCAGGACTACGAAGATAGAATCATGCCCCGCGGCTATGAGACCAAGGCACAGACGTTGGGCGCTACCACTCCTCCCAAAGTGCTGACACTGGAAGAGATCCACTACATGGAATCTACTTTCCCGACCGCCGTCGCTGCTGCCAGAATCTGCGGCTATGACGCCGTCGAGTTCCACAGCCCGCACGGCTACCTTATTCACCAGTTCCTTTCACCGCGTTCCAACAAGCGTACCGACGAATACGGCGGCTCGCTGGAGAACCGCTTCCGCTTCTTAAAGAACCTGCTGATAGCCTCCAGGAAGAGGGTCGGCAACGATTTCTGTCTCGGCATCCGCTTAAGCGGCGACGAGCACATGGAAGGCTCCATCCACGAAGAAGAGCTTATCCAGGTAGCCAAGTGGTGCGAAGAACTCGGCGCCAGCTACATCCACCTTTCCGATGGTTCCTATGA
>PLLL01000105.1 GCA_003141235.1 Dehalococcoidia bacterium
TCCGGCAGACATTCTATCATATTCTTCGAGATACAAGGTCAGAGAGACATAATGGTAGCGATACAAGAAAACCTGTTACTTTCTTATTCTTCAGAATTAACAAACCATCTTTTTGTTCAACCTCGCTCAACCTTTGACCTTCCGCCAGAAATACCGAAGCACGCGATTTTCACCCCATCCGAATAGTCACTTACTTCAGCCCGGGTGCGCTTAACGTTTGGAACAATTGATAGTACAGCCCTTTCCGGGCCATGAGCACTGCGTGAGAACCTGTCTCCACGATTTTCCCTTCCTCGAAGACGACAATGCGGTCCGCGTTTGTCACGGTGGAAAGCCTGTGGGCAATAATAATGCAGGTACGCCCTTGAGCGATGCGGCCCATTGATTCCTGTATGATGCGCTCCGTGTTCGTATCTACGGAGGAGGTGGCTTCATCCAGGATCAGTATGGGAGGGTTGGCTATGATTGCCCGCGCAAGACAGACAAACTGGCGTTCGCCGCCGCTCAGATTGCTCCCCCTCTCGCCCACCATAGTATCGTAACCGCGCTCCAAGCGCATAATGGAATCATGGACACCTGCCGTCTTACCAGCCTGTATGACCTCTTCATGGCTAGCTTCGGGGTGTCCATACCGGATGTTGTCCTCAATTGTCCCGGAGAACAGGAAAGGGTCTTGTGGCACAACCCCAATTTGCCGTCGTAACGACTGCTGCGTGATTGAAGCTACGTTGTGCCCATCAATGAGCACCTCACCTTTGCGTGTCTCATAAAGACGGGTGATAAGACTGGCTAGGCTGCTCTTGCCTGCACCTGTCCGCCCCACTACGGCCACCGTCTCGCCATGGTTGACTTTGAAATCCACATTATGAAGCACTTCTGAGCCGGGTTCATAACCGAAGCTCACGTGCTGGAGACTGACATCCCCTTTTATCGGTGGCATTTCTATTGCGTCCGGTCTATCTTTAATTTCGGGTTCAACATCAATCAGTTCGAAAATACGCGCGCCGGAAGCCATTGCCCGCTGCAGGTCGGTATATAACATCGTCAGGTCCTGGACGGGGGCAAAGAAGCGTTGTATATACAGCAGAAAAGCCAGCATGACACCGGCAGTCGTCTGGCCGTGCAGTACCATAAGGCCACCGAAAACAAGAACAAGGCAGAATCCGGTATCCGTCAATATTTGCACTGTAGGCATCATAAACGCTTGGAGTCTGGCGGCTGATACGTTCGCATCCAAATGGGCTTTGTTGACAGTATCAAACTGCTCGGAGTTAACTCCCTCCCGAGATAAACCCTGGGTTACCCGGACCCCGGATATGCTCTCTTGCAGATTATCATTGACCACAGCAATGGCCTGCCGTACCCTGGTGAACGCCACACGGGCGTGTTTCTGCCAGATAATCATTGCAATTGCCAGGACAGGGACTACGCTAAGCGTGATTAATGCCAGCTTGGCGTTCATCGTCAGCATAATTACAGCTATTCCTATCAGGGTCACGGTATCCGCAGCTAGATAGACAATGTCCTGGGTAAGCAGTGCTTGCAACTGGTCAACATCATTTTGCACACGTGACATGAGTTTACCGACCTTGTTATGGTCAAAGAAACTCATCGAGAGCTGGTGCAGGTGGTCAAACATCTGGGTACGCATCCTGTAAAGTATTCCCTGTCCGCTGTAGGAAAGGAATAATGTCTCAAGGTACTGGCCACCAAACATCAGCAAAGCAAAGCCGAGGTAAGCCAGGACGGCAATGTCGAGGCCATTCAAATTCCGGGCTTTTATGAAACTGTCCGTGGTGATTGCTACTATGTACGGCATAGCGATATTAGCCACAGTACGCATAATGGTGCCGGTTCCGGCAAGCACGAGATATTTTTTCACCCAGGCAAGGTATTTTGGCATCCGCCGGATAACCTTGGCATCATAGGCTTTACCGGGAAAGTCATCTTTATCTGCGTTATCGAGAGAACTACGAAGGCGCCTGGCCATGCCACCCGTTCCCCCACCCATACGGCCGCCCCCACCCCAATAACCACCACCACTATACATACTTACGCCTCCTTCAGGCCCGGATCAGAATCACGTTTTTCCCCAAGCTGTGACAGGTATGTCTGGCGGTATAGGCCACCATTTTCCATAAGTTCGGTGTGTTTGCCCTGCTCAATAATCCGGCCATCTTTAAGCACGAGGATAAGGTCAGCGTTGGTAATAATAGGCAGGCGGTGGCTGATGATGAAAGTAGTGCGCCCCTTGATGAGCGTGTCCACCGCCAGCCGGATGAGACGCTCGGTTTCAGCATCAACGCTGGATGTGATTTCGTCAAGAATAAGGATACTCGGGTTCATCAGCAGCGCCCGGGCGATAGTTACCCTCTGTTTCTCACCGCCGGATAGGGTATGGCCACGCTCTCCCACCCAGGTGTCGTAGCCATTAGGTAGTCCCATAATAAAATCGTGAATTTGAGCTGCTTTGGCCGCCTCAATCACCATTTCCAGACTTGCGTCCGGTACACCGTAGGCAATGTTCTCACGGATTGTGGTCGAAAAGAGGAAGATGTCCTGCTGCGCTATCCCGATATTTTTACGTAGTGACCCGAGGGTTACATCCCGGATATCAATGCCGTCAATCGTGATACGTCCGCTGCTTACATCATAGAACCTGAGTATGAGGTTGATGATTGTGCTCTTGCCGCTACCCGAGCCACCCACCAGGGCCACCAGTTGCCCTGGCTGTACTGTCAAATTAACACCGTGCAGGGCAGGAATCATCCGGTCGTAGCTGAAGCTGACATCTTCGAAAGTGACCTGGCCCTTCACCCTGCNNCGATGTCGAGCGGGAATACGTGTTGGCTATGGCTCCTAAACGCCTGATTGGCATGGCCAGCATGCTGATATACAGGACGAACTGGGTCACTCCGCCTATCGTCAGGCTGCCGGCTATAACCTGGCGTCCCCCATACCACAGCACCAGCGCCGTCGGCGCACCGAGCAGGAACACCATGAGCGGCGTGTTGAAAGCCACCAGGCGCGCGGCGCCAATCTGAGTATCGTAAAGCCTCCTGGCATCAACTTCGAATTTACGGCTCTCTTCCTTTTCTCGCGCGAAATCCTTAACTACTCTAATTCCGGTTAAACTTTCCTGCAGGGTAGTACCGAGGGCCGCTATCAGCTGCTGGACTTTAAGCCAAACCGGACGGAGTAGTTGGCTGACGGTAATAACGCGCCACGCAATGACCGGCACGAAGGCCAGAGTCATAAGTGCCAGCCTCCAGTCAAGAGAAATCAGAAGATAGGAGATACCCGCCACTAGAAAAATCGTCTGGAACAATTGCAGCAGACCTTGACTGATGAACGTGCGCACGGCTTCAATATCAACGGTGGCCCGGGACATGAGCTGTCCCGTCTGGGCCTTATCAAAATAGGCGAAGCTTAATCCCTGCAGGTGGTCATAAAAGGTATTTCTGAGGTCATAAGCCACACGCTGAGAGATGACCTCCGTGAAATACCTGTTGCCATACCCGCTGATGCCCCTCAGGGCGCTGGAACCAAGGATGACACCTGCAGCGATGATAAATGTGCTTATCTGCCCCGAGTTAAGCACCGTATCAATTCCCCGCCCCAGCATCTTAGGAATAACCAAACTGAAAACGGTTGTTGCCGTAAGACAAAGGAAGGCCAGGAGCCACATTGCCCAGTGTTTCTTAAGAAAACCTATCAAACGGACTGTAATATTCATTTATGTTAGCTCATATTCATCGGGTTATCTTGGAACATCCCAGGGACTAGTTCTATTATTACATATTATAATACTATAGCAAAAGACCGCTGAGGCCGGTGGAATCCTTGGACAATTCTGACAATTGTTTGAATGGGCTTCGTCAGTTCTTCTAGGAGCTCAACCAATTCACTCATTGCAGAACGTAGGAGTTTACTCTAGCATTCTTTCGGAATTCCCGGGATTATGCTATAAAATAGGAGTGAGAATGTAGATCGGGAGGCTTATGTTACGTGGACTACAGTCAATTTGTGGTAGGTATCCAATACTTTAACGTGAAGTGGCCCAGTAGCCGTGGGAATCCAGCCCTTAAGTACGCCAGTTTGAGACGCCGCGGAGACAATTACTGGTTACATCTTGAAAACCTGAGCCAAAGCCAGATAAAGGATCAGATGCTTGATAATTTCCTAAACACACGAGCGTGGAATTGTCATATACCACCTGGCAGCATACCTGACTTAAAGAGAGCGGTAGACCAGGTTTCTGATAACTACGCTCCTTTAAGGAATGAAAGAATCGAGGAGACGGACTTCCAGAAACGTGTTACTTTAAAAGGTACACAGGTCCCCATCGCGGATGTAATTGACTCTATAGTATCTTTGTTTCGCCAAATCAAACCAAAATTCGGCTTGGTTCCTGCTTCCAAGCTGATGCACATGGCCATCCCCGACTTGTTCGTTATGTTGGATAGAGGCATAAGACAGAAGTATAACATACCAAAACACAGGCTAGTCGGCTTTGATAAACCCAAATGGTGGTACGTGGGTTTCCTAGTATTGATGCAAGAACAAGCCAGCCACATAACTGAGACATACCCAGGATCTATTGAGATTGGGAGGCAGGAGGCTATAGCACAAATTAGGGGAAAGCACAGTGGTGCGCCTATACCGAGACTTCTGGATATGGCCAACATGGCGGTCAGGGACGGCAGATTGCCAGTTTGTGAGACATGTATGACAAAGGTAAAAGCCCGGTGGAATGAATTACGATGAGAAAAGGCGTTTACTCTAAATCGCACATTATCCAGATTACCCAATTGGGCTGATCCATTTGATAACAATCCTCGGTTTTGTTCACCCGGCTCCACCCAACAAAAAGTCATTATGTGAAATTTCAAGAACTAGCTATTATGTCGGTAATCCCCCCGGGAGAAAGCAGTTTTTTAAACAAAAAGGGGTAGTTAAAACCGCGCACCACAAACGCAAGTGCCGTTTTTACAACTGGTAGGACCAAACAAAAATTTTAGTTGAGTAGTAAAGCAGCTTCCCACCACCATCACTGATATATTCTTTACCTCGTCTTTACTTACCGGATAGTATTATAATTGTTAGAGATGCGTATCCTGATTACAGAGGACGAGAATGATTTGGCAGACAGCCTGGCCCAAGGCCTGCGCCAACAAGGCTATGCTGCCGATATTGCCTATGACGGTGAAGAGGCTTTAGTTTTAGTTGAGGTAAATACCTATGACCTCGTCATCCTCGATCTCAACCTGCCGAAGATTGATGGTATGGAGGTATGCCGAAGGATACGAGACTCGGGAGCACCGACCAGCATCCTTATGCTGACTGCCCGGACTAGCCTCAGTGACCGGATAAATGGCCTGGACCAGGGTGCGGATGACTATCTAGTGAAACCATTCCATTTCTCTGAGCTGCTAGCACGGGTGCGTGCCCTGCTACGCCGGGAAGTCAAGGCGGGACATCCTATTCTCAGGATTGGTGACCTGGTGCTTGATTCTAACGCGCTCAAAGGCTTTTTCAGGGGTACTGAGATACCATTCACTGTTAAGGAATTTGCTGTTTTAGAATATCTTATGCGTAACGCAGGTAGGATTGTCAGCCAGGAGGAACTATTGGAACATGTTTGGGATGAGCAGGTGAATCTTTTTACCCACACCATTAAAGTACACATCAAGAATATACGTAAAAAGCTGGATGCGGTCGGTGGATGTGGCCTGCTCTCGACTGTCAAGGGGAGGGGGTATAGTTTATGAGAAAGCCGGCCTTTGTCAGGACAATACGTTTCAGACTTACTATGTGGTATCTTTTACTTTTTGTGCTCTTTTTCATCCTTTTAGTCGGCGGCATCAACCTGGCCATGCGTCAGTTCCTGGACAAAAATTCGGAGAAATGGCCTGAAATACGCGACCAGGCAATGAGCGGGATGGTGCAGCTGCGTATCTATTCCCTGATCGCCTTGGGATTAGTCCCTCTCCTCGGATTGGCCGGTGGGTATTTCCTTGCCGGCAAGATGCTAAAACCTGTTTCTAATCTCTCTTCGCTGGCGGCCCGGATTTCAAGCACTAACCTGAAGGAAAGGATTAACTATCATGGTTCCGAGAATGAGGTAAAACGTCTTGCCGATACCTTTGATGAAATGATGGGGCGGCTGGAAACTTCTTTCGAATCTCAAAAGCAATTTATTCAGGATGCCTCGCATGAACTGAGGACTCCCATCGCCACAGCCCAAACAAACATAGAGGTTATCGAGATGGCGGAAAAAGTAACCGCCAGTGATTATAATCGCCTGATGAAAGTATTAAAACGGAGTTTGGAGCGGATGACCCAGCTTAGTGACCAGTTGCTGTTGCTTGCAGATGCCAGACAGGAGTGGGCCAACTGGCAAGCGGTAGATATGAAATTTATCATTAGCGAGGTGGCAGCTGAGGTCAGCGCCAGGGCGACAGTGGCTGGAATAAGCCTTGAACTGGAGCCAGCACCGGATGAGATGATGGTAAAGGGCAATTCTCTGCGTCTTAAACAAGCCATCTTCAATGTCGTTGACAATGCTATCAAATACAACCGGCCTGGAGGCACAGTGAAGATATCAGCTTGGACGGAGAAATCTCAATTTGTGGTACAAGTGCAGGATAACGGCATTGGTATCTCACCGGCTGACCAGACTCATATATTCGACCGTTTCTACCGTGTCGATAAGTCCCGGACCAGATCTCAGGGCGGCAGCGGACTGGGACTTGCTATAGTTAAAAAGATAGTTGAGGACCATGGGGGCACTATTTCTGTGGAAAGTGCACTAGGAAGCGGTAGTACATTTAATCTTTCGTTTCCCCGTTATCAGGCCATTTAATAATCGGCCAATCTCTATCAAGACTCCTATCAGGTATCTTTACCTCCTCTTTACCTTGTCTCTGTTAAACTGAAAATAGAAGAGCTAGAGGCAAGGGCTGCTTTCCATCATATTTTTAAAGGAGAACGTTTTTATGTGGCACCTTACTAAATTGGCACTGCGCAATAGAGTCGTTACCATTCTACTGGCGCTGGCCATCGCCGGAGTTTCCATCTGGGCGTTCCTGGGGCTCAAGGTGGAACTCATGCCGAATATCAGTTTCCCTTACACCACAGTAGTTACGGTTTACCCCCAGGCCATCCCGGATACTGTAGTGAACGAAGTTACTGCGCCCATTGAAAAAGTTGTTTGGGATGAATGGTCAGGAAAAGGCTTAAAACATGTTACCTCCACGTCTTCCGCAGGTATGTCCGTAGTAATGGCGGAATTCGAGTATGGTACCGACATGACGGCGGTGGGCAACAGTCTCAGCGAAGGCATCAGTAAGCTCACCTTACCACAGGCGGTCATTGATTTCCCCAAATTGACGGTAAGCAACACTAAAAATCCGCAAATCATCCCCATTAATATGAATATCATGCCGCTGGAAACGCTAAGCCTATCCGGAGACCTGCCTCCAGAGCAACTAAAGCAGATTGCCTTAACGCAAATCGTCCCCGAGCTTACCAAGATAGAGGGGGTACTCCGGGTAGATACGGAAGGTGGGGATAAGGACCAGGTTGTGATTGCTCCCGACCCGGATAAAATGAACCAGTACGGCATCTCCATGGCCCAGATTACAGGGCTCCTCGGCCCCAGCTATGCTTCTTTGAGTGATATCGAAAACGCTTCTCTCGGTACCGATAACATTAAACTGTCCGATGTCGCCACGGTCAGCAAGAGCCCGCCGCCTTTGTCGGCCATAACCCGTACCAACGGCCGTCCCAGCGTGGGCATCTCGATAACAAAAACAGAAACAGCCAATACCGTAGAGACCGCCAAGGCTATAAATGCCAAGATTGCCGAAATAACAGGAAAACTGGGCGACGGCGTTACTATCAGCACTATATTTGACCAATCGAATTTCATCAATGCCAGTATCAACCAACTCTGGGAAAAAGCCATTGTCGGCGGCGTGCTGGCAATACTGGTGGTCTTTCTCTTCCTCTGGGCAGTCCGCGCCTCGCTGATAACCGCTATCTCGATTCCCTTGAGTCTTTTTATCGGTTTTCTATGTATGCGTTTAACCGGACTTACTTTAAACATGTTCACCTTAATGGCGATGGCGCTGGCCGTCGGCCGGCTAATCGATGACAGCATCGTGATGGTAGAAGTTATCTTCCGCCGCCTGCGCCGGGGGGAAAACTTCAAGGAGGCGGCTATCGGGGGGGCCAAAGAGGTGGCCACTCCCATCACCACCGCCACGCTGGCTACCGTAGCGATTTTTATCCCGTTAATGTTCGTCGGCGGCTTGGTGGGCCAGGTATTCATCCCCTTTGCCCTGACGGTAACTTTCGCCATGCTGGCCTCGTTATTGGTAGCGTTAGCGCTGATTCCGGCCCTATCCAAGCTACTGGTGAGCGCCAAACCGAAGGCAATTACGATACGGGATAACTGGTACCAGAAAATCTATGTCAGGGCGCTAAAATGGACGCTCGGACACCGTATTGCCGTGGTGGCGATTGCCCTGGTGCTGCTGATAGGCAGCCTGGGGCTTCTTTCGGTAACCGGCACCTCTTTCATGTCCGGTTCATTTGGCGAAGCGACCATTACCATCAATATCGCCCTGCCAGCGACGGCTGATGTCAGCGACACCAGCGCCGTGACGGCTAGAGTAGAGACACTGCTTAGCGGGGACGCGGCGATAAAGAGCTTCCAATCAAGCATCGGCACATCTACCTCCATGTCCGGCATCATGAGCGCGTCCCAGGGGGGAGGGGGTTCCAATACGGCGACGATAACCGTTTACCTGAAATCCGACGCGGACTTGCAGCCAGAGATTTTAGCGATAAATCAGGCCTGCCAGGGTATCGTGGATAACGGATTTATCAACGTCAGCTCGGATTCCGGCGGCGGCATGGGCGGTGGAGGACCTTCCATGTCCAATGTGAACCTCTCCATCCAAGGGCAAAACCAGGAAGATATTGCCCGGGTCACAGCCCAGCTCATGGAAAAGCTCCGGGGCGTCAATGGTATCGCCGATCTGAAAAGCGATTTAACGACGGTTGTGCCCAAATTGAATATTGCCGTAGACCCGGCCAAAGTGGCTACTTCAGGATTACCGGCCACCCAGATGGCCGGGTTGCAGCAGGAGTTCATGCTGCTGATGAATGGCGGGAATTTACCTGGTAAGACGGTGACGCTCGATAATGAAAGCTATCCCTTCTACATCAAGGGTGTTGCGCAGAGCCTCAACGACGCGGAACAGGCAAAAAATCTGAAGATAGGT
The DNA here is from genome assembly GCA_003141235.1 of Dehalococcoidia bacterium. Taxonomy (GTDB): domain Bacteria; phylum Chloroflexota; class Dehalococcoidia; order Dehalococcoidales; family RBG-16-60-22; genus Fen-1077. The sequence goes on from PLLL01000105.1 coordinate 9,294, forward strand.
TTCCCCCAGTCCGTAACCCTGAATGACATCGCCGATGTTACTATCCAGGAACTACCTTCGCACATCAGCCATACCGATACGGTGCTCTCCGCCACAATTACAGGTACAATAACGGATAAAAACGTCGGGGCGGTAAACAAGGCTGTTCAACAACAGGTCGATGCTTTACCGGCGCATCCCGGGGTGGAGATAGCGGCGGCAGGGATAGCCGAGCAAATGTCCAGCACTTTCTCCAGGATGTTAATCGCCATTATCGTGGCTATCATCATCGTGTTCCTGATAGTCATTCTCATGATGCGCTCTATCATCAATCCACTGATTATCATGGTCAGCCTGCCTTTAGCCTTTATCGGTTCTATTCCCGCTTTACTCGTCAGCGGTCATACCCTCGGAATATCGGCCATGATGGGCTTACTGATGCTCATAGGGATTGTATTGACTAATGCTATTGTATTAGTGTCCATAGTGGAACAGCAACGTAAGAACGGCTTAAGTATTCAGGAGGCCCTGCTCGAGGGCGGCAAGACCCGTTTGCGCCCGATACTCATGACCGCCCTGACCACCATCATGGCGATGGTCCCCATAGCGGTAAGCTCCAGTTCCGGCATGATGTTAGGCTCCGAGCTGGCAGTTGTCGTGATCGGCGGCATGGTAAGTTCAACATTCTTGACCTTGTTTGTCATTCCAGCCGTTTATAGCCTGGTTCGCCGGCAGAAAAAAGAACCGGCCGTTAATTAACACTTTTCTCCTAAANNAATTTGGGGGCGCCAGTTCCGCCAACTAAAGATAAATCATGATGAGATTGATAAACAAATGAAAAATGGAATAACATCTACCGAACTCAGTGGCTTCTATAAACCACTTGACAAAATCAGTGCCAATTGTCTGAAATATCTAGGCAAAGAAAGCCAGACATTAGATGATTTTGGAAAGCCTATAAAAAATATACGATGACAAAGGATAGATAAATACGATATTTTTTTAGGTTGATATGACAACCTTCAAACAGTGAAGAGGCTTGCTTACAGAGGGAGGAGCGACAATGGAGCATGAGGCAGAAACGGTCGAACTAGGGAGGACGAACTTGCGCGTGAGCTCACTTGGCGTGGGGACCAATACATGGGGTAGCCGGGCCGGTCCAGACCCGGACAAGCGCGCGACGTTCGACGCCATATTGGATTCCGGCATCACACTCATCGATACGGCCGAGGTCTATGGCGCTTCCGAGCAGACCATAGGACACTGCATCCGTGAGTCCACGCGACGCCCGGCCGTCCTGACGAAGTTCGCCCCGCTACCCTGGCGCCTTGGAAAGAGGGCGATGATTTCCGCGCTGCGCCGAAGCCTGTCTCGTCTTAGCCTAACAACAATGGACGTGTACCTGTTGCACTTCCCATCTCCACCCGTTTCATTGGAGACCTGGGCAGATGCGCTCGCCGACGCTGTAGAGGCGGGACTAACGCGCGCGGTGGGCATCTCCAACTGCAATCCGGCGCAGACCCGACGAGTGCACACTGTGCTGGCGGCCCGCGGTATACCGCTCGCATGTAATGAAGTCGGATTCAGCCTATTGCGGCGCAATCCGGAGCATAACGGCCTCCTTAACGTCTGCAAAGAGCTGGGAGTCACGCTCATCGCCTACCAACCGCTGGCCTCGGGGATGCTAAGTGGCAAGTATGACAGTAAGCATCGACCCGGTGGTATCCGCCGTTTGATTTACAACAGTCGTTACCTCACAAGGATACAGCCATTACTTGAGGCCTTGAAGCGGATTGCGGATGCTCGCGGGAAGACCGTATCCCAAGTAGCCCTGAACTGGATACTTTGCAAAGGGGCACTGCCGATCCCGGGTGCCAAAAGCCCCGAACAGGCACGGCTGAACGCCGGGGCCATGGGCTGGCGCCTCACTTCCGCCGAAGTTGCTGAGCTCGAAGCGGTCGATATTCTACCTCACTAGAAGAGACCACAGAAACAGCATGTTAACAAATGCTTTGAGTTAGCTCCTAGAGGCGACATATGAAGGTGGTAGAAAAATAAATACGAGATGACCATCTTAGGTAACTCTAGGATAGCAGTCTGAAACGTTTGGGGGTTGGCTGCATAGACCTGCTTCATCTTCATTTTCCCCACCTGCCCGTATATTTGACGTCTATATAGACATGCTGGCTGAAGCAGTCCAGGCCGGTATCCATGTTTTTCAGGGTATGCCATAGGAGCTAGGCTGGTATAAAGCTAATAATTGTTAAATTATCGCAAGCAGTGGTGGGCGATACTGGGCTCAAATTTTCAACCTAAACTTTCACATACGCATGTAAGGGTAAACATCCCGATGTTTGTTCGATGGTGCCTGACAAATAAAATGGGCAGTGCTGTTTGGGACCTTAATGTAACAAAGAAGTAAATTGTTGGATAACAAGAGCTTGAAATATTAGTTCAAATTATCTTACTAAGACGTTGACCTGAGGATTCTATTCAACTATAATATTCACTTGGAAAAGGAGGCAAGCAACCTCCGCCTTTTATCTAGGCTACATGGGGTTCAGAAGGTCGGTAGTTCAAATCTGCCCACCCCGACCATAACTTTTGCAAATGCTTGTCAACTTTTATTAAAAATTTACATTTTTATAAAGTAATATAAGCTGTTAATTCATTAACGTCGTTAAGTTTTTCCAACTCCATCATAGTTATAATAGCCTTTTCAATCTTATTTTCAGTGAGTATCCGCGAAGCGTTGTGACGGAACTTGGTAAACAGGTCAGCCTCCGTTAATTCATGAAGATTTACAAATTCTTTTTCTTCCTTGAATATTTTGCCTCGGGCTTTAACCTCAACGATACTCATACGCTTTGCCAGGAATTCAGGATAGGTGCGATAAGTAATTTTTTTCGCTAGCGCCTGTATTTCCGGGCTTTTTACTCTTTCTATATCCTGCCATTCGACGCCTACCGGGACGCCGTGAGCGGCCATAGCGAAAGTGTACGCCGGTCCGAACTGTACATCCACGATGCTTTTAA
>PLLL01000096.1 GCA_003141235.1 Dehalococcoidia bacterium
GCTTGCTCTTTGTCGATCACTTTTTTAAGTTTTAGCACGATCTCTTGATCCCTCACCTGTACGTCAACATAATCGCCCTCTTCTATCCCCAGCTTCCGCCTGACCGATAGCGGCAGGGTAAGTTGTGCCTTCTTGCGTATTTGTATCAGCTCTGACATTATAATCTCCAACTATCTTACTATCTAACTTTCCTACTATCCTACCACCAATATTTCAAAGTGTCAACCTGCTTGCTACTTAACCCCAAATAGCCTCTCCGCATTCTCTGTGGTCGCTGCCGCTATCTCTTCCTCGCTCCCGCCCTTCAGCTCCGCCGCGCCCTTTAAAGACCGCACCACATCCGCCGGTCTGGATTTAAATTCTTCTGCGCGCCCGCGGGCATAAACCACCGGGCAGTCCGTCTCTAATAATAATTGCGCTAATGGCGTTTCTTTTATCGCTTGCCGATGCTCCTCGTGGTACTCTACGGCGGGGGTCGCGGAGATATAATAGCCTTGTGCGATGATGTCCCGCAGCACGCTTAAGGGCCCGGTATACCAGTGGAACACAGCTTTTTCCAGGTGCGCCTCTATTGCCATGTTTAAAGCGTCCCGCCAGGCATAGCGGGAGTGGATAAGCGCGGGTTTATCATTGTCTTTAGCGATTTTGAATATTTCCCGCAACACCCGTTTTTGCAGTTCTTTAGCGGCGGAGGCCAGCACCCATTTGCTATAGTCCAGTCCCACTTCGCCAATAGCCGCCGCTTTAACTATATTAGCTTTTATGAACTCCAGATTGGCGTCAATCTCCGCCTCTTTTATATTCCCGGGGTAGTAGCCCAAGGCAGGGTATACGAAACCCTTGTATTGCGCCGCGATTTCCAGCACTTTTTGATTCGACGCAATATCTATTCCCAGGGCGATAATCGCTATCAATCCAGCCTTTTTTGCTTCGTCAATAACCTTATCTAGGTCTGCAATGTCATCCAGGTGGGCATGGGTATCAATCAGTTGGTACATGCCGTATCTCCGCAATAACGTAATAGCTCTTTTGCGCATTTGCGCATGTCCTCATTTACGCCGAAGTATGTCAGGTTCATATCTATCCCTTTATCACGGCTATCGGCCTCGTCCGGGCGACTTTATTAGAGATGCCTGCCCCCTGTACCACTCCCACCACATCGTTAACGTCTTTATATGACTCTGATGCCTCCTCCGCCAGTCCTGAAAGGCTGCCAGCGCGCACGGTAATGCCCTTCGCGTCCAGCGCCTCCAGCACCTCTCTCCCGCTAATGTTCCGCTTGGCCGCCGACCGGCTTTGCAATCGCCCCGCCCCGTGGCACGTCGAGCCGAAGGTCTCCTTCATCGCCTGCTCGGTGCCCACCAGCACGTAAGAGAACCGCCCCATGTCCCCGGGGATAAGGATGGGCTGGCCGATTTTCGCGTACTGCGGCGGCACGTCCGGGTGGCCGGCGGGAAAAGCGCGGGTGGCCCCCTTACGGTGCACGCAGAGCTTTACTTTTTTACCTTCCACTTCATGCTCTTCGATTTTCGCAATATTATGGGTAACGTCATAAACAAGCTCCAGCCCGGCTTTTGCTTCGCCCATTTCCATCACGCGGCAGAACGCCTCGCGCACCCAGTGGGTGATGCACTGGCGGTTGGCCCAGGCATAGTTGGCGGCACAGCGCATGGCCCCGAGGTAAGCCTGTCCCTCCGGCGATGTCACCGGCGCACAGGCCAACTGGCGGTCCGGTACTTCTATGCCGTATTTCTGCATCGCTCTAATCATCTCTTTTATGTAGTCGTCAGCGACCTGATAGCCCAACCCGCGCGAGCCGCAGTGGACGTACAAAACAACCTGTCCTACATGGTCGAGGCCCATGACTTGAGCTATTTCCGGCTCATAAATCTCATCGATGTAAGCCACCTCCAGGAAATGGTTGCCGGAGCCGAGCGTGCCCAGCTGCGGATTGCCGCGCTCTTTAGCCCTGGCGCTGACGCGGTCGGGATCTGCGCCGGGTATTTCTCCCTTTTCCTCGGTGGTGAGCAGGTCTTCTTTCCGCCCGTAGCCGTTGTTTACCGCCCAGCGCGAGCCTTTTATCAGGACTTCTTCCATTTCTCTGGAATTCAGTTTGATATTGCCTTTCGAACCCAACCCCGAAGGGACGTCGTTAAAAATGGCGTCAGCTAACTTATTAAGATGCGGTCGCACCTCTTCTACGGTAAGGTTGGTGCGCATGAGGCGGACGCCGCAGTTGATATCGAAGCCCACTCCGCCCGGTGATATCACGCCGTCGCTGACCCGCGTCGCCGCCACCCCGCCGATAGCGAACCCGTAGCCCCAATGTATATCCGGCATAGCCATGGAGTAACCCACGATGCCGGGCAGAAATGCCACGTTAGCTACCTGCTCGGTAGCCTTGTCTTCTAAAATCTGATGTAGCATTTTTTCATCCGCGTAGATAAGGCCGTCAACGCGCATGCCGGCTTTTGCGCTTTTCGGTATACGCCATCGATATTCGTCTATTTTTTCCAGTTGGCCGCTCCAACCTGGCATAAGCCACCTCCTTATAGCTGTCATTGCGAGGAGTCCCGATTAAATAGGGACGACACGGCAATCTCTATCATCGGTTTTATTCTTATTAGGGGATTGCCACGCCTTCCTTCGGTAATGGCTCGCAATGACTTTAATTTATATATCAAATATTACCCTAACCCGGTTCTCTTTCCGGTCTACCTCAAGTGTATGGTAGGTGGCCGACTTTACTCCATGCTTAATCTGATGGCGGGAGGAGTCGTACTTTTCACCGCGGCAATTTGCCACCATCCGGGTGTCCCCGAACTCGATGATATCGAATTTCTTAAAAAGGAGCATCTCAACATCGAAATAGTAGAGCAGGCTGTTCAGCCACTCGAAGAGCAGGCCCTCTATATCGTCGGCGCTGACCTCGACGCGGCGTGTCTCAACCTCCCGAACATTATCAACCTCGTCGATAATCGAGAACATGCCGTAAGCCGCGTTGGCGAAAGCTTCCGGCAGGTCTTTACCGTAAGCGTTCAGACCGATATCCGCGGTGTGCTCAATAAGTTCAAATCTTTTCATAATTGCGTTCTTACGCTTTTGCGCATTTACTCATATGAGCGGTTGCGCCTTTTGATTCGCTGTTCAGGTCGATTTCACAGTATCTTATGGTATTATATATAATATAATCAAGGACAATAGTAAATTCGTTCGAAATTAATTCGCCTGGAGGTTTAGGCTATGGATGAACCAACCCGCGAGATTTTCTGGAACATTCAATTCCCCTGGATAATGTATTGTTTGGCTGCCATCGCCACGGCCGTTCTTATCTGGGCCGTTTACCGTCACTACCTGAGGTGGCGTGTCGGCCAGCCGGCCAACCGTGGCAGCCAGCTGCGGCAGCGTATCCGCGCCTTTGGCCGGACGGCGTTTATCGATTTATTGTTTCACCGCAAGTTCTTCGGCGCGGAGAAACCGTTCCGTACTAAAGAACTTTATCCCGGCCTGATGCACTTTTTCATCTTCTCCGGCTTTTTTGTGCTCTTGCTGGGCGCCTTCCTGGATGCTATCAGCCATTATTTCTTTAACTTCATGCACGGCGACTTTTACCTCGGCTATTCGGTGGTGACGGACGTCTTCGGTATACTGGGGATTATCGGTGTACTTATGGCCCTCTACCGACGTTATGTCAAGAAGCCGGAACGCCTCGACTCCCGGTTGGACGACCTCGTTACCCTTCTGTTAATCCTGGCGGTCTTTATTTCCGGCTTTGTCGTCGAGGGTCTGCGCATCGCGGCCACCGAGCTTCAGGTCCACCCGGGCTGGGCGCCCTGGTCTCCCGGCGGTTACGTTCTGTCTCTGGCCTTCCGCGGAGCCTCACAGAGCGCTTTACTCGGCTGGCATGTGGGTCTCTGGTGGTTCCACGTCTTTTTAGCGCTGGGTACTTTCGTCTATGTCGCCCTGTTTAACTCAAAGCTGTACCATATCGCCTGGGACACGCTCAACGTCTTTTTACGGAACCTGGGGCCAAAGGGCGCGCTTACCAAACTGGATTTCGAGAAGAGCGAGCTTTTCGGCGCCGGCAAGATAGAAGATTTCACCTGGAAGCAGCTTCTCGACCTTGACGCCTGCACGCGCTGCGGCCGCTGTCAGGACGCCTGCCCGGCCTACTTCAGCGGTAAGAAACTTAATCCAAAGCAGGTCATACAGGACTTAAAAACTCATCTTTATGATGTTTATCCCAAGCTTACTTCGTTAAAACCTGCCGCAACCCGTAAAGAGCTTGTCGGTGAAGTCATTACCGATGATGTCGTCTGGGACTGTACCACCTGCCGCGCCTGCCAGCAGGCCTGTCCGGTCTACATCGAGCATGTGGACAAGATAGTAGACCTGCGGCGCAACCTGGCCATGGAAAAGAGCCGTTTCCCCGAGGCGGCCCAGGAAGCGCTTAAGTGCCTCGGCACACGCGGTCATCCCTACCGGGGAACGACTGCCACCCGCACCAGCTGGTGCGAAGGACTTAACATTAAAACCCTTGCAGATGAAAGCAATGTTGATATTCTGTACTGGGTTGGCTGCAGCGCCGCTCTCGATGACCGCAACATGAAGGTAGCGCAGGCCACCGCGAAAGTCCTGCGGGCGGCTGGCATCAACTTCGGTATCCTCGGTGATGAAGAGGCGTGCTGCGGCGATCCCGCCCGCCGTATGGGTGATGAGTACCTCTTCCAGACTATCTGCCAGCAGAACATCGAGATTCTTAAAGGCCATAACATTAAAAAGATATTGACCTCCTGCCCGCACTGCTTCAACAGCTTGAAACACGAATACCCCCAGTTCGGCGGGAATTACGAGGTCATACACCATTCCCAGTTCATCGACACTCTCATGAAAGAAGGCCGCCTGAACATCGATAAAAAAGTCCTGCAAAAAGCAGCCTACCATGATTCTTGTTACCTGGGGCGCTATAATGATATTTATCAGGAGCCCAGGGCCATCGTGAAGGCTTTAAGCGAAAAACAGGTGGAGTTCCCCCGGTACGGGACGAACAGCTTTTGCTGCGGCGGCGGCGGCGGCCATATGTGGATGGAGGAAGACCCGGAAAAGCGTGTTAATAACCGGCGCGTTGATGAATTAATTTCCTGCGGCGCCGATTGCGTGGCGACGGCCTGCCCTTATTGTCTTACCATGTTCGAAGACGGTCTGAAGGCCAAGCAAGCCGAGGAAAAGATAAAAGCGAAAGACATCAGCGAAATAGTGGCGGAGGCGCTGGGCTAGGTTGGTATAACTGATACTGGAGTATTTACTCTTTTGCGCATTTGCGCATTTCCTCAGCTACTCTTGTAGCTAAAGGAGAAAAGCCATGATTAAAGTTGGTATATTCGGCGGCACCGGTTATATGGGCGGAGAGGCCTTGCGCGTTATTTTACAGCATCCCGAAGCCCAGCTGGCCTGGGCCACTAGCCGCAGCGGCGGTGACATCGCTTTATACCACCCCAACCTTTACGGCATCGATGTTAATTTAATCCATCCCGATAAAGCAACACCATGCGACGTGGTATTTCTGGCCCTCCCGACCGAGGAATCCATCACAGTAGCAGCCGATTTTCTGAGAAAAGGCTGTAAAGTCATCGACTTGGGCTCAGCGTTTCGTTTAAAGGACCGCTCGATATGGGAAACTGTCTACAAAATGCGGCATCCCTTTTGGGAACTGGCCGAGGAAGCGGTTTGCGGCATTTCGGAACTGCACCTTAAAAATATCCAGGCAGCCCGGCTCATCGCTAACTTCGGGTGCTATTCATCCGCCGGAATTCTCGGCCTGGCGCCTCTGGCTAAAGAAAGAATTATCAATCTTTATGACATTGTCGTCGATGGCTTATCCGGCACCAGCGGCGTCGGCGCCGAGTTATCGCGTGCCGCCCATCATCCGGAGATAGGCAATAATCTGGTGCCTTACAATGTTGTCAATCACCGCCATACTTACGAGATGGAACAGGAACTTTCCCTGCTGTCCGGAGATAATGTTACCGTCCATTTCACGCCGGTTTATGTGCCGACTATCCGGGGCATCCTGGATATCTGCCACACGCACTATATTAACCGGATCACCAGGGATGAAGTCCTGGCGCTTTACCGTGACTTTTACCGTGACCAGCCTTTTATTAAGATTTATGACCTCCCCAAAGATGAGAAGGCTTCATGGCAGTACCGGCCGTACCCCTGGGTGAGCTCCGTCGCCGGCACGAATTTCTGCTTTATCGGCCTTGATGTTGATGAGGCCCGCCAGCGTATCGTCGTTTTCAGCGCTCTGGACAACCTGGGCAAGGGAGGCGCGCAGGCCGGTATCGAGAATATGAATGTTATGTTTGGCCTGGACCGCCGTGCGGGACTAACAAGTCTGGGTATGCACCCCTAAATTGTCCATCCCGACTTACGTCGGGATCCTGACTCCTATAACGTCATCCTCGCGAAAGCGGGGATCCAGAAGTGGGAGGGGTGGTCTGGATTCCGGTTTTCACCGGAATGGAAGTGAGTTTATCTATTCTGTTAAGGTAATTGTCCGTTGTCGGTATTGTTTCGTATCTGCGTTTATGCGTAATTGCGCATTTACTCAATTACGCTTTAGTTTACCTGTTCTCGTGCTGGCAGCGTCACTACAGCCGTACCGGTAACCGTTTTTTCGCCCTTCGGGTTTTCCGCCCAAATTTCTACCCGGGCGCAGTTTTTATTATTTTCGGCGTACTTTTTAGTTACCTTACCGTAGCAGAATATTTCCTCGTGGACAAGATTCATGCCCCGGTAGCTGCCGTTCAGCTTTTCCAGCGTCCCCTTTTCCCCCATCCAGTCGGTGACCATCTGTCCCAGGAAAGACAGCGTCAGCCAGCCGTGGACGATAACGCCCGGCAGCCCGTTGGCCATGGCGATGTCTTTATCGTAATGTATCTGGTAGTAGTCGCCGGAAGCGCCGGCATATTTTACTAACCGCATGGTCGTGGGGTATTTCACCAGCGCCGGTATCTCGCTCCCAACCTCAATATCTTCGTAATAAACAGTCATTTTAACATTATCCCCGCTAGTACTTAACGTAAGTGTTTTTCCCCTTGACCACCAACTCACCTCGCTGGTTGGTATAGGTCATTTCGGTAAACATAAAAAGTGTCGGGCCTTCCGCGCCAGCCACCTGCCTCAGCCGTGTGAGAATCCCCGTAACAGAGATAACATCCCCTACTTTAATGGGTTTTAAGTATTCCAGCTCGCTGGAACCGTTTAAAAGTCGCTTTAGCGGGCTTTTTGCGTTAAACAGCCTGTGTATCAGTTCCGTGGGAACGAGAGCGGCGGGAAAAGTGGGCGGTGTTTCACTTTGCCAGCGGGCATTGGGGTCGTCAATCGCCTCGGCGAACTTTTTCACCATCCCCTTTTCGATATCATAGACCTCCGGCCCGAACGGGACGTTAAGCAGGCTTTGCAGCTCCTCGCTGATTATCGTCTCATCACTCAAGGGGTTACCTCCGTTTTTCTATTCCGGAAAATAATTATAGCCCAAAGGTGCGGTGCCTGACCAGCCCGTTTTTGCTGACCTAGCTTAATTACTATAGCGCCACGAATCACGCTGTAGTCAAAATCCTGGCGATATTTATACCTGATGTATCTCTGGGTATTCCCTCAGCTTTTTTGCCACCTTTGCGACGTTCTTGCCGAAGTTCCAGGCCGTCTTCATCCCCTCCGTGTCTTTTTCCACCTCGCCCTTTTCTCGGCCAAAAGCGATGTTCCAGTACGTTGAGCCGGGATTAACCATTCCCATGATATGAAACCAGAAAAGGAGCTCGGCAAAAGTAAAGTTCTGCCCGGCGCGTCGCGCTACCACCAGCGGGCCGCCCACCTTGCCGGCAAATGGTTTGCTCCGGAGAGACATGAATCCCGCCCTTTCCATTAATCCTTTAACCAGGGAGGTTGCCGACCCATAATATACCGGCGTGGCAATAATGAGAGCATCCGCTCCCGCCATCTTGTCATAGACGGATTGCATGTCGTCCTTGATGGAGCAGCCTTCGTGTTCGTGGCAATATCCGCAGGCGTTACACCCCCGGATATCCAGCCCCGCCAGCCTTACTAGCTCCGTTTCGAGACCTTCTTCAGCCATGGCCTTGAGGCAGTGCGCTGTGAGCATCTCCGTGTTCCCGCCCTTCCTGGGGCTGCCGACAATTCCTACCGCTTTCATGGTTTGCCTCCTGCTGCCCGGTACAGCTTATGTTTTTTGATATATTCCGCCACCGGCCCGGGAACCAGTTGGTCGATGGATTCCCCCCTCGCCACTTTTTCCCGTGTTGCCGTGGCGCTGATGTCAATATTAGGCTTTTCTAAAAAGATAACATTTTTTGAGATACCGGGAATTTTTCTTTCCAGGGTCTTCATATCTGGTCGCGAATAGCCCGGTCGGGGCACCGCCACCAACCGGCACATTGCTGCCAGACGGGCCGGGTCGCGCCACTCCGGCAACTGCTCCAGGCTGTCCCAGCCCAGAATAAAATAGATTTCCGCCCCGGCGCCATACTTGTGCTGTAGAGCAGCTATCGTATCGATAGTAAATGACGGGCCGGTTCGCTCGGTCTCGATGGTGGATATCGTTAGATGGGGTTTGTCTTTCAGTGCCAGGTTCAGCATGCTGATTCGGTGTTCTGACGAGGTGATGGGCCGGTTCGGTTTTGACATCGGTTGCCCCGCCGGCACCAGTATCACCTGGTCAAGTTTCAGCGCGTCCCTGGCTTCCTCGGCCATCCTGATATGCCCCAGGTGCACGGGGTCGAATGTGCCGCCGAGAACCCCTATTTTCATCGCTCTACCACTCCCAGGTCATATCCCCGCAGTGGATTTTATCGCCCGGCTGCGCCCCCGCCTTCTCCAGCATACTGTTGACGCCCATCTTTTTCAGCAGGTAGTTCAGCTGCCAGCGCAACGCATTAGGGGTGATGCCAACCCCCCCTCTGATGCGCTCCAGGCCGGGCGCGGAGATAACGTACTCATCCCCCCGCCGGGTGACTTTAACGCCGGGTTCTTTAGGCTGGGGACGGAATATCTTGATCGGCTTTACTTCAGCCTCTTTGACAGATATTGACTGCAAGACGTTTAAAGCCTCTTTCATGAGCGCAGGCACGCCGCTGCCTGTTGCCGCCGAAATAAAATGCGCCTTTATGCCGCCAGCGGCAAACTCGGACTCTAGCAGTTCCCGCTGTTCCTGCACTTCCGGCAAATCGATTTTATTCACGACCACTATTTGCGGCTTCTGCGCCAAAAATGGGTCGAAAAGTGCCAGCTCATTATTTAATGTCATCAGATCTTTAACCGGAGATTCGGAACTGCCATTGATTAAATGGATAAACATCTTTGTGCGCATGGCGTGTCTTAAAAAGTCGTGGCCGAGGCCTCGTCCCTCGTGGGCGCCCTCTATCAGGCCAGGAATCTCAGCCAATACAAAGTTGTCTGTTCCTACCTCAACGACACCGAGCACTGGTTCTAGCGTGGTGAATGGGTAGCTGGCAATCTTCGGTTTGGCCGCCGAGGCCGCCGTCAGCAGGGTCGATTTACCGGCATTAGGGTACCCGATAATGCCAGCGTCGGCTATCAGCCTCATCTCCAGCTGGATTTCTTTTTCTTCCCCTTCTTCTCCCCGCTGGGCAATGCGCGGCGACTGGTTTGTCGAAGTTTTATAATGCGTATTCCCCAGGCCGCCTCTGCCGCCCTTAGCCACAATTGCCGCATCCCCGATTTTTTCCAGGTCGGCTATCAGCAAGCGGGTACCATCTTCTTCTGTAGTAACGATAGTGCCCGGCGGTACTGAGATGACGAGGTCAACACCATTTTTGCCGTGCTTTTTTGCGCCGGCGCCATCACCCCCGCTTTCCGCACTGTGGGTTCTTCTCTGCCGGTAACGCCGCAGGGTATCCACGTTTTCATCTGCCCTGAATATAACGTCACCGCCCTGACCGCCATTACCGCCATCCGGTCCACCGTAAGGGATATACTTCTCACGGCGAAACCCTATAGCGCCATTACCGCCGTTACCTGCTTTTATCCGTATCTCAGCTTTATCAAACATAAATTTATATCGTAATTAAATTATACAACAATAGTTCATACTTTGTTTTTTAATAATATTACTAATAATAACGTTACCGTAACTTCCCGTTATCATGCCTGTTTTAAATTTATCATATTCAATTAAAACAAATAAAACACCAAAAATACCACAAAATGTCCCCAAAATTACATTAAACAACAAAGGAAATGAATTTGCCAGATAGCAAATAAAGCATCGCGGGAAACGGGATTTATCACCCCTGGCAATAAAGCCGGCTAATCCTGGAGGGATTTAGCGGGTTTTTTGCTTTTGGACTCGGGGTGGAGTTGGTGCTGGATATCGTGGATTTTGCGCTTCAGGTAAGGGCTGCTATCGATATCGGTGGCGATTTTTTTACAGGCAATGGTTACCGAGGCGGCGTCGCGGTTGCCGAGTTCCTGGCCGATCTGGACAAGGGAACAGTTGGTTTCCTGGCGGATAAGGTACATCGCCAGTCGGCGAGCCAGCGCGGTGTCTTTGTCTCTCTGCCGTCCTGACAGCGCCTCGCGGGTCAACTGGAAAGAACCGGCCACAGCTTCGACAATCGTGGTCGGTGTAATATCGGCCAGTGATAACTCTTTGTTCGCTATATCCTCCAGCGCCTTGGTTGCTATCTCCACCGTGGGGGCGACTCTCAATAGCTTGGCGTAAGCTAAAACACGGTTTAAAGAGCCTTCCATTGACCTGATATTTGAGTGCGCCTCGCGGGCGACCAGCTCGATAACATCCTGAGTGATGTTGATTCCCTTCTGGCGGGCCTTCGATTTCAGGATGGCCAGACGCGTTTCATAGTCCGGCGGCTGGATATCGACGATAAGACCCCATTCGAAACGCGAGCGTAAGCGCTCTTCCAGCAAGGGCATGGTTTTAGGCGGCCGGTCGCTCGTGATGATGATTTGCCGGTTGGTATTATGCAACTCATTGAAGGTATGGAAGAAGCTTTCCTCCGTTTGTTCCTTACCGGCGATAAAGTGGATATCGTCGACAAGCAGCATACCGAGGCTGCGGTATTTATTCCGAAAATCTTCGGTAGATCTCTCGCGGACGGCGGTCACAAATTCATTGGTGAACTGCTCGGCGCTGGTGCAGATGACATTGATGTGCCTGGCCGCAGCATCCTGGCCGATGGCATGGATGAGGTGTGTCTTGCCCAGACCGGGACCGCTGTAAATGAAGAGAGGATTATAGCTGCGGCCCGGGTTCTGCGCTACCGATAGCGCCGCGGCCCGCGCCAAGCGGTTAGCGCTGCCTTCGATAAATGAATCGAAGGTGTAATCAGGATTCAACCTGGTATAGTTGGGTACGGGTGGTGGTAGCGCTGTCTGGCTATTGGCGCTGCTATGATTATTGGAGTTACCGTTAACCCGGAAGACCACCTGCACATGAGGCGAGGTGAGCCCCGTAAGCGCTTTTTCAATGAGGGAGCGCTGGTTTCTTTCCAGATATTCAGCCGCAAACGTATTAGGAACGCCGATGACGAACTGATTATCCTGATAGGATAAGCCGGATGTTTTACTGAACCAGGTCCGGAAATTGGGCTTGCTGACCTGGACCTGTAACTCCCCGAGAGCTGTTTCCCATATCTCCTGCGGCGAATAAGCACGAGTCGATTCCATATATATTACACACCTAGCTTGGCCGACAAGGTGTAAATCCCCCCAATTTTAGGCACAAACTCACCCTTGTATGTCAATATCTGAATTTTCCGCCTTCCCAGGCGGTTCCTGTGGGGCAAACATTAATAAATTATTGGTTTATTAACAACCCATAGCTTACCTCCGCCGCCCCCCCTTTGGCAAACCTTTTCGGGGACAGGGGCACCTAACTTCTCCTCATCAAACCTCTCTAAACCTCTCTTTTTTGCCGTTTTTTAATGGTTGCAGGCATAAAACACGGGGTTGTGAAAAAAAATATTTTAGTGATACAATTTGGGGTCTGGAGGTTTACATTGCATATTGTTTTTATGGGTTCTCCGGAGTTTGCCGTACCTGCCCTGGAACAGCTTGTCCTCAACAAATTTCAGGTGGTGGCGGTATATACCCAGCCGGACAGGCCGGCCGGAAGGGGACGCGCCCTGGTAGCGCCGCCGATTAAAGTAGCGGCTTTAAATATGGATTTAACGGTAGTGCAGCCGGAAACACTACGTACGGAAGCGGAATTAGCGCGGCTGGCTGGTTATAAACCGGATGTTATCGTCGTCTGCGCCTACGGGCAAATACTGACGCAAGCGGTGCTGGACATACCGCCCTGCCAATGTATCAACGTCCACTTTTCACTGCTGCCGAAGCACCGCGGCGCTTCTCCGGTAATGTCGGCAATACTGGCGGGAGATGAATTTGTCGGAGTGAGCATCCAGCTAGTAAGAAGGAAACTGGATACCGGCCCGGTGCTGGCCAGGGCGGCGATCCCGGTAGCGCCTCAGGACAACACCGGCATACTGATGGGAAAGCTGGCCGTGGTGGGGGCCAATCTATTACTGGAAGCGCTGACAGGCTGGCTGCGGGGCGAAATTGAACCCCTGCCACAGAACGATAAAGAGTCCAACTACTTCAGCCAGGTTAACAAGGAAGAGGGCGAAATAGACTGGAGTCTTCCGGCCCTGAATATCTGGCGCCGGGTAAGGGCCTTTAACCCGTGGCCGGGGTGTTATACCACCTGGCGCGGAAAACAGGTAAAAATCATAGCGGCGGAGGCCCTGCCGGAGGAACGTTCTCCGGGAGCCGGTAAGGTGATAGCCCTGCCCGGCCGCGAGGGAGAACTGGGTATCGGCACCGGTGAGGGCGTCCTGGGAGTGTTCCAGCTCCAGCTCCAGGGTAAAAGGGCCGTTTCCGCCGCCGAGTTCCTGAGGGGACAAAGGGACTTCCTCGGGGATGAATTACCCGACTAACGCACTTACGCCGTTATTTAACGTAATTGCTCTTGTCCTCATATGCGCAATTGCGTAAATGAGAAATAGATACAATATTGAGTCTTTGTAAAAGGCTGGCATAATTATGAAAAAACAAGCACGGCTGACGGTAACTGGTGACTTAAATAAATTCGATACTTTTACGGACATCATCGCCAAACTGCGCGGGCCGGACGGCTGCCCCTGGGATAAAGAACAGACCCATCAATCGCTGCGGGAGAACCTGCTCTCGGAGAGCTATGAGGTGCTGGATGCGCTCGATAGCGGGGAGCCGGCCAAACTTCAGGAAGAGCTGGGCGACCTGCTTTTACAGATTGTCCTGCAAGCCCAGATTGCCGTAGATAGTAGTGAGTTTAAGATAGATGATGTGATAAAAGGTATTGCGGAAAAGATTATACGCCGCCACCCGCATATCTTCGGCACCGGAAAAGCGAAAGACGCGGATGAAGTGATGCATAACTGGGAGGATCTCAAGAGAAAAGAGAGAGAGGAAGGCGCCTCCATCTTATCCACCGTCCCGAAAGCGATGCCTGCCTTGGCTTACGCCCTGGAAATATCACGCCGGGCGGTTCGGGTTGGTTTTGAATGGCCTGATGTTGAGGGGGTTATCGACAAGGTATTGGAAGAGGTCAGGGAAATTAAAAAGGCTGATAGCCCTCAGGAAAAAGCCCTGGAGTTCGGCGACCTGCTGTTTACATTGGTCAATTACGCCCGCTGGGAAGGAATCGACGCTGAGTCGGCGCTGCGGGAAGCTAACATAAAGTTTTTCACACGTTTTACTTACATGGAAAAGCTGTGCCATGAGCGCGGCTTGAGCTTCGACAAACTTACGTTTGATGCACAAAATGAACTCTGGGATGAGGCGAAAAGGGGGGTAGGATAATAGATAGTAACCGCCGCTTTTAAACCTGAGGGTGAACCACCAGCCGGTTTCTGCCGAGCCAGTAAACCAGACTTACGATAACCAGGAAGACACCTATGGCTCCGAAAGTCCACTTGTATGAGTAGGCCGCGACGAGCACTCCGGCAACCATCGGGCCGGTTGACTGGCCAACGTCCATGATGCTGGAAAGTATGCCCAAGGCGCTACCGCGGCCCTCTGCGCGGGATAAGTCAGCCACCAGGGCCGAAGTGGAAGCCGTAACCGTGGCCAGCCCTAACCCGAAGACGGCCATCAGCACTACCAGCACCAGGTAGTTGTTAAAGACGGCCATAAAGACGGTGGCTATACCTCCTATCACCAGCCCGGCGGAAATCAATGGTATGCGCCCGTATTTATCGGACAGGCGTCCC
>PLLL01000018.1 GCA_003141235.1 Dehalococcoidia bacterium
GAACCAAGCCGCCGAAATAACCGGCAATCAAGCCCAGCGCCTGCCCGACCAGCGTTGCCAGTCCCACCGCGCCTAATCCTACCAGCAGAGAGGTGCGGGCACCATAAATCACCCGGCTCAATATATCCCTGCCTATTGAATCAGTGCCAAGCAAATGTTGCGTAGAAGGACTTTGAAGCCGGTGCGCCACGTCCGTAGTGTACGGATTATAAGGTGCCAACCAGGGAGCGGCGATGGCAGTTATGATAAGAAGGACGATGATGACCAGACCGATAACGGCCAGTTTCCGGCCAAAGAACACCTTTAAAATACGGCGACCCTCGCTGTACTGCACCGCGGTTTTACCGAGACTGATTTCTGTTGTCGTAGTCATTTACAATATCCTCCGCGATGGAGCGCCTATCCATACCTGATCCTGGGGTCAAACCAGCCGTAAGAGATATCTACAAGGATATTCGCCAGTACAATAACGGCGGCGATAATCAAGACACCTGCCTGTGCGACCTGGTAGTCAGAGCCGAAAACCGCATCCCGCATTAGACGGCCCATGCCGGGAATATTAAAAACCGTCTCGACGATTACCGACCCGCCGAATATCAGGCTGACTTGCAGTCCCATGGTAGTAACTACGGGAATAAGTCCGTTCTTAAGCACGTGACGCGTCACGATCAGTCGTTCCCTTAAGCCTTTGGCCCAGGCGGTCCTGATGTAGTCCTGCTGGATGACTTCCAGCATACTGGAGCGCGACTGGCGCGTCAGGGACGCAATTGGGAAGATTGAAAGGACAAAAACCGGCATGATAATCTGCCTGATATTAACCCCAAAATTGGTAAAGGGAGAGACATAGCCTAACGGCGGGCGCAGCCACCCCCATTTGTAGGTAAAAATATATATTAAAAGAATCCCTGCAAAGAATGAAGGCAGCGTAATTCCGATATTGGCGATAACGGTCAAAACTGTATCGATCCATTTTCCGCGCCGCAGCGCGCAGACCGTTCCCAGCGTAATACCTACCACTGAGCCAAATACGAAAGCCAGGGTACCTAGATAGAATGTGGTCGGAATGCGGCTGGCAATAACCTTATTGACGCTTTCGCCGTTGGTGGAACTCGATACGCCCAGGTCGCCATGCAAGACTCCCCCAATCCAGCTGAAATATTGAGCCGGCAATGACTTGTCCAGGCCGTATTGATGCATTAACGCCTGCCTGGCTTCGTGAGTCAACTGACTGACGGAAGTCGGATCAATAAATAGATAAAGCGGGTCCCCCGGCAGGAGACGCATGAATAGAAATATTAATATTGAAACGAGAAGCAAGACCAGCAGTCCCATTAACAGTCGCCGCACTATGTAGGCTGTCATCTATTGTCTCTAACCCTGTCCTAGTAACAAGTAATTTTTAGTTAGCGAATAAGTTTGACCAGCAGACCTATATTATCAACCTGCTCCAGATTAATAATCAAGTCCAGGATTTTCTGGGCATTATTCCTGGAGATAGTATTGGAAAAGTCTATCTGGTGCCAGTACTTTTTAATGATTGTTTCCCTGGTGATTCGATTTTTAACCCAGCTCGTATTAGCCCCTTTTGTCTCTTTAAATTTCCGCCCGTCGTTCATGAAGACCTCTAGCTCTATGCCTAAAGGACCTCTGGTAAAGTCTTCCTGTTGTTCAACCATCTTTGTCTTGGTTATCAGGGCATTGACCTTCGGGTCGCGAATGGCTTCATCAGTAAAGTTGGGCAGCCCCATGCTCTTTTTCAACAGTGCTGAAGCAACCGTGTATGGATAACTGAAGATAGCATCCCCCAGGGGATATTCGCGCAGGGCGAATGGTTTGGCGTAATAGCTGTTGGTCAACGCCTTAGGTGAGACGTGGATGATAATTTCTTTGATATCATCGGCGTTAATTTCATTTTTGTTGACCAGCGCCAGCGCGCAATCGATGGCAGTATGGTTGGGCATCCCGCTGGGATAGGGCTTATAGTAAGTTTCACCCCAGAATTTTTTACCGAGGTCACGGGTCAGGAGGCCCGGGTCTTTACAGCCTTTCATATAGACGTTGTAAAAACCGAAACGGCTGAACAGCGGATCGTCTACGCCAGTCCACCCTTTTTTGGCTAATTGAGCGGCAAGGATGCCGTTATGGTCGGCCATGCCTTGGAATTTAAAGGTGGTCGCCCCGTCCCAGAGACTCTGGATAGAGCCGGCCATTGTATTTAAAACAATGCCAAAAGCGTGCTTAAGTTGCGTCTCATTCAGGCCCAATAACCTGCTGGCCACGGCGGTTGTACCAAAATTTGAAAACAGCATCGTTCCGTCCCAACCGATGCCAATCGGGGATGTTCCAGAGGCTACTAATAGCCTGGCATTTAAATCGTCGGCTACGCCGATGGCCGTCAATAGTTCTTTACCACTAACCTTTTTTAACTCACCGATAGCAATTGCCGTGGGAATAATAGAGGCGGCGTGATGGGCGGCAAAAGTTTTATCCTCCACGATTCCCGCCATGACTTCAAAGTCGAACGACCTTGCCATTACGGTATTTATTAAGGCAGCAATATGGGCAGGTGCTTTTAAGCCATGTATCCAGACGGTTGCTTCATGTTTGCCACCCCAATTATTATACAATTCGATTAAGGCCTGGTTGCCAGGCGCACGGCAGCCGCCGATTGCGCACCCGATAACATCAATAAGACGGTTTTTAACATCTTCAACAAACGTTTTATCCAGGTTCTCATATTTCGTATTTATTACATACGACGAAAGCGTTTCAATGGCTTTAAATTCAGATGTTACAGGCATGGGTAACCTTCCTTTAAGTTACTTGTTAACAATTTGATTCAAATTATGTCCGTTTTCAGTTACGATTGAGAATGGCGAATAATAAGAGCTAATATCTAGATAGAGGCCGCTCATTTCGGAGAAGTGGCCTCTATCTTTACTACTTCTTTGATTCAGCTAGGTTTTATTTGGTTTTCAACCAGAGTTCCGATGGCAGATAAAAATCGGCGCTGTCGGTAGAAAGGTACCATTCTTTCCAACCCTGGACTTTGCTATCAGTAACATACCGCGAAGAGTCGTACTGGTAGGGGAGTATTAACGCAGTATCGAATGCCTGGCGGACGAGGGTTTTAATCTGGGCATTCCGCAGGGCGTCGTTCGTCTGTGTTTGTATGGCGGTCCAGGCATCCTTCCAGCTCGGAGGATTGTACATATCGGGATAGAGATTGGCGTTGAAAAGACCGAGGAAAGAAGTGAGGTTATCCGGTGTGGGGTAACCCGGCATGAGGATAGAACCGACACCCGCGGTAGTGCTTCTCCAACCTTTCTGGGTGGTTGTAGTATACGCGGCGCTGGTCTGTGCATCGACTTTAGTAACGTTGAAGCCGGCGGCTTTCAGCTGGGCCAGTATCAGGTTCTCGGTATCGGCACGAATGCTCTGGTTTGTGATAACGATCACGTCAACGCCATTCGGATATCCGGCGGCGGTCAGCAATTGCTTGCATTTGGCGAGGTCAAAGTTGCGCGGCGTGATGGTTGAATCAAAGTAAAGGTCCGATGGTTTAGCAAACTCTGTAGCGGCGTCGAAATAGCCATTGCCGACAGCCGTAAGCTCGGCCTTATTCAGCGCGTATTCAAGGGCCTGTCTGACTTCCACCTTGGAGAAAGGCGAATCCGGGTTGGCGCCGTCCGGGATAATGCTATGGAGATACTTTAAGAAAGTCGGGTTGCCGACGAAGAACCCTTCACTGGTCAGTTTAACGGCATCAATCGGGTCGATGGTCATGACCATGTTAGCCTGGCCCGACCTGAATGCCAGCAGGCTGGCGGTCTGGTCAGGCACAAAATTGAATCTTAACGCTGATAGGTAAGGTTTGCCTTTCTGCCAGTAGTTCGGATTGGCTTTGAATTGAACATAGCTGTCTCTCTGCCAGCTGTCATACATGAATGGCCCGGTCCCTACACAGTGTATCTGGGTTATGGTATCGGGGGTAGTAGGCTTCTGCTGGGCGGTGGGTGAAGCCATCAAACCGATGTTAGTTTGAGCCAAGCCTAATAAAAGCGTTGCATCCGGCGTGGCCAGGTTCAAAGTGATGGTGTACTGGTCCGGGATATCATAGGAAACTATATTTTTGAGCACCGCAGAACCGGTGATATTATTTTGGAGGTCAAGCTGGAGATTGAATTTAACGGCGTCAGCATTGAATGGTGTTCCGTCAGTGAACTGTACGCCCTGGCGAAGTTTTAATGTAATGGCTTTACCATCGGCGGATGTGGTAACCGATGTTGCCAGCCAGGGTTTTAGAACCAGGTTTGCATCACAGACCAGCAGCGGCTCAAAGACGTTGCGCCCGATTCTCTGTGAGAGCCCGGCGCCGTCCGCCGGCGCGCTGATGAACGAGACAACGGCGTTGTGATTGATAATCATCGTCCCGCCCGTTTGCGCATTGGGATTAAGCGGAGGTGGGTAATCTGGAGCAACTGTTGTTGTTGCCGTTGTCTTGGGAGGTGTGGAAGTTGTGGTTACAGGAGTTGTGGTAGTAGTTTTCGGAGGTGTTGAAGTGGTTGGAGTGGTTTTGCCGCAACCAGGAATGATGATTAGTAGTAGCGCTATACATACCAGAAGAGCAAGGATTGTTTTTCTCATTAATCAACCTCCTTTTATAAAATAAAAATGAGAAAATGTTTTATTATCTGNNATAAGATTCATAAAAGGCGTATTATAAATCGTATACGAGTCATGATATTAAAACACATTTCAATATGGTTGTCAAGAGAAAAATTCAGATAAATAGTTGTTCTATTAGATAGATCAAAAATTTACAATAAAAACGGGGCGGGGCCTGTAATTCCCAACAGGCCTCTGGACCTGATATATAGAAGTTTTAAATATTGTGAAAGCTTTTGCAAGTCATCTTGAGATAAAGCCGAAAAAACCATATTAATTGAATCCGAGGTTAATTTATCGTGAAGGCGTTTGCCTTTCTCTGTCACATTAATTTCAATAACTTTTCGCTTCGGATATTTTACCTTTTGAACCAGTCCTTGCTTCGCCATCCGGCTGATTAAAGTTGAGACGGATTGCGGCTGTCTCATCCACCTGTCTGCTATTTGTGTGATAGTAGAGGTGCCATGCCGGCAGAGAATCTTTAAAATTGCAGCTTGTTCCGGGGTAATACCAAGTTTGGTCAATTCAATATCACGCAGCCTGGCGACAGTAAACCTGGTATAATCCAATATCAGCCATGTATTGAAGGCATCAACATGAGGTATCTCAACGATTTCCTCCGTTTGCTTTAGCGCCCGTTTTTTAGCCACTTCTCATAACCTTTCTTCAAATAATAACTGCAGTGCGATTGATATTTTATACCACATCTAAAGAAAATATTCAAAAACTAGCTTGTTTTTATATTATATATGATAATTTTAAAATAGCTCTTATACGATACATAATAATATGGAGTAAATCTTGAAGGTTAGAGAAATGAAAAATGCTTCGCCGGAACTCGAAGGGCTGGCAAAGTTCACCTGCAATACAAAGTATGAAGATTTACCGCAAAAAGTCGTGCGTGATGTGAAGTTCTTTATCATGGACTCTATCGGCTGCGGGCTCGCGGGGGTAACCACAGATCCCGGGAAAATGTTCATATCTCTGGCTAAAAGATTGGGCGGGCCGCCTGAATCTTCGATAATCGGCGTCAACGGCAAGGTTTCTTGCGTAAACGCTGTCCTGGCCAACGGACAATTGATAAATGCTATTGATTATGACTCTATTTCCGGGCATACACCTCCGTATATTGTCCCGCCGCCGTTAGCTCTTGCTGAAAGTATTAAAGCTAATGGCAAACAGCTTATCCTGGCCATTGCTATCGGCCTGGAAATAGTCACTCGCGTCAGCCGGGCTTTAACCAAAGGGTCGTTTATGAGCACTAAACAGGAAAAATTTATCTGGGCCGAACGCTCCGGTTATGCCAGTCACAATTTCGGCGCAGCCGCTAGCGCCGGCAAGATATTAGGACTTGACCATGCGCAGATGCTCAACGCAATGGGAACCGCGGGTCATTTGAGCCAGGTGCTTACCTGGATTCGCTATACTTTCCAGGAGCATAGAGCGATGACCAAGTACTGCGTACCGGGCTGGCAAAATACGGGTGGTGTTATGGCTGCGCTGCTGGCGCAGGAGGGATTTATCGGCGATACCACCNNGAAGGATTGGGGAAGGAGTGGGATTTCTTTAAGAAAATTATCTATAAGCCCTACCCGTGCTGCCGTATGTTCCAGACCGAGTTGGATTGCTTTCTTAAAATAATTAATGAAAATCATGTTAGTCCCGGGGAAATTGAAAGCGTTCTTATCCTGGGCCATCCGACTTTAGAGGCGCCTGCTTTTACCAACCATGAAGTTAAAAGCATCGTGGATGTACAGTTCGGACCGGCGTACACTTTCGCTATGGCCGCTCACGGCGTCCCGGTAGGCGTCGAATGGCAGGATATAGAAAGAGTAAAAAGCCCGGAAATACAGGCGCT
>PLLL01000032.1 GCA_003141235.1 Dehalococcoidia bacterium
TTCAGCTGTAAGGTTGGGTTCCTGGAAGGCGGCTCCGCCCTTTTGTTCGGACGAGTACATCAAGATACCGTTCGGTTTGGCAGTGGAGATGATGGTAGCTTTAGCTTTAAAGATATAGAATTCGCCGGTGCGCACGTTCACGCCCATCGCGCCGATAACGCGGTTGCCCGGCTTGCCGCCCTCGGTAAGCAGATTGGTTATGATGATGCGGTCATAGATTTTTACTCCCAGGCGTTTCATTTCTTTTTGCAGCGCCGGTTTTACGTTACCGGCCATAACGCGGACAGTAAACTTATTATCGTAGTCATAAGCGAACATTAACTTGGTCTTTTCATCCCGGAAAGGAGCACCGACGAAATGGTCATCAACGTCCCTCACCTTGATACCCATTTTTTCGATATCGAGCATCGCATCATAACTTTCTGAAGCGGAAATATAGGCGGCGATGCCGTTGCCGAACTCGCCATACCCCATATCGCCGAAAGACGTTTTAAGCGCTCCCATCATCTCAGTCGGGGTAATGTTGGAACAAGGGTTCGTGCAGGCGAGATGCCAGTGGTCGACGCCGTCACCACCGGCGCCACTCCGTATTACCGACGCTTTCTCGGCGACGGCTACACTGGCTCCCCTTTTTACGGCGCTGATGGCCGCATGGCAGCCGGCAATACCGCCTCCGATGATTAAGATATCGGTTGCAATCTCGTTCTCTTTACCATAGTTCACAGGATAAGGCCACTTTTTTAATTGTGCATACTCGGTCTCGCTCATCTAGCCACTCCTTTTAATATAATTACTACTAGAAGGTATATGAATTCAAACACACTCCTGATTTTATAGAAGTGCCGCGTTATTTTCAAACGGTTCTCAATTCTATCACTATTATAATTAGAATTTCAATAAATGAATTGGTATTTCATATAAATAAACGCAATACATCATAGAACTGTTAAAACAATGTGTAACTTGATATGTTACTTGACAGCCTATGCTATAATATACCATGATTATTTGCCAAGATATTGCCGAAATACGAATGCTAAATTACCAACCGGATATGTCTAATATCAACATTACTCTCGCTCGTATTAATGTTGTTTTATCTTTTCTCAGAATGTGATATTATGGGTGAATACGGTTTTACGGTTACCAGGATAAATTCTGAACTGGAGTTGTTATTAGTCTCCAGAGCAATGGAACAACTAAATTGTGAAAAGCCTGGATTCCAAAGATACTGTAAAGGATTTGCAGACCAGTATCCGATGTATTTCTATCGTTATTGACAATGTATTCAATAAAAAGGGGGGCAG
The DNA here is from genome assembly GCA_003141235.1 of Dehalococcoidia bacterium. Lineage (GTDB taxonomy): Bacteria > Chloroflexota > Dehalococcoidia > Dehalococcoidales > RBG-16-60-22 > Fen-1077. The sequence continues at coordinate 1,308 of PLLL01000032.1, forward strand.
CCTATGACGGGATGAATTTACTTAATAGAGGCTGGGGAAAAAATATTGAAAGAGGTAAAAGGAATTAATGAAGAAATTATTCTTTGTTCTTTTAGCGGTTATCATAGTTGGTACATTAATTTTTACCAGCTGCGGTAATCAAGCTACCACTACGGTAGCCGCGACCACGACTGCGGCTGCTACCACGACCGCAATTAAAACGACTGCGGCCGCGACCACGACCGCGGCCGCGACCACAACTGCGGCTGCGACAACAGCCGCCAGCGCGCACCCGATCCAGGGTTCAGTTATACGTATTATGAACCAGGGACCGACAGTGCTGGGCTATCCCCCGGAGATGGGAGCGAACGACAACTACAGCGGTGTATACACCATGGAAAACCTGTTCATCCTGGACTCTGTAACCGGCCAGTATGAAGGTGTCATCGCCGAGTCATGGAAAATCGACCAGACAGCCAAGACAGTTACGTTAAACATCCGCAAGGGTGTTAAATTCCATGACGGCACAGTATGCGACGCGAAAGCAGTCGCCTGGAACTGCCAACTCAACAAGGATGCAAAAATTCAGTATTTTACTTTTATCAACTCCATGGACATTCTCGACGATTACACCCTCCGGCTGAATTTAAGCACCCTTGACATCACCACCATCACCATGTTGTCATCACCGTATATCATCTCACCGACGGCCTATCAGAATTCCGGTACCGATAATGCCACCAGACAAACCTGGGCGCGCCTGAACCCGGTTGGTACCGGCCCCTATAAGTTCGTTGAGTTTAAACGAGATTCTTACATAAAGTTTACGAGATTTAACGACTACTGGCGGACCGGCAAGCCCTATATCAAGAACGTCGAAATACTAATTATCCCGGATCTCTTGGTATCTGCACAACTATTGCAGTCCGGCGATGCCGATGTCTGGTGGAGCAACGCCAACATTACGACCAACGCCATCGACCTGGAGAAGAAGGGGTTCGGCGTTAACTGGTGGCCTAGCGGCATATCCTACATGTTGTTGTTCAACTCTGCTGACCCGGCCAAACCATACAGCAACGCGAAAGTCCGCCTGGCAATAGAGTACGCTATCAACCGCCCCGAACTGGCGGCCCTGATTGGTTCTGGCAAATATCTCCCTCTTAAGTACTTAGCAATGGCGGGTTCTATGGCCAACCCGGGCGATGACCCGCATCCTTTCAACGTAGCAACGGCCAAGCAGTTATTGTCCGATGCGGGGTATCCCAACGGTTTTAAAACCCAGCTACTCACCATCCAGCGTGACGCCACCACCGCCTCTGCCATCCAGGGGTATTTAGCGGCAGCAGGCATCACCTGCACCCTGGATATGGCCGATACCTCCCGTTACTACAACCAGATCTGGACCACTACCGGCTGGTCCGACCTTGCTTTTGTCATGATGCCGCTGGCGACAAACAACAGTGAAATTATCTTCCAGATGGGTGCCAACCCGCTGAACTTCAAAGCCGCCTGTTTCTATAAAACGCCTGCATTCCTGCAGTTGGCCACCCAGGCTTTGACGTACCCCAGCTATGAAGCCGCCAAAGATATCATGACCAAGATGGTCAAACAGAGCAGCGACGATGCCCTGTGCGTCCCGCTTTTCAACGTACCCTACTCCCTGATCTACAATAATGTCCCGGGCAAGGCTTACCATACTAACTTCTGCACTTCGGTAGAAGCCTCCACCTGGAGAGTCTATAACGATTGGACCGATAAAACTAATTAGCTTTCAAAGTTGAGTTTCGGGTGGCGTATTCTCGTAAAATCAAACGGGATACGCCACCCGGATGGTTAGTAAAGTAACCGAAAAGCAAACAGATAATAACACGATGTCTGCGCAGTAAAGACGCAGTTTTACGTGTAATTTTTTGTTATTTTAACGAGTAGATTTTTAATATTTAACCGAGGTTTTAAAAATGTCATCGTTTATCATCCGACGGTTGCTGCAAGCATTACTCGTGCTGGTATTGGTATCAATCCTTGTTTTTTTTGTAATACGAATGTTGCCTCTGGACCCGATAACACTATACGTCATCGGCACAGGCAACATGGATGAAGAACAAATTAAGTTTCTTAAACATCAATACGGCCTGGATAAACCCTTATACGTACAATATTATGATTGGATTTCCAAAGTAGTCCGGGGAGACCTGGGGCAGTCCTTATATTATAAGGATAGTGTCAACACGCTCCTGGCTCAACGCATTCCGATTACGATGTACCTGGGCATAACGTCCATGATCATCAGTATCAGCGTAGGCATCACCATCGGCATGTTAGCCGCCATCCGGCGCGGTAAATGGCTGGATAACATCGTTTCTCCTCTGAGCGTTGTTCTGATATGCATTCCAAGTTTCCTATTAGGAATATTCCTGATCTTTATCTTCGGGATGAAAGCACACTGGCTGCCATTTTATGACCTTGTTCTACCCTGGCAAAATTTTGGATTGAGCATCCGTCAGGTAATTATGCCGGCTATCTGCATGTCAGCGCTGGGTCTGGCCATGAATGCCCGCCAGATGCGTTCCAGTATGCTGGAAATTATCCGCCAGGACTACGTCCGCACCGCCTGGGCTAAAGGATTGACGGAACGTGCCGTTATTTTGAAGCATGCCTTGAAAAACAGCCTCATTCCGGTGGTCACCTTGGTTGGTATGGGAGTCGGTGTGGTTTTTGCGGGGGCGGTGATTACGGAGACAATATTCTCCATACCCGGTATGGGCAGGATGTTCGTGGACTGTATCCGGGGACAGGACTACGTCGTTGTCCAGGACCTGGCTCTTGTTTTTGGCACGGTAATTTTGCTGGTAAACCTGATGGTTGACATATCTTATAGCTGGATTGACCCCAGGATTCGTTATAACTAGGAGCTAGAAAATAATGGCCATCGAAACAAGTAACGCCGCAACATTAATGGAAATAGCGCCGAGGGTTAGCGAATTCCGCCGCTTTATGCGCGTATTTTTTAAGCGCTGGGTCGTCGTAATCGGCCTGGCAATTTTACTCCTGATTTTCATAGCGGCTATCTTCGCGCCCTGGATAGCTCCCTATGACCCGTATAAAATTGCTACCGGGGCAGCATTAGAACAACCGAGCGCCAAACACTGGCTGGGCACCGACCGCATTGGCAGAGATTCCTTTAGCCGGGTTATCTACGGCTCAAGAACGGCCTTGGAGGTAGGCTTTATTACCGTGGCCATCGCTTCCATCATCGGTATTTTACTCGGCATGCTGGCAGGTTTCTCGGGCGGTTGGTTTTATATCATTATTATGAGAGCCGTAGATACGCTGATGTGTTTCCCAGGCCTAATCCTGTTCATGTTTTTATCCGCTGTCCTGGGAAATGGTGTACGGAACGTCATTATTGCCTTGAGCATCGGTACGATTGCCCAATATGTCAGGGTTATGTGCGGTTTGACTTTAAGCCTTAAACAAAATGACTATATAATGGCTGAAATATCTATCGGTGCCGGCAGCTTTCGCACCATGTTAAAACATATACTGCCGAATGCTTTCCCTCCCCTCATCGTGCTGATGACGATGCAGTTGGGAACCCTGATTCTGGCCGAGGCAGCATTAGGATTTTTAGGCATGGGTATTGTGCCGCCGATGGCTGCCTGGGGTTCTATGGTAAACGACAGTTATATCTATCTACAGACAAACCCCTGGCTTTGCTTTGCGCCCGGTATCGCTATCTTCCTGGTGGTGTTTGCATTCAATATGGTTGGCGATGGGTTGAGAGATGCCCTTGACCCGAGGTTAAGGGGTCTGATTTAAAGTCATCTGTACAAGAGTAGCATAAGAAAAGGCGTCTGATTTGTTTCAACCAGACGCCTTATTTCTTTCTTACCGTTTAGAAACCTTAAATATTTACTTATTTTTTCCCGTCATGTCCTTCAATGCGAATTCCAGTCCCAGCTCTGTAAGTTTTTCTTCGGTAGGAATACCTTCTTTCGTCCAACCGCGCAGCTGGTAGTACTTATCCAGAAACTCATCCTGGTGACTGACCATTTGCCCCTCACCCTTAGCCCGGCGGGTATGGAGCGGCTCGGTGCGCATCCGCTCAGGGAGAGTATCCTGCTTTCTATTGAAACCCTCACGCACGTTGAACGCTCTCTCCAGGTTAAACATCCGCTCGCCTACTTTGTCCAGATATTTATTATCGGCCAGAAGCTCAATCCCTCTGGCCGCTTTCAGCATTTTACCGAAAAGATTGGGGACCCAGCCCCAACCGCCGGCAAAGGCGCAGATAATCCCCGTTTCCTTAAAGGCGGAGCCATCCTGGTTAAAGATAACAACATCGGCGTATTCCTCGGAGAAACGGTCAGTGGGCCTGGGGAAAGGCGCCCCGAAGATATCCTGAGTAGCATATCCGTAGCAATGGCTGGCCCCGATACTGGCCGTGGCATAATTATAGCCCTGGGATTTCGCCCCCCTTGGTTCATAGGCCGGTAACTCCAGTCCCTTTACATGTATCGCGCCAATTGATGCTCCTTGACCGATGGAGGCCGCCGCGCGCATCGTACCTTCTGCCAGGAGGTCGCCGATACCCTCACGCCGTGCAATCTTGGTTATCAGGGAAATCATGGGTTCGTGCCGACCGTAAATCAGCTCCAGACCATCGGTGTCTGATTTCTTGAGCAGTCCTTTCTCGTACATTTCGTAGGCAAAACCAATTGAACTGCCTGTGCTTATCGTATCCAGTCCGAGGTCGTCGCAGAGTTCATCGGCAGCGATACTGGCTTCGATATAACTGCTTTCTATCGGGCCGGTAAAAGCCCAGATAGATTCGTACTCCGGCCCTTCGCTGTGCGCCCCGGTATAAACCCCCGAAGTTACGGTATGCACTTTGCCGCACCGCGCCGGACAGGAATAGCAGCCCATATCTCCCGTTCTTAAAAGCCGGTATTTATCACCGGATATATTTTCGTAGTCGGTAAGCTGTCCATAACGGAAGTTTCGTGTCGGAAAAATACCGATGGAACTGGTAATATCCTGAGTGTTGGTAGTACCCCATTCCTTATGATTTTTGAAACCCCCATTATTACGGATAATCTCGATTTGTTCTTTGGCCAGCTTGTTATACACTTCAGTGTCCGCGAGATATGTCTTACGCTGCGCTGTAACAGAGATGGCTTTAAGATTTTTCGAGCCCATCACGGCGCCGGTCCCGCAGCGTCCGGCGGTACGGCGGTCGCTGACAATGGCCGCATATTTTACCAAATTCTCACCGGCCGGTCCGATACAGGCCGTCCGTGTGTTTCTGCCGTGGCTCTGGTTAAGCCATGCCTGAGTTTCTTTAGTATCTTTACCCCAGATTTCACTTGCATCAAGGATATTACATTTATCATCGCTAAGGTGAAGGTAAACCGGATTTTCCGCCTTACCTTCCACGATGATAATTTCATATCCGGCGAATTTTAACCATGCCCCGAAGTCGGCACCGCATACGGAGCGGGCAAAGGCACCGGTTTGAGGACTTTTAGAACAGACCATCCAGCGTGAAACACCTTGAGCCGTAGTGCCTGCCATCGGACCGGTAAGTATANNACTCTCCCTCCGATAAAGTCCGCCGCGATTGATTCAGGGACGGTCTCCGTAGATGTTTTACCGTTTGACAGATTTACTCTTAGCACTTTACCTGTGTTTATAGTCATGTTCGCCTCCCGCATTTGATATATCTATATTACGGTACTTATTCAGCCACCCATCACGATATAGGAGATATATAATTTATCACCATTATGCACCATTTTGGCTAGTTCCCCGGGATAAGCCGGCTCCCTATTAATAAAGATATTCAAGCCTTTTCGTAATTCGTTGTTGGCAGTAAAAAGTCGGGGCCGTAACTTTGGATATTGAATCACGAGTTTTTTCAGGCACTCGCCGACGGTGCCGCCGCTGACCGTAATGAGTATAGCTTCATCGGTAAGCGGCTGTAAAGAAGGCGGAATAATAATCTCGACGCTCATGTTATTTCAAATTTGATTATAACACCATTTGCTATTGTCAGGTAAAATCCATTACCCGTCTTATAAGAATGTTAAAAATGATGTCAATAAATTGCATGAGAGCGCTGCCGAAGGAGTATTTTGAAATCCGTTGGAGCGGGAGACGGGACTCGNNTCTACCAACTGAGTTACTCCCGCATAATTATTTTAATTTTATCTTTTAATTGCCCTATTGTCAAAGGATTGCTTAACGCCAGTTACATCAAACTGAGCCCTTGCCTATAATAGCTTACGGAGGTTATAATGAAGGAATTAAAGAGGCAGGGATCAAGGTTACTAACTAAAAAAGTAAGCTATGACTCAAAAACATATTAAAATAATGGCAGGTATGCCGGCCTATAATGAGAGTAAATACATCGGCAGTATGGTGCTCAATACCAAACAATATGTTGATGAAGTTGTCATCATTGATGACGGCAGCACCGATGATACATCTAAAATAGCCGGTCTCGCCGGGGCCGCGGTAATCAGACATCCGCAGAATAAAGGGTATGGAGCCGCTATTCTGAGTATCTTTGCTGAGGCCAAAAAAAGAGACCCTGATATCCTAATTATCCTGGATGCCGATTCTCAGCATAACCCCCAGGAAATCCCTGATATTATTAAGCCGATATTAAACGGCTATGACGTCGTTATCGGGACCAGAGAGAAGCAGGCTGATAAAATTCCCTTTTATCGCCGGCTCGGACAGAAGGTGATTTCAGGTTCGGTGAATATTCTCTCAACAGAACATCTCACTGATACCGAATGCGGCTTCAGGGCTTTTTCCCGGAAGGCAATAGCCACGCTAAATTTAAAGGAAAACGGCATGGCCATATCGGCTGAGACTGTGGCCGAGGCTTCCAGACAGAACCTAAAAATCATCCAGGTTCCCGTATCCGTCTATTACAGTAAAGACAGTTCAACCTTGAATCCGGTAGCCCACGGGTTAGGCGTGTTAACGAGGATAGTAGTGATGATTTCTGAACAAAAACCACTCTTTTTCTTCGGGCTGGCGGGTATCATCCTGATGTTAGGTGGACTGGCGGCCGGTTTCTTTACGCTCCGGCTCTATTCTCAAAGTGGTGTGATTTCCATTGCCTGGTCGCTGATTTCCATCTTCTTGATTATTTTAGGGACGATGAGCGCATTTAACGGGTTAACGCTACATACCATGTATAGTATAATTCATCAGGCAATATCAAAAGATAGACATTAGACCAGCCTTTGATTTAACTCTCAATCAGGAAACATGCTTAAAATAACGCTGATAAATCCTCCGCAGTTCACCCGGTATCCTCAGCCGCCGCTCGGCCTGGCCTTAATCGCCGCTATTCTGGAAAAAGCGGGGTATCCTGTAAAATTGCTGGATGCCAATGCGCTGGGACTTAAACCGGAAGATATTCCGGGACTGGCAGCCGGCGCCGATGTCATCGGGCTTACCGCCATGACACCGACCATCAGCACCGCTTTGCGTATCGCCGGTGATATTAAGCATGCCAAACCCACGGTGAAAATAATCATGGGCGGGGCACATGCGACCATGCTTCCTCAGGAGACCATGGCTTCAGCCCCGGCAATTGATATCATCGTCAGAGGGGAAGGTGACGAGACCGTCATCAAGGTATTAAAAGCGCTGGAAGACAACCAGCCTCTGGAAAGCGTGACCGGAATCAGCTACCGGACGGAAGGAACTGTCAGACAATCACCGGACAAAGTTTCTACTGTTGATATCGATTCTCTACCTTTTGCGGCTTATCACCTGCTGCCCTGGAAGAGCTACCGTCCCCATCCGCCGCATGGTATGTCCTTGCCTTTCGCCGCCGTCGTGACCAGCCGTGGGTGTCCCTATCGCTGCGCTTATTGCTCCAAGCCTGTTTTTGGTTCTAAATTCCGGGCGCAAAGTCCGGAAAGAGTTGTGGCGGAACTAGCCTACCTGAAAGAAAGATTCGGCGTGAAAGAGGTGGCATTTTATGATGATTCATTTACGGTGGACAAGAAGCGTGTTCATGCAATTGCAGATAGAATCATTATTTCAGGGTTGAAAATAAACTGGACATGTGAGACCAGGGTCAACCTGGTGGATAAAGAGCTGCTGCGTCATATGAAGCAGGCCGGCTGCTACGCCGTCGCTTACGGCATTGAGTCGGCCTCGCCGGAGATAATCAAAACGCTGCATAAAGATACTACGATTGAGCAGGTAGAAGAAGCAGTAGGTTATAGTCACGAGGCGGGTTTGCAAGTAGTAGGCTATTTCATGCTCGGTTCTCCCGGCGATACTCCCGATACTATCCGGCAGACCATCGATTTTGCGAAGAAGCTGAAAGTAGATTTCGCCCAGTTTTCCGTAACGACCCCCTTTCCCGGCACCGAGCTTTATGATATCTATATGCAGAACAGAAAAGAAAGTATTTCCTGGGACAGTTTTGTATATGCCGGAACCGATAATCCGACGACGCCTGTGTTCGAGAGCGATAAGCTGACCCGAGATGACTTGAAAACCTGGCTGACGCGAGCCTACCGTGAATTTTACCTGCGGCCTGCCTATCTCTGGCAGCGTCTGCGCCGGTGCACTTCCTGGAACGAAATCAAGATGAATATCAAAGGCTTCGGTATGCTGCTAAAGAGCGTTTAGGGTTCGCTTTGAGCCCAGCGCCGCGTTTCAGCATATTTCATGAAGTCGAGTTTTTCGAGTTTATCAAAGTTATGACGGGCTTCAATCCAGCGCATGGTGCCGGAGCGGCCGCGCATCGCTATAGACTGTGTAAACGCCCCGCCGCTGAAATAACGTACACCTTTAAGTAAATCACCGGTGCTGACGCCGGTGGCGGCAAAGAACACGTCATCGCTGCTTATCAAATCTTCGGTTGTATAGACTTTCTTCAAGTCCTCACCTTTATCGATGGCAGTCTGTTTTTCTTTTTCATCGCGCGGCCAACCCTTGCACTGGATAGCGCCACCGATACAGCGTATTGCGGCGGCGGAAAGTACGCCCTCCGGCGTGCCGCCGATGCCCATCAGGATATCAACATCCGTTTCCGGCAGCGCTGCCTCGATAGCTGCGGAAACATCGCCATCGGAGATTAGCTTTACCCTGGCGCCGGCCCGGCGGATATCCTCCAGCAGTTTTTCATGGCGTGGACGGTCAAGTACCACAACGGTTATCTCAGATATCTTTTTATGCTTAGCGGCGGCGACTCTTCTGATATTTTCACTTACCGGGGCGTCGATATCGATAACATCTTTGGCTTCCGCGTCCGTGACTATCTTGTTCATATAGACCAGGTTACGGGGGCAGTGCATGGTGCCCCTGGCGGAAAGCGCTACCACAGATATCGCGCCGGCCAGGCCTTTGGCCGTCAGCGTAGTGCCGTCAACAGGGTCGACAGCGATATCCACTAAAGGCTCCGAACCGTCTCCGATTTTTTCGCCGATATAGAGCATGGGAGCTTCGTCCTTTTCGCCTTCTCCAATTACCACTATCCCATCCATCCGAACAAAGCCTAATACGTTCCGCATCGCTTCAACGGCAGCCAGATCGACAAGATTTTTATCACCCCGGCCCATAAATCGAGCCGCAGACATGGCGGCGGCCTCGGTGACACGTACCAGTTCCATAGCGATATTGCGTTCCATAGGTTTGGGCTTGGAGGACGGTAGCTTTTTCATAATATTATGTCAACAACTCCCTTTCATGGTCGGGGCGAGAGGATTCGAACCTCCGACCTCAGCGTCCCAAACGCTGCGCGCTAAACCAACTGCGCTACGCCCCGCCGGATAAAGTATAGCTGAGCGATTATCCCAAGTGCAACCCGTGTTACTTCTAAATATTATTAAAGTTATCCCTTATACCTACGCTTCGAACAATGTATCGTAGGATTTTGACCAAATGAAAAAATGAAAAGAGGGGCTTTCGCCCCTCTTAGATTAGTTGTTTTACCATTCTTGTTTATTCACGGCAGTTAGGACAGATATCATAATCTGTAACGGGCGTGCCTGAAGTCTTGGCGACATACTCCACCTGCTTTACCGGCGCCCAGAACTGGCCGCAGACAGAGCATTTCTTCATCTTGAATTTCATCTCGTTATGAGGCCATGTAATCTTCCGTGTGCCGTTCTTATCTTCCATTGTGATAGCGCCTGTCGGGCAACTGTAAGAGCAAGAACCACAGCCGATACAGTCATCGGAGTTATCTTCACCGAAAGGTGTTGTCAGTTCTCTTTCAACACCGCGCTTGGAAAGGCTGATGGCCGATACGCCGACAACTTCCTCGCAGGTGCGGGCGCAATTAGCGCAGAGGATACATTTGTTGTTGCCTGTCTGTGGTGTAAGCCGACCGCCGGTAACGCCGTGCTCTTTAGCCATCTGCTGGATAACATCGGAGTCAGGGCATCTGGCCAGCAGCAGCTCGATGAGCATCTTGCGTATTTTCTGGATTCTTTCGGTATTCGTCTGGACGGTAAGTCCCTCTTCTACCTGGTATAAGCATGAGGTGACCAGCCGCTGCCGTCCCTTGGCAGTCTTAATCTCCACCAGGCACAGGCGGCAGGCGCCGTAAGGAGCGACGGCCTCATTTTCGCATAGGGTGGGAATATTGATATTATTTTCCCGTGCGGCGTGTAATACCGTAACGCCCTCCGGCGCGTTGATGTTTCGTCCGTTAATCGTAATTTTAACCATTTAATTGATCCTCTGTTAACTTAATTTTGTACAGTATGTTTTATTATTATTTTACAGCTGCCGCACCGATTTTGCAGACTCCGGCGGGGCATTTGTGCTCATTGATATGGGCTTCGTATTCAGCGCGGAAGTGGCGTATGGTGCTTATAACCGGATTAGGCGCTGAAGCACCCAGCTGGCAGAGCGCGGCATCGCCAATAGTAGCGCAAATCTCTTCCAGAAGAGCGATGTCTTCCTTTTTGCCGCGGCCTTCAGTGATGCCGGTTAATATTGCTTTCATATGGCGCAGGCCTTCACGGCAGGGCAGGCATTTGCCGCAGGACTCCCCTTCGAGGAACTCAGTATAATACCGGGCCATGTCCACCATGCAGGTTTTATCATCCATGACAATCATACCGCCGGAACCCATCATGGAGCCGGCTTTAGTCAGCTCGTCATAGTCAACCGGCATATCGAGCATACTCTCCGGGATAACGCCTCCCGATGGACCGCCGGTCTGCACCGCTTTGAACTTTCTTCCCTTGGGTATACCGCCGCCGATATCAAAGACGATCTCTTTTAATGTTGTGCCCATGGGCACTTCAACCAGACCGGTATTGGTAATATTGCCCACCAGGGAGAATATCTTCGTGCCTTTGCTGCCTTTGGTGCCTATCTGGCTGTACCAGGCAGCGCCGTTATTGATAATGATCGGCACGTTCGCCCATGTCTCGACATTATTAAGGTTGGTGGGTTTTCCCCACAGACCCTGCTCTGATGTATGTACATATTTGGCGCGGGGCTCGCCGACTTTACCTTCCAGCGAGGCCATTAACGCTGTAGACTCGCCGCAGATAAAGGCGCCGCCGCCTCTCTGTATTTTAAGTGTAAAATCAAATCCGGTGCCGAGGATATTTTTGCCCAGCAAGCCGTATTCTTCGGCCATCTGGATAGCCGTGCGCATGTTTTTTACCGCCAGAGGGTATTCATTACGGATATACATATAACCCTGGTGGCTGCCGATGGCGTAAGCCCCGATAATCATTCCTTCCAGCACGCTATGAGGATTACCTTCTACCAGCGCCCTGTCCATGAATGCACCGGGATCGCCCTCGTCAGCGTTGGCGATTATGTATTTTACTTCGTCGTGCGCATTACGGGTGGTTTCCCATTTACTTCCGGTGGGGAATCCCGCGCCGCCGCGGCCTCGCAGACCGGATTTTTTGACCTCATCGATTATCTGTTCCGGTTTCATCTTGAGCGCTTTAGCCAGGGCGTTATAACCGCCGATAGCCAGATAATCGTCTATCGAAGTGGAGTCAATCAGGCCGTTGTTGCCGATAATAAGTCGCCTCTGTTTCTTATAAAAAGGCACATCACTTTCATGAGTTACCTTGGCGCCGGTTTGACGGTCGGTAAAAAGAAGTCTATCGACGACACTGTTTTTGCCAATTGCCGCGACTACTTCCGGTACATCCTTAGGTCTGACCCGCTGGTAGAAAATGCCCTGCGGTCTTACCATGACCAGCGTGCCCCTCTCGCAGAACCCGGGACAGCCTATCGGCATAACATCAACCTTGTCCGCCAGGTTTTGCTTCTTTACCTCATCCTGGAAGGCAGCCGTTACGCTTTTGCATCCGTAGGCCTGACACCCGGTACCGTTACAGATAGCGATAACGGACTTCTTCGGGTCACGCTTACCGGTAATTGATTTTTTTAAAGTTTCAAGATCACCAAACGATTTTAGTTTTGCCACGGGGACATCCTCCGCTAATTACTTATAGTTCGCCAGCACGGAGACGACTTTTTCCGGCGTCATTTCTCCATGATAATCTTCTCCGACAATGACCATGGGACCCAGCGCGCAGGAGCCGACGCAGTTGACCGTCTCCAGCGTATATTTAAGGTCCGGCGTGGTCTCACCTGCTTTAATCTTCAGCTCTTTCTCGATTTGCTCAAGGACTTTAACCGAGCCTCTGACGTGGCAGGCAGTGCCCATGCAGACGTTTATCAGGTTACGCCCCCTGGGCGTCAGGCTAAACGCCTTGAAAAAGGTGGCGACGCTGTAAACGCGGCTTACCGGCACTCCCAATCCTTTACTGGTTTCTACCAGTACTTCTTTGGGCAGGTAGCCGATTTCTGCCTGTATGTCCTGCAGGACATCTACCAGCAGCGCTTTATCGTGCTGATGCTTTTGCAGTACCTGTTTAACTACTTCTTTTTGTTTTTTGTCCGCCATGATTCGCTTTCTCCAGTAGTTTTTGATATTCTAATTCCACTCTCGCCTGTATCTTAGCGATGTTTTCATCGCTCAAATGACGGAATCTCCCCTGTATTTTCAGGTAATCTTTCACCGGCCGCAGTTTGGGTACATCAACGGTTATTTTATACTCACCGTTCACTACCTCGAACAGGGGGAACACACCTGTTTCCACAGCGAGACGTCCCTGCCTGATTATCGTATCGTTGGCGCTGCGCCAGCCGGTGGGACATACTGAAAGGACATGGACGTAAGCCGGCCCTGGCATCTCTGTTGCTTTTTTTACTTTAGCCATAAGGTCGAAGGGATAGCTGTGGGTCGCGGTAGCTACATAGGGTATGTTGTGAGCTACGGCAATCTCCGGCATATTCTTCTTCCAGCTGAACTTGCCGATGCTCTTCTTGCCTACCGGAGAGGTAGTGGTCATCGCGCCAAAAGGCGTGGATGAAGACCGCTGTATACCGGTGTTCATGTAAGCTTCATTATCGAAGCAGATATAAGTGAAATCGTGGCCTCTTTCCATTGCTCCGGAAAGAGCCTGCAGACCGATATCGCTCGTGCCGCCGTCACCGCCGATGGCGATTATTTTGGTATTGGCCGGTAACGGTGAACCTTTTCTGCGTAAAACCTTGTAAGCTGCCTCGACGCCGGAGGCTACCGCTGCCGTATTCTCAAATAGAGTATGTATCCAGGCTACTTCCCAGGAACTTACAGGAAGTTGGCCTGTAAATATCTCCGCGCAGCCGGTGGCATTGACGACGATTATATTATTGCCCAAGGCCTTGAAAGTCTGTCTGATGGCCAAAGCTTCGCCGCAGCCGACACATGCCCGGTGACCCGGAGCGAACTTTTCTTTTTTCTGGATTAACCGGGGAACATATAATTCTAACTTTTCCATTATTCCCTCACCCCGTAAATCTCGTATTCGTTCTTGCTTCCCGTCCGGGCAATCTCTATACCTTTTGTGATGATGTCCTTAAACCCTTTGACGGTAATATCTCTGCCGCCTAAACCGGCGATGAAGCTGACGACCTTTGGTTTCTTAGCCAGGTTATAGAGTGCGGATTTGACCTCGGAAGCGACCGGACCCGCCGGACCGCCGACGGAAACCGCCCTGTCCAGCACAACGAGCACATCAGCATCTTTAACAGCCTGGCGGAACTCATCAAAGGGGAAAGGCCTCCAGAGACGCAGTCTTACCTGCCCGACATCTTTACCTTCATCTATTAACTCGTCAACCGCCACCGAGGCCGTCTCGCTGAAACTTCCCATAGTCAATATCAGCACTTTAGCGCCGTCGCTCTTGTATTTTTCTACCGGCAGATATTGACGCCCAAAGGCTTTATAAAATTCGTTCCAGACCTCCATGATAACCTTCTTGGAGGCTTTCATGTTTTGTTCCTGCGCCCATTTCGCTTCAATGAATATGCCCGGAGCCGCGAAACTGCCCATGGCTACCGGCTTATCCGGGTTCAAAGGCAGCGGGAATTTATTGGGCGGCAAGAACTTTGCCACTTCGCTTTCTTCAGGCATGATTATCGGTTCGATGACGTGCGTCAGGTTAAAACCATCCAGATGTATCATTGTCGGCAGTAGTACCCGATTGTCTTCGGCGATGCGGAAAGCGCAAATGGTATTATCCACGGCCTGCTGGCCGTTCTCAACAAAAATCTGTATCCAGCCGGTATCTCTGACCGACATCACATCAGAATGGTCGCCCCAGATGCTTAACGGGGATGATAAAGCGCGGTTGGCTACCGCCATAACTATCGGTAAACGCATACCGGAAGCGACGAACAAAACCTCGTCCATCAAGACCAGACCCTGGCTGGAGGTGGCGGTGAATGTCCTGGCGCCGGTAGCCGCTGAACCGAGACAGGCGCTCATGGCTGAGTGCTCGGACTCTACCGGTATATACTCGGCATCCAACTCACCATTGGCTACCAGTTCGGCCAGGTGCTCGACGATATGTGTTTGGGGTGTAATCGGATAAGCCGCGACGACGTCAGCATTGCAAAGCTGGACAGCATCAGCGACGGCTATGGATACTTCAATACCTATCCTGGTCGTCATTTCTCCTCCTCCTCAACCATAGTAATCACTTTTGTCCAGCATTCTTTAGCACAGATGCCGCAGCCCTTGCAGTAATAAAGGTCGGCTTCGAAGTTGCCTTCCTTATTCTGTCCTATGCAGCCTTCCGGGCAAAATATAGAGCAGAGGCCGCACTTGATGCACCGGTTGAAGTTATAAGTAGGACGCTGCGAGCGCCATGTACCGCTCTGGTACTTGCGAGCGCTGCCTGGCTCGGTGACAATGCAACCGATCTCCAGGTCTTTCCATGTCATTTCACCTTCGGATTTCGCCATTTATTGCTCCTCTATTGACACTTGATCGTAGGCTATTTCCATAGTTTTAATGTTGCGGTCACCCAGTTTTCCGAAACGCTTTTGCAGCGGGGCATGTGTGGACTCTTTTTTAATGACACCGGTCGCTCTTAGGACGGCGCCGAGCATGGTGGTATTAACGATGGCCACCCCCAGCGTTTCTTTAGCAATCTTAGTAGCATCGACAGTGGCTACCTGAAAATTAATTTTAAATTCAGCTTTTATTTGTTTTACGGTCTTTTTCGTGTTAACAATGACCTTGCCGCCCTTTTTCAACCCCGATGTAACGTTAACTATAGATAAAAGGGAAGGATCCAGGACAACAACGATATCCGGTTCGACGATATCAGCCCTGATTCTCACCGGCTCGCGGGTATCGACCCGGTTGAAGGCCTGCACGGGAGCGCCGCGCCTCTCCGGCCCGAAACTGGGGAACGCTTGCGCGTATTTCCCTTCAGCTATAGCTGCCTGGGCTAACATTTCGGCGGAGGTTACTGCCCCCTGCCCGCCGCGACCGTGCCATCTAATCTCGATTAGGGTGTTTTCTTTTACCATTTTGTACTCCGCTCATTAAGAAATGCCCCTGGAGCGACTTGAACGCTCGCACCCAGCTTCGGAGGCTGGTACTCTATCCAACTGAGTTACAGGGGCCAATGTTACAATAACTATACTATAAATTGGTCTCTTTTGGCAACTGGAATCTATTTTTCAGGCGTAACGCCAGAGAAGCATCAGGTGGCAGATGATAACTACGAGAATCATGGGCGGCAAGGCATATTTAATATATCTGCCCCAGCTGATGGGGTAACCTTCTTTTTGAGCTACTGCCGTACCGACCACATTAGCCGAGGCTCCGATAGGTGTGGCATTACCGCCGAGGTCAGTTCCCAGCGCCAGCGCCCAGGCGAGCGCCGGCAGGCTCATCGCCCCGACAACGGATAGGTCTTTTATCACCGGCACCATGGCAGCGGCAAAGGGTATGTTATCAATTATTGCCGAGGCGAAAGCGGAAATCCACAGAATAACCGGCATAGCCACCGTGATTCTGCCGCTGGAGGCATCGCCGATAAATTTGGCTATCGTTTGCAGCACGCCGGTCTCTTCCAGCCCTCCCACACAAATAAACAAGCCCACGAAGAAAAGCAAAGTCTGCCAGTCAGGCTTAAGGACATGGGTTATATCTTTCATGTCGGCCAGAACCGTCAGCACTGCGGCGATAACGCCGATTGTGGCTACCGATAGGCCTGTCTCGGCATGTGTTATAATCAGCATCACCGTAAATACAAATATCCCCGTATCTATCATGAAAAGACGACTATTCGTTATCGCCGAAGCGGGCAAAGGGCAAACCTTCATCATTTCTCCCGGGTTGGTGCCCTGCTTAAGGCTCTTACGAAAAATAATATAGAAATAGACCATGGAGACAATTATGCATACCCAGGCTATTAAACCGGTATTAGCGGCGAAATTCATAAAGGTATATCCGAAGGCCGTCCCGATGATAATGTTGGGCGGGTCGCCGCTCATGGTGGCGCTGCCGCCGGTATTGGCGGCGAAAATCTCAGCCACGATAACCGGCACCGGGTCAAACTTGAGCAATCGCCCCAGCTCGATGGTAACCCTGGCCAGGAACAGCATCACCGTAATGCTATCGATGAACATGGAGAGAAAAGCAGAAATAAACATGAAAGAGAGCAGCAGGGGTATTGCCCGGCACCCTACCAGACGGGCCGCTAAAAGGCATATCCAGCGGAAAAAACCTACTTTTTCCATACCGGCGATCATAATCATCATGCCGCCGATAAAGATAATAGTTTGCCAGTTGATGCCGTAAGACTCGATGTGCTCTTTACCGGGCACCCAGAAACGCCATTGCCCGACCTGCTCCAGGTTTAACACTTTCCAGACTGCGTCCGGGCTTTTCTGGATACCCAGGAAGATCACCAGTATCACCACTGCCGCGCCGATAAGAGCGGGAATATAACGCGGTACTTTGCCGATGATAAGTACAATGAGCAAAATAACGAAGATACTGATTGCCAGAATTTGATCTAGTGACATCATTAAATAATGGAAAGTCGAACTATTCGAATCAACGTACTATTTTAACAGTTATTATAATGACATGGCAACCCGTGATTATTTTTCCTTCAACCGATTGATGATATAATAATCACAGATAATCGCTTTAAGGAGAGACATATTTATATGCCGAAGCTGAAAGCCATTATTCTGGTGGGTGGACCGGGGATGCGTCTCCGACCTCTTACCGAAGACAGGCCTAAATCTGTGGTGCCGGTGTTGAACCTTCCCGCTATAGAGCACACCTTTGCCTATCTTAAACAATACGGCGTAGAAGATATCATTCTGGCGTTGAACTACCTCCCCGATGTTATTAAAAGTTATTTCGGGGACGGCAGTCGTTGCGGTGTGCATCTCACTTACTGCCTGGAAAAAGAGCCGATGGGCACCGCCGGCGCGGTAAAAAACGCCGCCGCTTATCTGGACGGTTCTTTCTTTGTTATGAACGGTGATATCTTTACTGACCTTAACCTGACGGAAATGCTGTCCTTCCATCGTGAAAAGAAAGCCATGGCGACGATAGCGCTGACCTGGGTAGATAACCCCAGCGCCTTCGGTGTGGTGGAGACGGATAGTAACCGGAAGGTCAAAAGATTTATCGAGAAACCTCCTCTTGCCGAGGCCACCACTCATTGGATAAACGCCGGCACGTATATCCTGGAATCAGAAATGTTAAAGTATATACCGCCGAATCAGCACTACATGTTTGAAAAAGGACTTTTCCCAGCTCTGCTGGAGGCGGGTGAGCCGGTATATGGCTATCCTTACCGCGGTTTCTGGCTGGACATGGGAAACCCGGGTGCATATTATTCAATTAATATCGATTTAATGATGTCAAAGGTAAAAAGCCCGCTTATCGCTCCATTTACATCGGATGAGAAAGGTATACGTTGCGGAGCGGATGTTAAAATTCATCCTTCGGCGGTTATCACTCCACCGGTATTAATGGATAGAGGCTGTTTTATAGGTAAAGGAGTACACCTCACCGGGCCGGTGGTGATAGGGCGTGACTGCCGCCTGGAGGATGGCGCGGTTGTTGAAAACGCAATATTGTGGGACAATGTTATCATCGGGGCTGATAGCAGACTGGCGAACTGCATCGTCAGCAGCCGGGCAGTTATTAAAGCCAAACAGGAAGTCGTAAACTGCATTGTTACACCTGCGAATACAGTGCCATTGTTGCGGTAATCTAAATAGTACGATTATTTAATCAAGGAGTGTCTATGGCAGCGAAAGCTAAAAGCAAAGGTGAAACCGGGAAATCGGAAACCATGGAGATTAAGTTCAAGTGCCGCCTGTGTGAAAAAAATAAACCGCTTGAAGATATGAGGACTGTTACCAGGTTTTCCCCCGTACTCGTCGTCTGCAAGGATTGTGCCAAGATACAGCGCTAAGTAATTTCTTTGCATATTGATAGTAGGGAGAGAAACTCATGTCCGAGGAACTTGGGAAGATAGAGAAACCTCCGGTAGAGCGCTTCAAGAAAGGCAGGAAGCTGTTCTTTGTGCCGCTGGTTTTTAACAACGCGGAGCCGCCTGACGATTACCTGGAAAAATTCAACCGGTACTGGGAACAGGTAGCCGGACATATAACCGAGTTAGTGGGAAAACTCGGCGATGTCAACCGGATATATCACGAGCTTATCGCAGAACCCGGTGAAGCCGGTAGTAAAGCCATCAATGCTCTGAATGAAAAAAGCTCTAAAATCGTTCAGTCCTGTCTGGAGAAAAAGGCGCAGCTCGAAGCTCTGGAAGAAGGCGATATCCTGATGGAGTTCATGGACTGGAACCGGTGTCTGCTCATCGGCCTGCAAAATCCCAGGGTCGTTACCAAGGTCTACGAGGCTTATCTAGAAGCCGCAAAAAAAAGAAACGAAGGTATCGCCCGCAGGATAAATGAAACTCTAAAGCCAGATGAAATCGGGCTATTGCTGATGAGGGAGAACCATCAGGTACAGTGGGCGCCGGATATTCAGGTCTTCTATATCGCCCCGCCCGCCCTGGATGAGATCAAACGCTGGATTAGAGAACAGGAACAGAAATCCGGCGAAGATAATTAAATGGCGAAGGAGCTGTTATTTAATGTGCCAATACTCGCCTGGCTTTGGATTTAAGAAGGACGGGTGGCGGTAAGCGTTTAAAATAGTTAGCGCTGCACTGGAGACATTTAATACTGATGCCATCAGAATCACGCTCCAGGAAAAGGTCACCGCCACAGCGCCGGCATCCTTTTAATTTAATCACATTCATAGACTCTACTTCACCTCCTATCAGCAACTATTTAAGGATTATGATGTGTTCTCAGTGACCTTTACATTTATCACAATTTAAACAATTGCTATGATCGAAGATATTTTATGTAAACGATATCACACCGACATCACGATTTGTGTTCTCAGCATCACGAATAGGTCACAATCGTTACAATCGCGTGGAAAACAGGTTTACGTTGACAGTTAAAAGGTAAATGGACTAGAATTTTTCCGATTTATCAGATAGGGAGGGACAACATGGCAGGAAAATACGATAAATATATAGCTCATCCGCCGCGCCGCCAGATACATGCCGAGGACGATGGACGAACCGTCTTCGACGGCCTTTGGGTGAACAACAAGATGTTCAACTACAATTTCAATATGGGGCATCAGTTTGTGAAGAAGCCGTTTAAATCCAACAATCCCTGCCATACTCATAACTTCGATGAGTTTCTGGGATGGTACGGCGGCAACCCGGCTGACCCGGAGGACTTCGGGGCGGAGATAGTGCTTTACCTGGGAGCGGAACTGGAAAAGCATGTTTTTACCCGGCCGACGATAGTTTTTCTCCCTAAAGGGTTCCCCCACTGCCCGCTGGAGATTACGAAGGTAGAAAGGCCGATTATCCAGATAGAAATCATGCTGGCCGGCGAGGGCATGACCAGAGAGCCGTACTTTGAGCAGGACAAGGGGAAGAAGCACTAATCGGTGAAATCCATAATCCAAGAAAAGAAGATAACAAGGAAGGATATATGCTTAAAGATTTTAAAACCTTTATTTTAAGAGGTAACGTCATCGATATGGCGGTGGGCATCATCATTGGTATTGCCTTCAGCGCGATAGTCACTTCACTGGTTAAAGATGTCATTATGCCGCCCATCGGCCTGCTCGTGGGCAAAATCGACTTTGCCAATATGATGTGGGTGTTTAAAGAAGGAACGGTCCCGGGACCCTATGCTTCTCTGGACGCGGCTCAAGCCGCCGGCGCTGTTACTCTGAATTACGGCCTTTTCATTAATACTATCATCAGCTTTGTAATATTGGCTGTCGTCGTCTTTTTATTTGTTATCCGCCCCATCGCGCATATGCAGGGCATTAATAAAACAAACGTACCCGCCGCGCCGGGCACTAAGGATTGCCCCTTCTGCTATACAAATATCTCCATCAAAGCGACCCGGTGCCCTAACTGCACCTCAATACTGACAAAGTAAGAATATTGTTGTAGACTTTGCCCCGGCTACCCCTTTTTCTACTATAATTCAATAGCCGGGGAGAGGTTTTTGAGTGATTGATGCTGACACTTTCGAGAAGCGTAAAAAGTGCACCTGTAAAGCTGAAAGTCCCTGGCCCGGACTTCTAAATCGCGAGTAACATCTGTTTTATTAATCGCTTTTATTTGTTTACAGTATTTCCACGGTTCTTTTCTCTGCGTTTTGCAATGAAATAAATACCGGTCATAGCAGCCGCCATTCCAACTAGTACCGGAGGAACAAAATTCATCGCGCGTTTTACGTTAACGGTTACTGATTCAGTCTGGAGTTTTCGTAGCCCTAGCATTTCAAACGGTACAGCCGCGATATATAGCCAGGATGTGCCGCCAATCTCTGTCTCTCCATAAACATGGTCAACATACATTCCGGGGTTGGTGGAGATACGGCTTTTCGCTTCAATAATTAAGTCTTCACGCCTTCCGAATTTCAGAGCGCCTGTCGGGCATGTGCCAGAGCAGGCAGGCTGTAATCCCTGCTTTTGCCTGTTTGCGCAAAAAGTGCATTTACGTATCCACGGCGTAGGAGATTCCCATTGAAAAGTAGGAATACCAAAAGGGCACGCCGTCATACAGTAGCGACAACCGATGCATCTGCTGTCATCGTAGACCACCGGCCCCTCCGGCGTCTTCTGTAAAGCGGCCACCGGACAGGCTTCAACGCAGGCTGGTTCATTACAATGCATACACTGTATTTTGGTATAAACCCATTGCGGTTGCGGGACTTGCGCTATTTCCGTAGCGCGGATATTAGTAAAAGTATCTGACCTCAATAATGGGGTATCGGTCACTGTCTTATCTCTATCGGCGTCAATATAAGGTGAAGCAGGGTTATGGTTCCATTGTTTACACGCCACGACACAGGCCCTGCAGCCTACACATAATGTAGTATCGACCAGCATTCCCGAACTATTTGTGTGGTCTTTCTTAGAGGCCTTACTGCCGGCCAGAGCCGGTTTGGCGCTGGCAAGCACTGCCGCTGAGGCAACACCTGCCGCCGATAGCGTAAGAAACTTTCTCCGGTTTATCTCCATCGTTGTTTCCTTAGTTCTTAAATGCCCCTATAAAACGCGGAATTTCCCAAGCTCATTTCCCCTGGGGGTAACTAAATGTACCGCGCAGGCTATACACGGGTCATAGGAACGCACGATGCGTCCGATCTCAAAAGGATTGGTTTCATCTTTAATCCTGGTGCCTATGATAGCCTGTTCCATGCTTCCCGGCTGGTCATTAGCGTCCCGTGGTGACGCATTCCAGGTGGTGGGGACAACACACTGATAATTCTCTATCTTTGAGTTCTTTATTTTTATCCAGTGTCCCAGCGCGCCGCGAGGCCCCTCCCATAACCCCATCCCTTCACTTTCATCAGGGGTCTGATACTCGACGCAGGTTGGTTCGCCTGGCTTCAGTTCGAGTATCCATTTTGCCATATTATCCGCCACGATTTTACACTCCAATGCGCGGGCTGCATGTCTGCCAAGCACACTGAATAATGCTCCGGCCCCCGCTTTGAAGTAGGACAGGACGTTATCCACTGCCTGTTTTACGGTTGTGTCTCCGGACACATAGTTCACAACCATGCGCGCCAGAGGCCCTACTTCATATACCGTATTGCCATAGCGCGGTGCTTTAAGCCAGGTATATGCGCCTGCTTTGTTGCGGTCCGGTTCCGTTATTCCCTTACCGGGATATAGCGCCGGGCTGTCTTTGTACCAGCTGCTGGTAACCTGTTCAGTTATTTTAGATGGGTCAAGCGCTGCAAGTTTAAGGTCAGACAAGGAAACTGTCCCTTGCTTGAATAAGCGGTTGCGCCTGGAAAGGTCTTTTTCTTTAACTTCAAGGTCAAAAACGCCATAGCTGAGTAAATTCCCGCACCCTTTACCGATACTGAAATAATCAGAATAGGCGCTGGCTACCGCCAGAACATCAGGGATATAAACATTGTCAATAAAATTGCGTATCTGGTTCAATTTCCAGAGAAAGTTAGTAATTTTATCGACTGTCGGTACTTCGGTAACGCCGCCGGGGATAATAGCGACATTATGCGGCATCTTGCCGCTAAATATAGCCGACATTTCATGAGCTAACTTTCTTTGCTTTAAGGCTTCGAGGTAATGACCTGTAGCCGCAATATTGACTTCATCCGTCAATCTGTAATCGCCTTCATAACGCGGATAGAACGGCCCCAGCATGGACATGTCGCCGGCGTTTAACGCTCTCGTGATGAATTCTTTAACGGAATTCAATCCGGCATCTTTGCCATCATATTTAGCGACTTTGGTGACATCTACGTAGTCGAGCGCGGCTAGATGGTAAAAATGAAGGATGTGAGATTGAAGATAATTGGCTCCCTGTATCAAGTTACGAATGATACGCCCGTTGGCAGGAATTTGGTCGGCAATACCAAAGGCGGAGTCCAGGTTCAGCGCGGCGGCCATCGCGTGAGACGTAGGGCAGACACCGCAAATCCTTTGCATAATAAACTGGGCATCAAAAGGATCACGTCCGCGCAATAGTATTTCCAGCCCCCTGAAAAGCATGCCGCAGCTTTTAGCATCCTTGACGACGCCATTTTCAACCACGGCTTCTATTTTCAGGTGACCTTCAATACGAGTTAACGGGTCAATAGTAATCTTTGCCACGTCTTACTCCTTCTGCTCATTTTGGTCATTATTCGCTTTTTTTGAGTGTTGCGCGATAGCCACTCCGGCCCCGACAACAGCCGCTCCTGCGATAGCGCCTAATCCGGCGGCCACTCCGGAGTTAATAGCCGGTTTATCATTCTTTTCATCCGGAGCTGCCAAGGGGACAACTTCCCAATCTTCAGCCTTTTTCCTGAATGGGGACATACCATCAGGGAATCCGGGCTCGACACAACCGATACACAGGCTATTCGCGCCTATACACCAATTAGTACCACCGTTCCAAAGTCTTGATGGACAATCAGCGTAAGTGACGGGGCCTTTACACCCCAATTGGTACATGCAATAGGGGTCGGAAAATTTTTTAGAGAATTGTCCCAGCTGGAAATAACCGTTCCGCGGGCAATTTTCATGAATACGCTTACCGAAGAAATTGAGCGGTCTGCCATGGGCATCCAGTTTCACCGCATCCAATCCGCTAAGGAGGATGGTGGCTACTGTGCCGACAAACCAATCAGGATGAGGCGCGCAACCCGGCACATTGATGACCGGCGTCTTAATTCCGGCATCAGCAAAAACCCTGGTTACGCTAACGCAACCGGTAGGATTTGGCTTCGCCGCAGGAATACCCCCATAAGCCGCGCAAGTGCCCAGAGCAATTACTGCCATAGCGTCTTTGCCAATAGTTTTTACATGCTCCAGGCCGGTTATTCCCTTACCATTATTCTCGCCAATCTCACAGTAAATACCATCATCATTAGTAGAGATACCGCCAGTCACCACCAAAATATAACCATTTTTATTCGAGGCGGTTTGCTTCAATGCTTCCATAGCTTTTTCACCTTCCGCTGCCATGATGGTGGCGTGAAAGCGTAGACTGAGGTGTTTGCCCGGCACTATCTCATCCACGAGGATGTTCTGGGCATTGGGACTCAAAGAATTGAGAAAACTCGTCGAGCAACCGGAACAGGAGCCCGTGGACAACCATATAACCGGAATCTCTGTCACATTAGTATCCGCAGCCAATACTTTTGATTCGTCTTTACTTAATTTGGAAAACCCGATGAACAACAGACCCACTGAGGCGGCAGAAATGGTGGATAGCTTTAAGAATTCACGGCGGGACATGTCCTTATCGGTTATCATTCTTTCACACCTCTATACGAAGAATCAGTTATATTTTAGCACGGCAAAACCACGGAGTATTACGTATAACCCCTCTCCGCTTTATAACTGGATGAGACAAATATTTTCAATCTCAATAGTAGTCTCTAACTATATATCCAGACTTAGAAATGTAAAGAAACAAATGTCTATATAATCTTATGCCTTCATCCAAAACTACGCAAGCCCGGGGAAACCCTGTCATAAAAAGCCTCGCTGGAT
>PLLL01000054.1 GCA_003141235.1 Dehalococcoidia bacterium
CAGCAGGGGCGGAATGTCGTCCTGGAATTCGGGAGATACCAGGAAATCAGCGCTTACCTGCTCGTAGCCAACCTGCTTTCGCGGCGTATCTATACCCGCTATCAGCAGCTGATGGAAGAGGCCATCGCCGCGGACAAGGAATCGATGAAGCCGCGGCCCCTCGTTATCACTATCGAAGAGGCGCATAAATTCCTCAATCCAGAGGTAGCGGATAAGACCATCTTCGGCACCATCGCCNNTCGACCAGCGCCCCAGCGGCATCAGCGAAGACGTGATGTCGCAGATGGGCACCAAGATAACCTGTCTCCTCGATAATGAAAGGGACATCGATGCTGTTTTAGCCGGCGTTTCCGGCAAGAACGAACTTAAAGCGGTGCTGGCACGCCTGGCGCCCAAGCAGCAGGCGCTTATCTTCGGCCACGCTGTACCGATGCCGGTGGCTTTCCAGCCGCGCGAGTACGGCTCCGCCCAGTCTTACAAAGACCTGATTTCGACCGACCATCCCAGGGCTGTAAAGACGGATAAAGATATCGAAAAATTGTGGGAATAAAGAGCGGACTGTCATTCTGGAGGAGTCCCGATCCACTTTCTTCCTTAATCGGGATGACGAAGAATCCCAGGGAAGGGCGGTGGCTAGAACCCCTCCACCCTGAGATGCTTCGCTTCGCTCCAGCATGACAAACAGGGACATTTATTGAATAACCCGGGGACAGCGATGAACGCTAACACGAAAAAGAAGGTCGGCCTGGCTTTAGGCGGCGGCGCGGCGCGCGGTATCGCTCACATCGGCGTGCTGGAGGTGCTTAAAAAAGAGGGCATCCCCATCGATTTGATTGCCGGCACCAGCGCCGGCGCTATCGTCGGGGCGGCTTATGCCTGGGACCAAAATATCGACAGGATGACGCAGGAAGCCCTGGACGCTAACTGGAAGAAAATGACGCCTTTCATCGACCCATCAATACCCAGGTCCGGCTTTATTAAAGGTAAAAAAATCCGCGACCTTATTTCAACCTACATTGGCGGCGATATTGATTTCAGCGACCTGACAATACCGTTTGCCTGCGTCGCCACAGATATAGACACCGGCGAAGAGGTGGTGATTAATACCGGCCCGGTGCCGGAGGCGCTGCGGGCCAGCATCTCCATCCCCGGCATTTTTACGGTGGTCAAGCACGGTGAACGCTATGTGGTGGACGGCGGTCTGACGACCCCGGTGCCCGTGGAAGTGGTCCGGCGGATGGGGGCCGATTTCATCATCGCGGTGAACGTGAACCCAGACGTGTCCGGCCGCATGGGTAAGGCCTACCGCCAACGCATCGAGATGCATAAAGAGCCTAATCTTATCCAGGTGATGATGCAGTCGTTTTATATCACCACCTATACCATGGGACGCCTCGCCATGGAAAAGGCCGATATCGTCATCGAACCTGATGTAGCGCATATCGGCGCGAGCGAATTCAGTAAAGCGCTGGAACTGATTCAGCACGGCCGGGAGGCGGCACGAAAAGCGCTACCGGAGATTAGAAGGAAACTGGGAGAGAGTTAAAGACGCCTGATTACTATACACAGGAGAATAGGAATTATGGGAGAAATGATAATACACTATACCAAGATAAATGAGGAATCAAAAAAGGAAGCAATTTTAAGTTCTGGTTTCCTTCTAGAGCGAAGGGTCGCAACTCTGTTGCGAAAATTTGGATATAAAACTATAACAAACCGAGGATTTTTTGATCTAGAGAACAATAAATCTAGGGAATATGATGTATATGCTTATAAAGATGTTGAAGTCTATGGGGCAGGTTCGTATGGAATATACCCAACGCTGATATGCGAGTGTAAAAGTAATTCACAACCTATATCATTTTTTATTCATGATGAAGAAAAATTTGAACCTCTTATGGATGAAGTTACTGTTTCTGGCATCCCCTCAAAAATATGGAAACGGAATAAATATATTTCAGTTCAAGAATTCGTAGATGTTCTAAATATCCATCATTATTGCAAGCCGGTAGCACCCGTGGCAACTCAATGCTGTACATATACATTTGAAAAAGGAAAATATTGGAGTGCTTCTCACGGTGAAGATTTACATGAGACTGAGAGAACATTAACAAAAGCTCTTGAAAATGAGATTGATAACGATTATAAAAATATGACTCAATGGTTTGATCCAGGAGAAATTGAAAAGGAGTTTACTGATCTGAGTTTCTATTACCCTTTAGTGATTTATCAAGGAGAAATAGAAGCAGTTTACGTTGGAAAGAATGACGAGTTAAATAAGAATGACCTAATCATTAAGCCATGTGACCATATTCAATACAATCCAGAATTTTATTCGTTCTATAACAATGAAGTAATTAGCTATCATATTGATGTAATTACTGAAAAATACTTGCCATCTTACCTTAAAATGATTGAAAGTGAAATGACAATAATTAAGAATGTATTACAAGAACAAAAGCAGGTAGTAATTCGGTCGGTCGATAAGATAATAACAGAATGCAAAAGCTTAGAAAAAACAGCTAAAAATTACAGAGGAAATTTAGAATATATCTTTTAAGGATTTATTTTCAGTACATCAGATAATAGCTGGATGTAGACCCCCCTTTCTTTTTTTCCCTTAAAAATATCCTCACATCTCGTTTACCGCTACCTCTATTCTCCCTAAAGCCTCCCGGAGAAGCGACCGGGGACAGGCAATATTCATCCGCTCAAAGCCGGAACCTCCGACGCCGAAGACAAAACCATCATCAAAGCCTACCCGCGCCTGCTCCCGCATGAATTTCTGCAGCGCTAAATCGTCCAACCCTAAAGCGCGGCAGTCCAGCCAGAGCAGGTATGTCCCCTGCGGCTCAATGATCTTGATTTTAGGAATCCGCTCTTTGAAATAAGTCATCGTTATTTCCAGATTGCCCTGTAAATAGTCGAGGAGTTGTTCCAGCCACTCGTCGCCATAGCGGTAGGCCGCTTCCATCGCCGTCAGGCCGAAAATGTTCAGGCCGTGAATTATACCGGCCGAAGCATCGCTAAAGCTTTCGCGGAGTTTTTTATTGGGAATAATGATAGAGGAGGCTTGCAGCCCGGGGAGATTGAAGGTCTTGCTGGGCGCCATGCAGACGATGCTGTTTTGCGCGAATTCTTCCGAAATCGAGGCGAAGGGAGTATGACTAAAACCTTTATAAAGCAGCTCGCAATGGATTTCATCCGAGATAACGACCGCCCCGTGCCCGATGACGATTTCTCCCATTTGCTTAAGCTCTTCGCGGGTCCAGACGCGCCCTATCGGATTCTGGGGATTGCAGAGAATAATGGCCTTGACGCGACTGTGAGCCGCCCGCATACCTGCGGCAGACCGGAATTTACTTTCCAAATCGGTAAAGTCCATATTATAGCGCCCGCGGGTCAGCTTTAAATTATTATGCGCTATCTGGCAGCCGCTGCCCGTTACTGCTCCGAAAAACGGATAGTAAATCGGCTCCTGCAATACAATTTCATCGCCGGGGCGGGTTAAAGCCCTGACCGCGATATGTAAAGCCGGAACAACGCCGGGGGTATAGACCACCCATTCCGGCTCAATCTTCCAGTTAAACTTGCGCTTTACCCGGTCGACGACCGCTTCAGTTAGGGAGGGAGGAGTCATGGTATAGCTGTAAAAGGGATGCCCGGCGCGCCTTTGCAGCGCTTCGACAATCGGCGGCGCGGTGGGGAAATCCATATCCGCCACCCACATGGGAATCACATCATCGCGCCCGAAGATAGCCTTGAGCGCGCCCCACTTGGCGCAATCGGTATTTTTGCGGTCGCACACCGTATCAAAATCGTACTTCATATCGCGGCCAGCTTCTTTTCCAGCTCGGCGTTGCCGGGTTCTACCAGCACGGACCCGTCCGGAAAAACGATGGTGGGGACGCTCTGGTTCCCGTTGTTTACTTTTACAACATACTCCATGGCCTGTTCATCATTTTCGATGTCAATCCAGGTAAAAGGGATATTGTGCCGCCCGAGCACCTGCTTGGCCCGTAAGCAATCGGGACACCATTTCGTGCCGTAAACTTTTATTTGTTCCATATTAATAATTATACCAGTAAATGTAAATTAAATATCAAATCTCAAAAATTAAAAACACAAATTAAAAGTAAAAAAATGGAGTCAGGTCGAAAATCAACGGTTAATTTCAGATTTTATTTTTTATCTGTGTCTTTGAGATTTGATTTTTGACCTTTGATTTTACTAAGTTTGTTTTGTCTTCTCCCGGCGGGATATAATTGTTACCAAATGCACTGGGTCTATTACTTCGGCAGAGTCGTGATACACATTCTGGTATTCCCTTTCGCTAAATGGGAGGTAAAGGGGCTGGAAAACGTCCCTAAAAAGGGACCCTTGCTCATTGTCTGCAATCACCTTCATCTCGCCGACCCGCCCATGGTCGCCGCCAGCATTCCTCTAAAATGTGTCTTCATGGCCAAAGAAGAGCTTTTCCGGAGCAGGTGGCCGCGCTTTTGGGTAAGCAACTTCGGCGCGATACCGGTGAGCCGGGGCGGAGTGGATAGAGAAGCCATCCGGCGGGCGGAAGACTTCTTAAAAAAAGGCGTATCCCTGATTATCTTCCCCGAAGGCGGGAGGAGCCAGACCGCACAGATACAACCTGCCTTCACCGGCGCGGCGCTCATCGCCATGCGGACGGGCGTAAACGTCCTGCCGGTAAGCATCAGCGGAACGGAAAAATTAAAAAACATGAGACTAAAACCCCTCCTGTGGTGCGTTTTTCACCGTCCCAGGATAACAGTCAATATCGGCCAGCCTTTCCTACCCCCGCCCGCTGATGGCAAACTGCCCAAAGAACAGCGCCAATTACTGATGAACGATATTATGGGAAGAATCGCCGCCCTGCTGCCACCGGAATACCGCGGCGTTTACGGAGGAAGTGGAAATGCCCAAAATTGAGAAAGCCTCCAAGACAGGATTCTGCTTCGGGGTAAAGCGCGCCATCGATATTCTGGAGAAGGTCGCCCGCGAGCGCGGCGGGGTGGAGACCCTGGGCGCAGTAGCGCATAACCAGCAAGTGCTTCATAAGCTGGAGCAGCAAGGCGTGAAAGTCGTGAATAATATTGAAGATGTCCGGGGCGACACCATCGTCACCAGTTCTCACGGTGTCAGTCCGGAATTAGAAGCAAGCCTGCGTGCCCGTAACCTTAAAGTCGTCAGCACCACCTGCCATGACGTACACCGCGCCCAGAGCGCCGCCGAAAAGCTGGTCGAGGCAGGCTTTTTCGTGATTGTCTTCGGTGACGCCAACCATCCCGAGGTCAAAGGCATCCTCGGCTGGGCAAAAGGTAAAGGCATCGCCACTACCGATGCAAAAGTAATCGCCGCCCTCGAACCCCTGCCGCGCAAGCTGGGTATCCTTTCTCAGACTACTGAGGTGCCCGCCCATTTCGCCGAGTTCGTGAAGAAGATAATTGATTTTGCATTGACGAAAAACTTCGAGATCCGCATCATCGACACCTTCTGCCACGACCTGCGGGAACGCCAAATCACCGCCCTTGAGCTGGCGCACCGCGCTGACCTTATGCTGGTGGTGGGGGGACGCTCCAGCGCTAACACTAACCGCATCGCCGAGCTGTGCGCGAATGTTACCGAGACACACCTGATCGAGACCGCCGGTGACATTAAACCAGCCTGGCTCAAAGGCAAGCAACACATCGGTGTCACCTCCGGTGCGTCAACAGCGGAAGATACGGTGGATGAAGTGATGAAAAAACTGAACGATATCACCTCGCCTTGACTCAAATTCACGCACTCCTTATAATTTAATCTAGCCTTATCTGTAGATTGTTCTCTGTCCCGTATTAACCCTGTATAGACTCTTGCGAAGAGAGGAACAGAAAATTGGACTACTTTTTAACCGAACAGCAAAAGACCATCAAAGGCCTGGCCCGGCGCATCGCCGAGGAAAGAATCCTGCCCATACGTACGGAACTCGATGAAAAAGAAGAGTTTCCCTGGAACATCATGAAAGACCTGGCGGACGCCGATATGTTCCGCGTCTTTGTCCCGGAAGCGTATGAGGGATTAGGCGGCGGCTGCCTGGAGCTCTGCCTGGTCA
>PLLL01000074.1 GCA_003141235.1 Dehalococcoidia bacterium
CGTCGTCACGGTCAATCACCGTCTCGGCGTTTTCGGCTATCTCTACCTCGAAGAACTTTGCGGCGAGAAGTATGCCGGCTCGGGCAATGCCGGGATGCTGGATATTGTACAGGCGCTTAAGTGGGTGCGCGATAACATCACAGTATTCGGCGGCGACCCCAAAAACGTCACTATTTTCGGTGAGTCCGGCGGCGGCGGCAAAGTGGCTACTCTCCAGGCGATGCCGGCGGCCAAAGGGCTGTTCCACAAGGCAATTTCCGAAAGCGGCCCGGGCCAATACGGGAGTGCGGCTAAAGAGGAAGCTAATAAAACCACGGAGGAATTCCTCCGCGCGTTCAATTTCAAACCGGAACAGGTAGGCGCTCTCCATAAAATGCGCACCGATATGATTTACTCGGCCTGGATGGCGCTCAAGCCGACGGCCGTCATGCCCATGGGGCAATTCGCGCCGGTCGTCGATGGCAAAGTGCTGCCGCAGCATCCGTTCTACCCCGTCGCCGCCCCAACGGCAGCCGGGGTTCCCCTGATGATAGGCACCAATAAAGACGAGATGACCTTCATGATGATGCGAGACCCGAAGTTTGGTAAGTATACCGAGGCTGAAATCCGGGATACCGTTATTGGGCGTACCAGAGATGCCACCGGTTTTGCGGTGCCGGTAGAGAAAGTTGACGGTTTAATCGCTACTTATAAGCGTACCCGGCCCAACGCCACTCCCACTGATATTATAGTCGCCATCACTTCCGACCGCATGCGCATGGGCGCTATCCGCGTGGCGGAGCGGAAAGCTGCCGGCAGTCCGGCGCCGGTTTACATGTACCAGTTCAGATATGACTGCCCCTTTATGGGCGGCATATTTAAGTGCCCCCACACGATGGAAATGCCCTTTGTTTTCAATAACGTCGAGCCTGCCGTCGGCCTCGTCGGCGATAATCCTGACCGTATCCCTCTTGCCGAAAAGGTAAGCGGCGCCTGGGTCGCTTTTGCCCGCAGCGGCAACCCGAACCACAAAGGCCTCCCCAAGTGGCCGACTTATGATAAAGAAAAGCGGGCGACCATGATTTTCAACGTCGCGTGTAAAGTGGAAAACGACCCGCTCGGTGAAGAGCGTAAAGCCTGGGCGGATTTTAAATAGATTAAGAGAGGCAAGTCCGGGGGCTGGTTAAGATTTGGTTATCCAGCCACGGGCGCGTTCTACCGCCCTTTTCCAGTTAGCGTAAAGAGTTTCTCTTTCATCGGCAGACATCCGGGGCATATAGCTCGCGGAGCTTTGCCATTGCTGCCCGATTTCGTCAGTATTGCGCCATAGTCCTGTGGCCAATCCGGCCAGGTAGGCCGCCCCTAAAGCGGTGGTCTCGGCTATCCGCGCCCGCTGGATGGGTATGCCCAGTATATCCGCCTGGAACTGCATCAGCAGATTATCGACGCTGGCGCCGCCGTCCACGCGCAATACAGGTATCTGACAGCACGCATCGGCTTTCATCATATCGACGACGTCGCGGGACTGGTAGGCAATCGACTCCAGCACCGCCCGTGCGATATGCCCCTTATTGCTGCCCCGGGTGAGACCTACCATCGTGCCGCGGGCGTACATATCCCAGTAGGGGGCGCCCAACCCCACGAAGGCGGGGACGAAGTAAACACCGCCATTATCCGGCACAGTAGCGGCGAGCGCTTCAATGTCAGACGAATTCTTAATCAGCCCCAGACCGTCACGGACCCATTGCACCGCTGCCCCGGTGATAAAGATGCTCCCTTCCAGGGCGTAAGTGACTTTATCTCCCAGACCCCAGCCCAGCGTGGTTATCAGGCCGGTATCGGTAAAGACCGGGCTCTCTCCGGTGTTGACGAGGACGAACGAACCTGTACCGTACGTATTCTTAGCCATGCCTTTCTGATAACAAGCCTGCCCGAACAGCGCCGCCTGCTGGTCTCCGGCGATACCGGCGATGGGAATACGGACTTTCTCAAAAATACCGCCGGCGGTTTCGCCGTAAATCCGGCTGGAGGGCATTACCTGTGGCAGCATTGCTTCCGGAATATGCAGCATATCCAGGAGTTCTTTATCCCAGAGGAGCATTTTAATATTGAACAGCATGGTACGGCTGGCGTTGCTGTAATCGGTAATATGAACTTTACGACCGGTGAGGTTCCAGACCAGCCAGGTATCAATCGTCCCGCAGAACAGTTCGCCCCGTTCGGCGCGCTTCTGGCCGTCGGGGATATTATCCAGTATCCACCGTATCTTGGTGGCGGAAAAGTAGGCGTCTATCGGCAGCCCCGTCTTTTGCTTGACCATCGGCTCCAGCCCTTTTTGCTTCAAGTCTTCGCACAGCGCGGCGGTACGGCGGCACTGCCAGACGATGGCGTTAGCGACGGGTTTGCCGGTGGCGCGCTCCCAGACTACAACGGTCTCGCGCTGGTTGGTGATGCCCAAGCCTTTGACGGAGGAAAAAGGCAAGCCCGCTTTACCCACCGCTTCCCGCGCAATCGCAATACAATTCTGCAGTATTTCATCGGGGTCATGCTCTACCCATCCCGGTTTTGGGAATATCTGGCGTAGCTCACGGTAAGCCCGGGAGATTACCTGTCCGTCTTTATCGAAAAGTAAAGCGGTGCTGCCGGTAGTCCCTTCGTCTATAGCGAGAATATAGCTTTCTTTTGACATAACATTAAGGCTCCTATTCTCTAAAGTGCTGCCCCAGTGCCGCCGCAGCGCGNNCAGCGCGGTAGGCTCCTATCTGCTTCTGTGTTTCTACGCTGTTCCAGCCCAGCAGAGCTCCCATTTCCCTGGCTACCGTCTCTAGAGCATCCAGACCTTGAGACTGGTTGAGACCCATAAAGCTGCGCCGCAGCATAAAATCATTTACGCTTAAGGCCGTTTCTTCCAGGACGGCGTGTTTTATCTGGGCCAGTATATCCCGGGCGCCGGGAGATATCAGATTTGCCAGCCGCTTTTCTTCTCTGGTATATTTCAGTACCGAGGTATAGCGTGAGCCGTAAATAGCGGTCAGGTGCGTTATGGTTTCTATCGGCAGGCCGCTCTCTTGAGCCGCTTTTTCGATGTCCTGTTTGCTCACCGCCGGCGCTCCCGGCAGCGGCGTTTGCGCGGTATTGCAGGTAGCCTTACTATTGAGTTTCTTACAGACCAGGTCAACGGTTTCTTCAGCGATGCCGCGATAGGCGGTATTTTTCCCGCCGATTATTGAGATAAAACCTTTAATATTGTCCTGCAGTTCATGGTCGACGAGTTTATGCGCGCGGGAAGTGCTGGACTGTTTTTTGCCCTTTGGAACGAGTGCCCTTAAGCCGGCGAAGGTAAAATGGATATCATCTTTCTTAAAATCAGGGAAGTAGTGCTGTGTCTCGGACACCAGGTAATCGACATCTTCCTTATCGGCGTACAGTTTATCCAGATCGCCGGTGTAGTCGGTATCGGTCGTGCCGATGAGGGAGTAGTTCAACCAGGGGACGACAAAAAAGAGTCGCCCATCGCTTTTAGCGAAGAGCACCAGGGCGCTATTAGACATTTTACGGGTCAGTAGATGAATACCTTTAGTTTTACGAATATGAAAGGCGCGTCTGGCTTCCAGGTTCTGCCAGACAAGGTCGGCCCAGGGTCCCGCAGTATTGAGCACGAGGCGTCCGTTAGCCTGGTATTCCTCTCCCGAGAGTGCATCCTTTACCTGTATGCCGCTCACTGTGCCGTCTTTCTGGAGGAGTTTGGTCATCACGGCATGATTCAGGATGGTGGCGCCTTTTCCGGCGGCGTCAAGGACGTTTTCAATGCAAAGCCTTTCGGTGTATTCGGCCTGGCAATCGTAGTAGAGAAAGGAGCCGGTCAGTCCCTCGGTGTTCTTTAGCGACGGCTCAAAGGTTAAGGTCTCTGATGCCGAAAGGTGGTTGCATGGCGGTAAGCTCGTGCCGTGGGAAAGGATATTGTAAAGGCGCAGGCCGAACGGTAAGACAAAACGGTAATACGGCGCACTGCGCAGTAAAGGGATAACGAATTCCAGCCGGTGCACCAGGTGAGGGGCGATATTAAGGAGTATCTCGCGCTCTTTAAGGTCCTGACGCACCAGTTTGAAATCCAGCATGCGCAGATAGCGCAGGCCGCCGTGGATAAGCCGGGTGGAGCGTGACGTGGTGCCGTAAGCGAAGTCCTCCCTCTCCACGAGTAATGTGCGCAGACCGCGCAGGGCGGCGTCACGTACGACGCCCGTCCCGATAATGCCTCCCCCGATGATGATGAGGTCAAACTGTTCGGTTTTAAGGTTTGTAAAATCTCTTTTCAAGTTGTTTCCTTTCTAAAGTCGGGCCTTGAGCCATGTTTCCAGGTCGGTCAGGACCTGCGGGTGCTCCGGCTCGTTGAAAATCTCGTGCAGCAGGCCATCATAGAGTTTGAGTGTTTTGTCCTTCGAGCCGATTTGTTCGTACAGCAACCGGCTGCGCGCGCCGTCCGGGCCGCCGTTCCCCGCCATAATAAGCACGGGCAGCTTTATCTTCGGTACCTTGTCGTAGAGACTGCCCATCATGCCTCCCATCGCGAATCCCTTGGGTATCGGGCCGCGGTAGACGAGCGGGTCGTTCTCATAAGCTCTGATGACGGCCGGGTCGCGGCTGAGCATGGCTGTGGGCAGCGCTTCACCGGGTTTGCGCGGCGCCATAGGCGGGTCGCCGGGTTTGGCCAGGCCTCCGCCGGAAGTGACCAGACCGGCGAGTTCCTGCTGGTATTCGATGGTGTAAAGCAGGGCGATTACCGACCCCATGCTGTGGCCGATGAGAAATATCTTATCTTTGGGGTTCTCTTTACGCACGATATTGAAAAAGGTCTTGAGGTCTTTAATATACTCGTTAAAATCATCGACGTGGACACGTTCGCCGTCCGAGCGGCCATGTCCCCGGTGGTCGAGCGCGTAGACGGCATAGCCTTCAGGCACGAAGTGGTTGACCACGTTACCATAGCGCCCGCTGTGCTCGGCAAAGCCGTGCGCGACTAATAGTACCGCTTTGGCTTTATTTTCCGGCAGCCAGCACTGGGAATAGATGTTGAAATCTTTGTAGCCTTTGAAATTGCCCTCTTTGTGTTTCATACCAGCACCT
Source organism: Dehalococcoidia bacterium (assembly GCA_003141235.1). Lineage (GTDB taxonomy): Bacteria > Chloroflexota > Dehalococcoidia > Dehalococcoidales > RBG-16-60-22 > Fen-1077. The sequence continues at coordinate 5,104 of PLLL01000074.1, forward strand.
CATTTTTAGACAATATTACTATCTTTGTCTATATTAGTGTAAACGGCTATTCAGGTCAAGCAGATTTGAAGAAAGCAGTACCGCGCCAGATATTAAAACGAAGCCGGAGTAATGATGACAATCAATATCAACTCCCCCGGCATTTTTGATGAAGGATTTCGACCGCTATTATTTACCGCCCCATTTTGTTTGTGTAAAGGTCTTTAATCACCTGCTCCGCCTCGGCGGCGGTCCGCTCAATGAGCTCACGGCAGGTGGGGATATCTTTAATCAGCCCCACCACCTGGCCCACCGGCGCAAAAGCATGTTTGGTATCGCCGGTGGCAATGGCTTTTTGAAAAAGCGCCATGCCCGTAGCGAACTGCGGCGGCGAGACTTTCATCTCCATTAAAATTCGGGCGTTTTCCAGTATTTCTTTCCAGCTGGCGTTGAAGGACTTTTTAGAGTTAATCAGGGTGGGAATAGCGTCCCAGGGATGCGTCCACCAGCCTCGGTAATGCTTCATCTTGCTCATCGCGCGCTGCGGCATGCCGTCCCAGACGGCGCTTAAAACGGCATCGGTATCTTTAGCCTCAATATAGCATTTCTTCAGGCCTTCCGGTATCGGGCTTTCCTGCGTCACAGCAAATCTCGTCCCCATGGCGATGCCTTCCGCGCCTAATGCCAGCGCCGCCGCCAGACCGTGGCCGTCAGCGTAACCGCCGGCTGAAACCACCGGGATTTTTACCGCCCGGGCAACCTCGGGAACCAGGACGGAAGAAGCTATCAGACCGGCATGTCCCCCGGATTCCAGGCTTTGCACAATGACTGCGTCCGCGCCTGATTTTTCCACGCTTATTGCCTGCCGGACGTTGCCCACTGCCGGAATGAAAATGACATTCTTGGGCTTTTTAATGTTGAACATGGTCAGAGGGTTCCTTATGCCGGAAGTCCAGACCGGCACATCTTCCTCAATCAATATTTGGATGAGTTCCTTCACCTTGGGCATGACGGGCATGATGTTTACGCCGAAGAGCTTGCCGCCGACCTGGGACTTTATTTCCCGTATCTGTGCGCGCATCTCTTCCAGTGTCAGTCCCGGCGGGCCGAAAAGTCCTAGTCCCCCGGCGTTGCAGACGGCGATGACCAGCGGCGCGCGCGCCACGAAGGCCATCGGGGAGAGGATAATGGGGTATTTAATGCCGAAAAGTTCGGTTATTTTTGTTTTCATTTTTCTTTCATCCTTTAGCTTTAAATCACGCCTTCACTGACCAGCTGCACAAACTCTTCGTCCGAGAGGCCGAGCATCTCGGTAAAGACATAGTCGTTATGCTCACCGAGCAGGTTGGAACGTCCTATCTCGTAGTCCGCGCCGGACATCCTGAACCCCGGGCCGTGATAGAACGGTATTTTCCCCTGGACGGGGTGCTCGCGCTCTACAAAGAAATTGTAGTGCTTCATCTGCGGGTCTTCGGCCATGTCCTTAGCGTTAGAGACCACGCCGGCGGCCACGCCTGAGGCCTGCATCAGCTTCATGACTTCCTCGGGCGTATGGTGCTGTGTCCATGCTTCTACCAGTTCGTCCAGCGCGTCTTCATTTTCCTTCCGCTTTAACAGGGTGGCATAATTGGGGTCTTCGGCGAGGGAAGGTTTGCCGATAACTTTACAGAAACTCGCCCACTCTGCATCGGTAAAAACAGCGATGGCGCACCACCTTTCCTTACCTTTACAGGGGTAGATGCCGTGCGGCGCCGCGTAAGTGAGGCGGTTGCCCTGGCCGGTGATGTCCCGTTTATTTACGGTGTAATCGAGGATGAGCGGAGAAATCACTTGCATGCTGGCTTCATGCTGGGACTGGTCGATGTACTGCCCCTTGCCGGTGCGGCGCTTATAATCGAGCGCGGCAATCAGGCAGATGGTATTGAACTGGGGCGCGATATAGTCGGTAAACGGGCCGTAAGCGCCGGAGGGCGCGCGGTCAGGCCAGCTGATAACGGAATCGACCCCTGACAGGGCGGTCAGGATAAAGCCCTGGCCGTGCTGTTTGGAGAGAGGCCCCGTGTGCCCGTGCATACAGGTGCGCAGCATGATAGTATCGGGTTTGATTTTTTTTACACCTTCGTAGTCGAGTCCCCATCTTTCCATCGTGCCGGTGGAGTAGCTGTCCGCGACGATGTCCGCCCATTTGATGAGCTTTTTAATCAGTTCCATGCCCTTCGGCGTGCCCATATTCAGGGTAATGTTATAGCGTTTGCCCGCCTGGCTGTAAGCGAAGGCGTAGCTGCGTTCCGGTTCCGGTATGCCGTCCTTAAAGGGCCCCAGGCTCCTCAGCGCATCGAAACGCCCGCGCGATTCCACCTTGATGATGGTCGCCCCGTAAAAAGCGAGCGGGTTAAGCGTCGCCGGGCCGGTGGCGGTCCAGGTGAAATCAAGTATATTTACACCTTCAAAGGGTCGGGTTGTCATATTGTCCTCCATCTTTGTTAAATATCGCCCGCCTGCTTGAGGAGGGACAGGTCTTTTTTAGACATCCCCATCTCTTTAATATAGACTTCTTCATTATGCTCGCCGATGCGCGGGGCCTTCCGCCGTATCCGGCACGAGCCCTCCCCCAGTTGCGTGAAAGCGCCCGGGTAGGTTATTTCCGTTCCCAGTTCCGGGTGCGCTAACTTTTCCCAGTATTTGCGGATGCTAAGTTGGGGGAAATTCAGCATATCTTCGGCGGTAAAGACGGGGTATAGCTGCACGCCCCTCTTTTGCGCCTCTGCAAACAGCTCGGCCTTGGTATGGGCCATATAAAGTCTCTCAAAGCAGCCGGTAACCTCATCGACGGTTTTCTGCGGTACTGTTTGCCAGTTCAGCGTTCGCCAGTCGACGGTTTTAGCTGCTTCATTGCCGAAGCCCTCTTCGATAGCCCATTGCGTCATGCCGTTGGTGCTGGGCAGCATGCCCTCTTCCACGAAGGGGAAGAATTTGACGCCGCCATCCTTGCAGGGATAGGTCAGCGGTACATTAACGTATTCTACCGTCCCGTCCGGCCTGGGCTGCGGGCGGGGCCAGTAACGGCCGGAACGCATCACGATGGTTTTATCATTCAGCCACAAGCCTTGCGGGTCAGAGCCGACCGCCCAGGCCAGGCTGAGCAAAGTGGGGACTTCAATATATTGTCCGTGGCCGCTTGTGCCGCGAGCGTACAATGCTATCATTGCGCCGATGTCCGCCTGCATCGCGCCGAAGAAATAGGGGATGGGGTAGCTGGGGCTGAGTGGCGGACGGTCGCTTTCGCCGGTGACAAAACCCTGGCCGGAAAGCGCCCAGAGTACGATAGATGGCGCTTTGTAGTCCCGGTAAGGCCCGCTTTGCCCGAAGCCGCTGATGGAAGCCATAATCAGGCGCGGGTTGATTTTTTCCAGCGCTTTATAGCCCAGGCCGAGCTTTTCCATGTAGCCGGGGCCGAATGATTCAATGACGATATCCGCCGTTTTACAGAGCTTTTTAAAGATAGCCTGCCCCCCGGCGGTTTCAATATTAAGCGTTATCCCGCGTTTGTTGGTGTTAAGTCCCATCCAGAACAGGCTTTTCTCCGGGTCGGGGATATCGTGGAAAAAGGGGCCGAACCTGCGCCCCGGGTCGCCCTCAGGCTTTTCAATTTTAATCACATCAGCGCCTAAATCGCCCAGCAGCTTCGCGCTGAAAAATCCCCGTTCGTCGGTCAGGTCTAAAACCCGGTAGGGGGAGAGCATTCCCTCATTATTTTCTGCCATGTTTCTCCTCTGCATGATGTGGCGCAATTGTTTCTTTGCCGGTGATGGGGTGCTTCCAGTGGAAGGGAACCAGTTCCATATGCGGGTAGGGATGGTAAGCGGTGGGTGGGGCATCATTAGCCGGGGCAATACCGGCGGCAATCATCGGGGTTTCCGCCCAACCTTCAGCAATGGGTGACCGGTAATGGAGGCTGTAAAACACCTTCTTGAACATCCATTTCCCATCTTCTTTAATAAATTCGTTTTCATACACACCGTGCCCCAGCACCGACCGGATGGGGCCGCCATTTTTAATTGGCCGGGCCTGAATCATCGTGCAGTACCATCTGCCTTTAGCTGTTTTACCATCCGGCGCGACATCAATCACGCCCTGGTGCTGCATGTGGAAGGCCATATCGCCGGGTTCCCGCGGCTTGCCTTCCCTCCCCAGATAGTTCCAGAAAAACCTTTTCACGCCGTCCTTACCCTTAAACACGCCGCGGTCGCCCACCTCCACCGACTCTGTATTGTCTGAAAATAAATCGATTACTTCCTGGAACATGCCGTTGTCCAGATAATAGCCGTAAATTTTTTCCAGTTTATCGATTTGCAGGGTATCTTCGACCATTTGCAGTCGGGCTTCCATCTCTTGCTGGTTCACGAGAACCCCCTTTATATCTATAATAGCGGCGGATGCTTGATACTAAACTTTTTCGTAACGCGGGTCGGGCTCCGGCCAGGGCGCGGTAAACTTGAGCCGTTTGAACTTCCAGGCCCCGTTTTCTTTAACATATTCGCAGTCGTACCTGCGCTGTATGGACGGCCCGAACATGTTTATCACCTGCCCGGAAGGCCCTTTGAAATAGTAGTTAAGGCGGTACATTATCCAGTGGCCTTCGCCTTTATCCCCGTCAACGGAAATCACGGGTTGAATCAGCATGTGACCGCCCTTTTGCGGGGGGTCCGCGGCCATTTTCTCAAACATTTTCTTAATTGCTGCTTTGCCCTTATGCTGCTCGTTGGGGTATATCCCCTCCTCCACGGCGTCTTCCGCAAAGCAATCGGCCATTTTTTCAAACTCCCAGTTGCTCAGGCAATAGATATAGTCGGTGTGTAATTTCCTGATTTCCTCGGCATCCTCCATGGCTTGGAGCCGTTTCTCCATGGCTTTCATCTTCTTTTCCATCTCTGCCAGTGTCATAAAACCTCCGCCTTCATCATTTTCCCATGTCAGGACGCGTAAGGCTAACCCAGCGCTGCGGGAAAGTGTATTTAGTTGATTGAGATAAACGTCCACCCGGTAGGCAGGCTGGTTCCGCCGGGACGCTTTGCCGTGAATATTATAGCACAACATTTTTCCTGGGAGTAATTATAAAATTGATACGGTACTATTTAAATTGGGTTGCGGAAAATATAGTAACGAAATGCAAAGATAACCCTGATGTCCCTTTATTGACACAGGTGTTATACTAAAAAAAGAGCCCTGTATATATAGTCTGAGGTGTCAGTGGAAAAAGTTCTTACCATTATTCTTGCGGGCGGCAGCGGGGAAAGGTTGCAGCCCCTGACCAAAGTGCGCTCCAAACCGGCGGTACCTTTCGCCGGTAAATACCGGCTTATCGATTTCCCTCTGAGCAACTGCATCAACTCCGATATTCGTAAAATCTTCGTTCTCGTCCAGTACCGCTCCTGGTCTTTGCAGCGCCATATCCAGGAAGGCTGGGGGATATCCAGCTCCCGGCTGGGTGAATACATTTACTGCGTGCCCGCGCAGCAGAAGATAGGTCAGGAGTGGTACCAGGGCACCGCCGACGCTATACGCCAGAACCTCGATTTATTAAGCGGCAAGGACTTCGAGCATGTTTTAATCCTCGGTGGAGACCATGTCTACAAGATGAACTACAAACAGATAGTCGATTTCCACAAGGCGCATAATGCCGGCCTCACCGTATCGGTAATCCGCGTGCCGGTGGAGGATGCCGCCGGACGGCTCGGCGTCTTTGATGTGGATGCTAACTTCAAGGCCACCGGCTTCACTGAAAAACCCGTGCAGCCGGTATCGAAGCCGGAAGATGACTATCATGTCCTGGCCTCAATGGGTATCTATGTCTTTAATGCCGATGTCTTGCTGGAAACACTGAAAGAGGAGGGTGACGATTTCGGCCGGGATATCATCCCCAGGCTGCTTCAAAAACGGTCGGATATCTATTTATATGATTTTGCCAGGCAGAACCGGATAGAAGATTACATCATCCAGGTGGAAAACGGCCGGAGAAATAAAATCCTGGTGGAACAGACCCCTGACTCCTCCTACTGGCGCGATATTGGCTCGCTGGACTCTTATTATGAAGCTAATATGGATATCATCGGCGTCAGCCCTCTTTTCAACCTGTACACGAAAAAGTGGGTCTTCCGGACGTTCGAGAGGTCAATGCCGCCGAGTAAATGCATCATCGGCGGCACGACGCTGGAGTCCATGATATCCGACGGCTGTATCATCAGCGGCGGTACGGTGCAGCACTCCATACTATCGCCCGGCGTTATTGTGGAGAAAGATGCCGTAGTCGAGGACTCCGTCATTCTCGACGATGTTATTATCGAGCCCAGGGCCAGGGTGAGGTGCGCCATCGTCGATAAAGAGGTGATTATCCGCGCTGGTGTGCAGGTCGGCTATGACTTTGAGGCGGACCGGCAGCGGGGCTGTACGATTTCCAGCAAAGGTATCGTCGTCGTGCCACGGGGCATGGAGCTGAGCTAGATTACTTTAAGAATACTCTTTACAAGACTGTCAATCTCTGCCAGTTCATCAGCGAGGGCTTTCCTGACCTTGCCACGCAGAAAGCCAATTGATTTACCCTCTAATTTTAGCTGCGCGACCTTCTGGTGACACTCTTTTGATAATTCTGCCAGCTTTTTATGGTTTTCATTATTAGGATCATACTTTGGGATTGGCACTACCTCAAAAGGACGCCTAGTTATGTCTCGTGCACCCCATTGTCCCATTGTCTGGTAAGGTTTAATTGCTTCATCTACATATGGGGAATTAAGGAAAGCGCATAGATAGTACGCTTCGTGTCCGTCTAGTGTCTGAAATAAGAAAGTGTCAATATCTGCTATAAACCCTTTAGTATTTACCCCTGCTACTTCTAATCCATTATTGGCAGCGGGACTAATAACGCATGAAGCGAGATTTGTGCCAACTCGATTATATACAACCGTGAAATATCCATTAGGATGCTGGGAAGTTAATTTACCAATATAATCAAGCCACTGGTAAACGGTAGATTTATTACTAGATTTTCTATATTTATCCCAGAGTTTCTCAACTTGAATTAACCAATTATAGAGACCTGAATGTCCTTTTCCTAACGCAANNACCAATATTAGTCCAGCAGGTTTATCTTCTATTGGTATAACTACAAGGCTTAGAACAGTATAGCCGAACGGTAATAGTTCTCTGCCAACTATCGTTGCATAGAGATATTGTGCCTCAACCTCACCTTTCAGATAGATATTCTGCCACGGTTTTTTAGCGGTTTTTTGCACTTCAGGGTGGGTTTCCAGAGAAGGTTTTGCCTGATTTGTACCGTAATCACTAGCAACGGTTTGTACGAACCACAGAGAACGTGGATATATACCGGCTCCTGCCTTTATTACTTTCAGGTATTGGCTTGGTACAGGTACAGGGGGGAATAATTTTTCAACTGGCTTTTGCTTGATGATCGTTTTCAGGTGCGCTTTGGCTGTTGCCCACTTAATATTTTTACCTGGTAGGTCTCCACTTATAAGCTTCACCTCTACATTTTTTGCAGTTCCCCTTTTCCTGGCAATCAATACACATGCCGGAACATTAAAGAGCGGTTTGACATCTTCAACATCTAGAACTTTTTCCACCTGTGTTGGCGGAAGCTGATAACTCTGAAGGAATTCCTGGAAGTGCTTGTGCTGTTTAGCCCCCGTCAGCACACTACGTGGCATGACAAAGGCTATTGTTCCCCCATTTTTTAGATAGGAATCAGTTGAGAAAACGAAAAAGAGCGTTGACAGTTCAATCTGGGTAAAGAGCTTACCCTCTTTTTTACCAAGCAAATTATATAAAAAGGTCAGACGTTTAACCTGTGCCTGATAATCAGGTTCTGAGATATAACGGAAGGAAAGCCATGGCGGATTACCTGCTACGATATCAAATGGATGTCGGTGTAAATAAGCCGGACGGCAGTAGTTTTTGAGAATAAACGCCCAAATAGTATCGCGTCCTTGCTTCACCAGTTTTCTCATTAGTTTCAAATTATTTCGCCAGAATGGGATTAATTCTTTGTACCCCTGACTTTGAAGATATGACTCAAAGCCTTCCAAAGCTAACTCCTGCTCACCACTGGTGTATTTGCTCATCTCGTCAATTACTTTATCCAGTGAAGCAGGTTCTTCTGCTACACTTACAGGTATGTTAAAATATTCTTTGCCGCCAGTGGAAATTGTAAATAGCTGTCCGCCGGTAGGATTTGTACCCTCAAGAGAGTTAGCCATGTAGACTGGTATAACAACCGTCTTTTTATAAGAAGCTAAGTCCGGCGTCAGCGCCAGCACATAATTAACCTTAGAAATGGTTACTGCCACCGGGTGAACATCCACTCCCACAATGTTGTTAAGTGCCTCGTCCACCAGTTTCTCACCGGAAAGCCCTTGTTCCCTCAGCAACTGTATGGCAGTAAAAAGAAAAGTGCCCGATCCACAGGCGGGGTCAAGCAGTCTCTGTCCGGCTTTGAAATCCGCTTCTCTAAGTGTAAGTTCCACTAGCCAGTCAGGGGTATAGACTTCACCAAGGTCATGCTTGGTCTCGCTATCCACCAGATTTTCATAGAGTTCTTTGAGCAGGTCTTCATTGACTTTAGTCATGTCATAGACGGCCAGATGTTGAGCAAGACCTTGAAGAAACTCCAAAGCTTCACTTTCAAATGCAGGCGTAAGTATCCAGCAGAAAAAGTCTTCTTCTGCTAAATTAGTAAGGTTGATAAAAGCCTTGCCGGTTAGTATTCCTTTCAGTTCCGGCCCTTTTGCTTTTTGCTTGTATAAAGACGCATAGGCGATTAGTTTTGCCAGAATAGAAAGATAGGTATGGGTTAAGAATAGGTGAGGGCGTGCCACACTGTGGCCGTATGCCTTAGCCAGTAATTTATCCCATTCATCGAATTTTACTTGATACGTAGGGTTTTCTTTGGAAGCAAAGGACATCGCGGTAAGTTTGCTTAAAGACGAATTAAATACGGCACTCGTGTCACCAAATCTTTTAACTATGTCCTGAGATGTAGGCGTAATTTCTTTCTCTGAAAAGAGAAAGGCATCAAACCAGATAAAAGCTTCGCTAGAAGATAGTGCTTTAAGGGCAACACTATCAATCTTCTCAAGTTTGCCGTCTTTCAGAACATAAACTTCAAATACCAGTCCGTCAGTAAGTATTCCAAAATGGTTACCCTGAAGTGATTGGATATAAGTGGAAAGTTCCTGTAAGCCCTTGTCTCTTTCCGTGGCGAGGTCTCTTTTGAACTCAAAAATGATGTCCTTATAGAGAGCATCAATGTACCCTCTTACCTCAGAGAACTGAATACCCTTCTCAAGTTCAACATCAGCGCACTTAACTCCGAAGGCTTTGTCCAAAAAGCCAACGAAAATATTCCTAAGCTGGTCATGGTGAGCCTTTTTCTGTTTGGCTTCCTCCATGTTATTGAGGTATTCCTGAAAATGTTTTTGAAATTCTGTCTGCTTCATTATTACTCGTAAATATACGATATCACCAATATAATTGCAACAAATAGCTCAGGCATTATCCTCAGTAAATGCCATCACGTCATCTATCGAAGGCGCATCGCACAGGAGCATTACCAGCCTATCAATCCCCAGCGCCACGCCGCCGCAAGCGGGCAGGTGCGCCACCGACTCCATAAATAGCTGCGGCATAGCCATTTCCTGATTTCGCTCTTTCCGGATTTGCTCGATTGCCTCCCGGAAGCGTTTCTCCTGTTCCGCCGCATCCGCCAGCTCGCTGTATGCGTTCGCCAGCTCCAGCCCGCCGATGAAGACCTCGGTCCTTTCGGCCACACCGGCATCTCCCGGCTTCAGGCGGGCTAGCGCGGCCAGCGGAGCCGGGTAGTCCACCAGCACTGTCGGGCGGTTAGGATTAAAAGAGGGCAGGACTTTTTCCACGAAGTCTATATCGAAGCGACGCGCGTCGCACTCGACGATCGGGTCCCAGCCGGCCGCATTAATAAAGGCGTCTTTCACGGTAGTCCTGGGCCACGGCAGGCGGATATCTATAGTTTGACCGCCATACTTAATGGTTTTTTTAAAACCGAGCTTTTTTGCCAGCGTCGTTATAAGAAGTTCGATGTCCCGGATAATCTGGTTATAGTCAGCATCGGCGCGGTACCATTCGAGCATGGTGAACTCCGGGTTATGCCAGCGGCCCCGTTCCTCCCGGCGAAAACAATGGCTGAACTGGAAGAGCTTTTCATAGCCGGCGGCGAGCATCCGCTTCATGTGGAGCTCAGGGGAGGTGGATAAAAACCAGTCGCCGCTCTCGAACGGGATGATGTAAGGCTCCGGCGCTACGGTGGGCACACGGATAGGGGTTTCTACTTCGAGGAAGTCCTGCTCTCTGAAGAATGTGCGGATATATTCGAGGATTAAAGCCCGCCGCTGTAAGTTCGGCCTGAGGCGGGCGAGACGCGTATTTTCATCCTCTGTCATGTTTTACTTGTTAACGCGCTCCACGTAGGCGCCGTTGCGTGTATCGACTCTGATAATGTCGCCCTCTTTGATAAAGGTGGGCGTACCGATGGTATAGCCTGTTTCCAGGACAGACTGTTTATTCTGAGCGGTAATGGTGGCGGTCTTGGATGATATTTCAGTCTCGACTACTTTGAGGTCTACCGTTATCGGCAGGGTGATATCCAGAGGCTGGTCACCCCACATCAGCATCACCACTATCATGCCGTCTTTCAGGTAGTGCTTTTTATCCCCGATGAGCTTATCTGTGATGGTAATCTGCTCGAAGGTCTCCGAGTTCATGAACACGTAATCGTCGTTGTCTTTATAGAGGTATTGCTCTTCCTGGCTGGTGGTGCGAATATCATCGACCTTATCACCGGAGCGGTAGGTGCGGTTGGTTATGCCGCCATCACGCAGGTTTCTCAGTTTCAGCCGGTATACGGATTGGCCTTTCCCGGGTTTGGTGAAATCGGCTTCTTCAACGTTATAGAGGATACCGTCTATCTGTAGCTTGGTATTCTTACGTGCTTCTGAGATTTCCATTTAAACTCCTTTGACCGTGTTTGCGTATGGCAGGTTCTTTAAAAAATGATTTTTATCGGATATATTATAGCATTAATATTAACAGCCCGTGAAGAGTCTGGCAATAGTTAGACCAATAAAAAAAGGGAGCCCAAAGGCTCCCTCTGAAATCAATCTGTCGCCGGATTAGGAGTAGGCTGCCTGCTTCATCATCCTCTTCGTTTGGTTCCACAGGAATAGGTACTTTTTCTCGGGCGACATGAAAATCCATTTTAAATGAAATAATATTCCGTTTACTCTATTCATCGGCGTCCCCCTGGTTTTTCCTGGAGCTTAAACCCCATCTTATATTATTATTTTAGTAGATAAACCATTAATAAGTCATAAAATAATTAAACAAAATATTACAAAACCATAACTTTTAACTTCTGTTCAAACGTTATGCTATTTATATTGTAACCGATTCTGTTTTACATGCAATGACCTGAAAGTACCGGTCATTGCAGTACGAAGCGGCTGTACCAGGAGTACGGCAGGTAATTAGAGTTATTGAGTGTCAGAAATAAAAAAGGGGGAGCGAAAATGCTCCCCCTCTAATGCTGAGGATTGATCTGGAGATGACTGTTTTTATTTCCGAACCAGCGCCAGTATGCCAAGAACGATAAGTCCCACACCTACGGTCAACCTGATGATGTCCGGAAAAAGCAGAACAAGGATACCGAGAACAATTGCAATGACACCCATCCATACACCACTTATTTTCATGATAGCGCCTCCTTCAAAATATGATGATTGATTATACCGTCATCCTTCCAGAGGAATCAATCACCTGTCGCCCCTATGAACATCAGCCTATTTGCCTTTCAATGCGTTTATCTTTTACACTATCGGGAGGAGAACGTTATTGGATTGATGAGTATGTTTAAAGCAGAACTTGACAGTTTTACCCAATTCCTGAAGAGGTACGGCAGAGAGGCTTTTATCATCATCTTTGCCACTCTTTTTATCACCCTGGATAGTTACCATCCCATTGGGAACGAATGGCAAAGCACTTTTCTATATTTTGCCGTCTTCCCCATACTGGTAATTCTGATTATCTTGCGGAAAAACCCCCTCGATTTCGGGCTCAGGCTGGGCAGCCCCCGGATATGGGGATTCTGGGTTGGCGTCATCTGCCTGGCGGCAGCGGTAATACTTTATGCGTCTTCTTTCGCGCCTTCACTCCAAAGCTATTACCGGACGAATGATTTCAAAATTCTCAGTTACTTTCTGACAAGTTGTGTCAGCCTGTGCGCATCGGAATTCATGTACCGGGGCTTTCTTTTATTCGGGCTCAAGGAAAAATTCCAGGAAGGCAGCATCCTGCTGCAGATGATTCCCTTCGCGCTGCTTCATCTTGGAAAGCCGGAATTGGAAACGGTGAGCACCCTGCTTACCGGAATATTATTCGGTTATGTTGCCTACCGGGGCAAGTCTTACTGGCCGGCCTTTATTATCCACCTGTTTATTAATATCTTCTTTGTAGTTTTGATTAATATCAAGTATCCATTACACGTATGATATCAGCCAGCCGGCCAGGACCTTTTCATCAGCTATGGTCGGTATTAGCCACCCGTCTTACTTAACCTGTTTCTCGGCGATATTACCGGCCACCGGCAGCTTGTATTTTTCTCCCCTGTAGGCTTTCACCATAAGAACTATCCACAGGATTAATGCTAATATACTGAGGAGCCAGCTGAGTACCCAGCCGATAAACGGTATAAATCTGAGAATAATATCTACTACCGTAATCGCACCGAAGACGATGATAGACTGCATGGCATGAAAACGCACGAATTTATTATCTTTTTCCAGAACGAAAAAGATAATTCCGGTTACCCAACCTAATACGTAGCATAAAAGCCCGGCTACGTTTTGCTCCAGTCCCATACTTGTTTTTTCCTTTGGTTCACTCATTCTTCAATCCTCCTTCTAGAGATATTCGCCGGATGTAGTTATGGGTAATTATGGCAGTAAACCAGAACTAATTCAAGAGATAATATCTTATTATTTTTCAGCTGTCCTGTCAGAGCGCCGGGATAATTAGAAAAGCCCTCGAGGTTTTCAGGTCGAGGGCTTTTCTAATTCTTCTCAAGTATATTTATATCGATATTACCGGGTTAATCGGTAAAAACATAGCTGCCTTTTTTCAAATAGGAATAGAATGTAAGCACCGTAGAGATAATCGCCAGATACATCAGGACAGCCAGTAGAATGTCCGGGCCTATACCCAGGATAGCCAGTATCAGCGGCGCCAGCCAGAACCAGTAATTAGTCTTGGCTACCATCGTGGGAGTCGGAAATTCCATGGCGCGGCGGTGGCTCTTCCAGAGAAAAATGCCTACACCCGCCAGCACAGTGACTCCTCCGGCCAGCGCCGGTATGGCGTAAGGATAAGGATTAAAAGGCATCAGGCCGTCCGTTCGTGCAAACCGCCCGGCAGCTATCGCCAGGATTAGACTCGGCATAAATAGACATTGGTCAGCTACTATATCGAAAAGCGACCCGAACAGGCTTGATTGTCCCAATCTGCGGGCTAAGAAACCATCGAAAAAATCGGTTATGGCGGCAATAATAAGTATAATGCCCGCCGCCAGAATTTCCGACTTGCTCCCCAGAATTAAAAGGCAGGCGATGACTATCGCCAGAATGACACGCACCGCGGTAAAAGTGTTGGGCACATTAAAGGCGAATTTTAACGCTTGTCCCGTTGGCTTATTCTCTTGCATTAACACCTCATATAACAGATTTTTCCTTCTTCTTTCCTTGGGACATCGTAACACGTATTTAGATAGCCCGTCAAAACACGAACGAGGGAAAGAGATTAAAGTAAGAATAAAAAAAAGGGGAGCATCACTGCTCCCCTTTCGAATTACGGTTTAATTTGTGTTACCACTGTACAAACATGGGGATATCTGCCATTCCATGCGTACGTTTCAGTATCTTAACTTCAGTTGCTAGTGCCGGATAATAATATACAGATAAAGCTTCGGTTATTTAACAATTTGATTAAATATAGTGAGACGCATGAATTGTAGATAGTGGTGCTTAGTAGAAATATCTGTTTTTAGTTAAAGAGTTCCTCTAAGCCTGGGGTCCAGGGCGTCCCTTAAACCGTCCCCCACCATATTGAAAGCAAACACGACCAGCATTATCGCTATACCGGGGGCGAAAGAAAGAACCGGATTGGTCAACAGATACATACGTCCGTCACTGACCATGAGACCCCAGGCGGCCGCCGGCGGCTCAATACCCACGCCGAGGAAGCTGAGACCGGCTTCGGCCAATATAGCAGCTCCTATCTGCATGGTCAGCAGGACTAATAATGGAGGCAGGCAATTGGGCAAAATATGGCGTAGCATAATCCGCAGGTGACTGGCGCCGGCAGAATGTTCTGCCAGAATATAATCGTTTTCCTTTATCGAGAGGACCTGCCCGCACATCAATCTGGCATATCCGGGTAACATGGCGATACCCAGCGCTAACATCACATTCTTCACACCACCACCCAGCAGCGAGGCGATGAGCAGGGCCAGCAGTATCATGGGAAAACACATCAGGGAATCGATAAATCTCATAATGATGGTATATATCCAGCCGCCGAAGTATCCCGCGATGAGGCCCATCGATATTCCGATAGTTGCGGCAATACCGAGGGCGACGACGCCGATCATCAGGGAGTTACGCGAACCATAGATTAAGCGACTTAAGGTGTCTCTGCCGAGTGAATCGGTGCCGAGGAGATGACCCCGGCCGGGTTGAAGTAAGGATGAACTCAAATCCTGGTCATAGGCATTATAAGGAGCCAGGAAGGGGGCAAATATGGCGGTTAGAATGAATAACAGGATGGCCACCGTGCCGAATATCACGATGCCACGACCGAAAAATACTCTCCGGAAGCGCACGAACTCACTGGTGTGAGGCCTGGCGACTAAGGCATCTATCGGCAAGGCGTTCCCTTCTGTCATCGTTAGTGCTCCTTATCCGTATCGTATCCTCGGGTCAAGCCAGCCATAGGAGATATCTACCGCAAAATTTACGAATAATACCGCGATGGCAACGAAAAAAATAAAACCCTGTACCACCGGATAATCATGGGCAAAGACGGCATTAACCAGCGTTTGCCCCACACCCTGAATGTTAAATACAGTCTCTATTAAGACCGAACCGCCCAAAATCATGCTGAGCCCCATGCCTGATAGAGTAACCACCGGGATGAGGCCGTTTTTCAAGGCGTGTCTCGTTACCACCAGCCGTTCTTTCAGGCCTTTGGACCATGCCGTTCGGATGTAGTCTTGCCTCAAGACCTCGAGCATACTTGACCGGGTCTGCCGTGTTATCGAAGAAATAGGGAAGATAGCGAGGCAGAAAACCGGCATGATAATCTGCCTGATGTTCTTCACCAGGTCTGTGAAAGGAGAGGTATACCCCTGGACCGGTAACCAGTGAAACTGGAGGGAAAAGAGATAGATAAGCATCGTGCCCAGCCAGAATATAGGTATGGTAATACCCATATTCGCCACGATGGTTACCACGGTATCTATCCAGGTACCCCTGCGGATAGCGCAGATTACGCCCGCCGGTATTCCCACGACCAAGCTGATGATAAAGGCTAGCAGGCTTAAATTAAGGGTTATAGGTACCGCGCTGGCAACCATTGCTAACGGCGAGCGGCGTTGTACTATCGATATACCGAAGTCACCCCGGAAAATGCCAGCCATCCAGTCGATATACTGCACCATGATGGGTTTATCCAGTCCGAATTCATGCCTGATAGCTTGAATTTGTGCTTCTGTAACATTGGACATTTCACCTGAAGTCAATATCATGTAAATAGGGTCGCCGGGGAGGATGCGCATCGCAAAAAAGACTATCAGCGTAACCAGTATCAGGACGAACACGGCCAGTATGAATCTACGAACAATATATGCTGTCACTAAAAACCTCTAACCGCTTTGGTATAGTGACGGGAAAAGATTCGTAAACATGCCCAGTCTATAAATCTTTTCCCGTCTTTTAGTCTATCTATTTTCTAGCGCTTACGCAAGTAGAGAGCAAACCTTTATTTTAGGCTTCAGCCGGGTTACTTGTTCAACCAGGTTTTGCCAGGATTCCAATACATGGCGCGGTCGTACGTGTAAAAACCGGGGTCCATCACGTAGTTCGCCATCACCTGGCCGCGCATGGTGGCGTTAAGAACGATGACCGTCTGATTGTCGTCCATGTACTTCACGACCTTGCCAACCAGCGCCGGGTCATAGTCTTTTGATGCCAGAGCGGCGTTTAACAGGGCCTGGAAGTCGTCCGTCTTGTCCAGACTGGCGTTTGAGACAACTTTCTGCCCGAAGTTGGTTCCGAGAGCCCAGCCCATGTTAGCGTCTATCAGCTTACCGGCGGCGGCCAATCCATCCCAGCCCTTATTTATAGAATTGGTATAAGAAGGATGGTCGATGATGTTGATATTAACGGTAATGCCGATTTTCGCCATCATGCCCTGCTCCGCCACCAACATGTCCCTAAAGCTCGTCACGGAGGAGCCGAGAATCGAGGTCGTGAAGCCGTTGGGATAGCCCGCATCCGTCAGCAGCTGCTTGGCCTTGACCAGGTCCTGTTTGATAGTAGGAATGGCGTTATTATAGGAGACCGTGCCCGGCACGGCGTACTGACTGGTAGGTACCCAGTAGCCATAGCCCAGGCTATTGACGATAGCATCCCGGTCAAGAGCGTAACTGATTGCCTGGCGCACCTTGAGGTTGGCCAGAGGCGAGGCGGAGTTCTTGCTATCGGGGACAAGGGCGGATATGGAGATATAGTCCGCCTGGATTTTGAAGTTCTTATTCGCGGCCAACAGGTCGGCCTCGACTTTCGTGGGGTTGCCGCCTTCGATGTCTATCTCGCCAGCCTGGAGGGCCTGCGCCCTGGTCATCTGGTCGCCAATCTGGGTCATGATAATACTGTCCAGGTACGGCTTACCACCCCAGTAATTGTCAAACCTGGTCCCTGTGATAGATACGTTAGGAGTCACCGCAGTTTGCTTGAAAGGCCCGGTGCCGACCGCGTTGGACCGCATCCAGGTCTCGGCATCCTTGTTGGAGCCATGGTCAATGTAAGCCTGCTGTGAAACGACCATCGTGCTGCCTATGGTGGTGAGGAGGCTGTTGCTATACTGGTTCAGGTTGAGTCTGACGGTGGACGGGTCAACAACGTCAACGGAGGTAACGTAGGCATAATCGCCGTATTTGCCGGCGACCAGCAGGTCGAGGTTCCACTTGCACACCGTGGCGTTCCAGTCCGAACCGTCATGGAACTTTACTCCCTGGCGCAGGGTAAGGGTGATAGTTTTCTGGTCAGCGGATACCGCCCAGGCTGTAGCGAGCATCGGATGTATGATGTCCTTGGTATCCACCGAAAGAATGGTATCAAAAAAGAGGTTGGAGACAGGCGAGGTGACGAGCCAGCCGGGATCGCCGGGCCAGCCGAGGGTGGCCCCGTACCAGAGAGATTCGCCATATTTGAGGGTGCCGCCGTATTTTGGCGTGACGGTAGTGGGGGCTGGTGTCGTAGGGGCTGGTTTCGTGGTAGTTGTGGCCGGGGAAGTAGTGGAAGAAGTAGAACAACTTATCATGAATAGACTTGCAATCACTAGAATTAAGGCTGCAACAAATAAATATTTCTTCATTCTTTCCTCCTGTTATTTTATTAAGCGTTAGTATTCAACAACGAAATTTTGAAGATATAGCACCTCCTGACAAAGTATATTCTATTTAGAACTTACCCAACATTTTTTAAATGATATAACAAAGTAAAACATGTGTCAAGCCTGAAGATAGCTGCATATCTGGAGATTGTTAAAGGTCCCCTCTGTTTACTTTAAGATAGTCATGCCGGGAACCTTGATTAATCTACTTTTATTTCTATGTAGCTGGCGCTATAGCGGCTGTACCCGATGTGGTTGACTCCTTGGCACAGCCGCTAATAGCCACTCCGCATATCAAGATAATAGAAATTTCTTTATACCTATTACCAGTCCTATACAGGTTTAGTTACTCTCACATATTGTTTCCCGCTTAGCGAGTTTATTTGTTTAACCAAACGTCGGACGGCCTCCATGAAGCCCAGTTATGGAAGGTGTAAAAACCGGTATCATGCACATAGGTCTGCATTACCTGGCCGCGTGAATTGCAGTAGACCGGTATATACATTTCGTTGTCGTACATGTACTTGATTGCCTTCTGGGTCAGTGCCGGGTCGAAAGTCTTCGCGGCAGCCGCTGTATTGTACAGGGCCTGGAATGCATCCGGTTTGTCCATGCTGGGGTGGTAGGGGGTGGTCTGTGTCCAGGCTAGATTCAAGGCATAGTTCATGTTACCATCTACAGACTTCGCACCTGCGGCAAAGCCGTTTTTCCAGCCTTTAAGTGACAAATCAGTGTAGGAGGCATGGTCCATCAGGTTTACATCCAGGGTGATGCCTATTTTGCTCAAGTAGCCCTGCACGGCGGTAGCAAAGTCCTTGCTGGTGATAGCCACGGAACCGTAAAGAGTGATCTTGAAGCCGTTAGCATAGCCCGCCTCGGTCAACAGCTGTTTCGCCTTATCCACGTTATAGTTATTGGTCGGCAGGCTGGTGATCCAGCTTGTTGTGCCGGGAACAGCGAACTGCTCGGTAGGTGCCCAGAAGCCGTAGCCCAGGGTAGTGCAAATGGCGGCCCGGTCAATGGCGTAGTCAATCGCCTGGCGTACTTTGAGATTGGACAGCGGCGAATCGGCATTTTTGCTATCGGGTACAAGGCCGCCGGTGGAGATATAACCCTTGACGATTTGGAACCCCTTTTGTTGCAGGTCATATTCAACTTTGGAAAGGTCTCCGCCTATGGCATCCATCTCTCCCGCCTGGAGAGACTGGGCTCTGGTCATCTGGTCCCCGATGATATTATATTCTATGGCATCCACATAGGGCTTGCCCTTCTGCCAGTAATCAGTATTTTTAATACCTTTTATGACGACATTGGGAGTATAACTGACGAATTTGAAGGGACCGGTGCCCACCGGGTTCCACCGCATCCACTCGATGGCGTCCTTGTTGGCCCCATGAGTGTCATAAGCTGCCTTAGAGACGATATAGGTGCTGGCAATAGAGTTGAGCAGGGTGTTGGTGTAGGTACTCACGTTGAGCTTGACCGTATAGGTGTCTACCATGTCTACGGAGCTAACGTTAATATAATCGCCTATCTTGGCGGCAATCAGCTGGTCAATGTTCCACTTGGCCGCGGTGGCGTTCCAGTCCGAACCGTCATGGAACTTGACCCCTTGTCGCAGGGTAAGAGTTATCGTCTTCAGATCCGAGGACACGTCAAACTTTGTGGCGAGGCAGGGTTTGATAACGCCGTTAACATCGGATTCCAGGATGGTGTCCATGAATATATTTGAAAATGGACCCCCAAGGAAACCAACCGGGTCGGCTATCCAACCGATACTGGTTCTGGGGCCAATGGCGTCAGCTATTTTGAAGGTGCCGCCGTATTTCGGTGTGCCTGCCGCTAATGTCGTGGTCGTTGTTGCTGTCTGCGTGGTACAACCACTGAGTACCAGCCCGCTTATTAAAATAACCGATAAAATAACGAAGAGTAGCTTTTTCATAACTTTTTATCTCCTTTTTATATGGGGGGGGTAAAGTGTGTGGTATCTCGATTTTTGCTTTGTCTCACCACCTTTCTCAAGAGAAGTAGACATCGTATTTTTGCATCTGATGTAAGTAACCTGCTAAGGGTTGCACCGTATTATATGATAGTAAGTAATCAATGTCAAACCTGAATCATGAGTGATTAATCCTATAAGATATTATATATGATATTCGCAATAGCAAATTTAAATAATTCAAGTTTAATAACCTGCTTTAGAGTGACCGATACGTTGTCTCAACAACTCTTCGTACATCGTTGCTAAAGGCAGCTTGATAATTGTTCGTAACTATGCAACAATGGACAATACAATTTCTTAAAACAGGTATTTAAAGTAGTTTTTGAAGATGGGTTTAAAAAAGAATCATATCATTGATCAAAATTTGCCGACAGATAATATCCATACAAATTTAGATAATAGCCACGATATATGGGTGCTGCTGGACCGGACGCACTTCGCAGTGACCAGATCACGGTTGCTGGAACTCGCTCAATTTAATCTTACCAAGGAGCAGGCTCAAGTTTTATATGTGCTAAGGTATTTCGGGGGTTCAGCCACCATGACTCAAATAGCTTCTTTTACATTGCGTCAACACCATTCTGTATCTACTCTGGTTATAAGAATGGAAAAAACTGGGCTGGTAAAAAAGGTAAAAATTCCCAAGAATAAGGTTTATAAAGTGGTTATGACCAAAAAGGGGAAGGACATATATGAAAGAGTGACAAGAGAGTCAATTGAGATGGTATTTTCCTCTCTGTCTCCAGCGGATAAAAGAAAGCTCGCTTTATATTTAAACCAATTGCAGAAGAGAGCATACAGCTTACTCGGCTTGGATTATAAACCACCTTTTTTAAAGCAAACGACCACGGATTAATGTTACGCCAGAGCCCGGCCCCTACCTGAAGCCTACCATGCCCACACATGGCAAGCAATAACCCACTTCCCTGAAATTCACCGTTTGCTCAATCAGTGAACAAAGTGAAGCGAAATTTATTACCACTGGACAAACATCGGCATAACCACGTGCGTGTAGTTATCCGCGCCTACCGGGCGGATAAGGCCGGGGCTGGAAGGGCTGGTGGTCTCCAGCGCTACCTGCGCCTCTTTAAGCACGCTCAGGACATCCGTCAGGTACTTGCCGTTAAAAGCAATCTTGGAATCATCGCCTTCTACCGTCGCGTCGATTTCCCCGACGTCGTCGCCGATTTCTTCCGAACGGGCGGAAACGGCGATTTTACCGGGGTTGCTCTCGCTGCCCGGCGTTACCACCAGGCGGACGATGCCGCTGCCGTCGCGGGCGAAAATCGAGGCGGTCTTGGTAGCCCGCAGGAAATCGTCTCTATTCACGATTACCCGCGTATTGTAGCTCTTGGGGATTAGCTGGGAGTAGTTGGGGAAGGTCCCCTGGACGAGCTGGGATACCAGCTCCACGCTCTTCAGCCGGAAGAGTATCTGACTCTTGTTGGGATTGAGGGTAATATCGACGGTCTCCTCCTGGTCGCCGATGAGGCGGTTGAGTTCCGCCAGCGTCCGTGCCGGTATGATGGCCTCTGTCTTCTGGCTGACGCTGTTAGTAATGGGCACTTTGAGGACAGCGAGCCTGAAACCATCGGCTGCCGCCAGTGTTAATGTACTGCCTTCGAACTGGGCATCGACGCCGGTAAGCACCGGCCGGGATTCCTCTGTGGCTGCTGCGAAAACAACCTGGTTAATGCCCAGCCGCAGGGCCTCAACTTCAATTTTAGTCGTAATGCCGTCTTCGATATTCGGAATCGGGGGGAAATCTTTAGCGTCGACGCCGCTGATACGGGCCTCGAAGCGGGCGCATTTCAACCCCAGGGTCTTGGTTTGGGGAGAAAGATTCATCGTAATGGTATCATTGGGCAGGGAACTGACAAATTCGGTTAAAAGCCTGGCGGGCACCGTTATCGAGCCTTCCTCTTCTATCTTTGCCCCTATCCAGCAGCTGATAGCCATTTCCAGGTTGGTGGCCACGAGCTTGAGGCGTCCGTCCTCGGCGGCAAGAAGCACATTATTGGTAATCGGCAGAGTCGTCCTGGTGGCTACCGCCCTCCCGACGATGCTGAGTCCCCGGTTCAGGTTCTCCTGAAGGCATGATAGTTTCATTGCGCACCCCCAAATAATAGTGGTGGATTAGTATATAACAAATTCGGGGACTATTCAAGCTCTATCGTCCCGCTTTTCCCGCCGCTTTTCCGCACCAGGCGGATATTCTCTATTTTCATGCCGCGGTCGACGGCCTTGCACATGTCGTATATCGTCAGGGCGGCAACCGCTGTGGCCGTGAGCGCCTCCATCTCAACGCCGGTTTTGCCGGTGCTCTCAACGGTGGCGGTAATCTCCACGGTGCTTTGTTTTTCGTCCGGTTTAAACTTTATATTGACTCTGCCGATGAGAATCGGATGACAGAGAGGTATCAGGTCGGGCGTGCGTTTTGCGGCCATAATGCCAGCCAGCTGCGCTACCGCCAGAACATCGCCTTTAGCGATTTCCCCCTGTTTGATGAGCTTGAAAGTGGCCGGCTGCATCCTGACGAGTCCTTTAGCTACGGCTATGCGGTCAGTATCGGCCTTGCCGGTAATGTCCACCATGTGGGGCCGTCCGGCGCTATCGATATGGGTGAGCTTTTTCCCTGCGACGGCTATCCCGGGCCGGTCGCTTCGCTTTTCGATGTCTATTGGCAGAGCCCGGGTGCTTTTAGTTCGCATATGACCTTACCTCCCCTTATCCCCCCACCTGGGAGAACGGCCGTCCCTTGCGCCCGGTTCCCTCAGCTAGATGGTGGCCTTTCGGTTTTCTGGCAATGGCCTTGCTAATCAGGGTTTTCAGTTCTTCCAACGGAGCGCCGCTCCTCAGGGGTTCCTTCAGGTCTATTTCGTCCTCGCTTAAAAGGCAGGGGCGCAGTTTGCCGTCGGCGGTAAGGCGGAGCCGGTTGCACTGGAAACAGAAGTGTTCCGTGACCGGTGAGATAAAGCCGACCGTCCCTTTGGTGCCGGGCAGGCGGAAGTATTTGGCCGGCCCGTTGCCGGCTTCTATCTGGGATGGCTCCAGTTTGCCCATCGCCTCGATACGCTTTCTCATATCACTTACTGAGACCAGTTTGGAAGAAACTTGTTCGTTCGCGCTGGAAGGCATAAGCTCGATGAAGCGCACGTTCCACCCGTCTTTGACTGTTTTCGCGGCGAAATCGGTAAGTTCGTCATCGTTTATGCCGGCCATAACCACCATATTAATTTTCACCGGGGTAAGCCCTGCCTCGCCGGCTGCCTCGATTCCTTTAAGCGTGTCTCCGAGACTGCCACAGCGGGTAATCTGCCGGAATCTATCGGGTTTAAGGGTATCCAGGCTGATGTTGACTCTGCTCAGGCCGGCCTCTTTAAGCTCGGCGGCGTGCTGGGCAAGTAAAATGCCGTTCGTCGTTAGTGAAATATCGTCGATTGTCTCGATGCTGTCCAGCAGGCTGATAAGGTCGGTTAATCCGGCTCTGACCAGGGGTTCTCCGCCGGTGAGTCTGACACGGTTGATGCCGAGCTCGGCGGCGGCCTTCACGACGGTGTAAATCTCTTCATAGCTGAGGATGTCATAGTGCGACATGAGCTCGACGCCCGCTTCCGGCATGCAGTAGACGCAGCGCAGGTTGCAGCGGTCGGTCACCGAGATGCGCAGATAGTTGATGGGGCGCTGAAAAGAATCGGAAAGTCCGGTCATAACGACACCTTCTAATGGGTATTATACAGGAAAAAGTTAGCGCAAGCTAGGAGAGGGAAATAAGGGGGTTTGATATATGATTGGAAAAAGTCTAAAATGATTCGGACTTATTATTTAGAAAGGATATCACTATGTCAAGCATCGTCGCGGTTCAGGGGCCTCAGGGGTTTGTCATTTCAACGGATAGCATTGTATTTAAACCCGTGCCTGACACGTCCGGCGCCGTCATCGGCAAGGTGAAGGGGACGACCCGGAAGCTCTTCCAGATTCATGATGACGTCCTCGCCGTCGGCCTGGGGAACTGGGGCGCTTATTTCCCCGTGTTCAATAAAGTGGCGGGCATGAAATTGCCTAAAGACAAACTGCTTGATGAAGTCCGCAACCTTTCCGTACCGAACGCCGATGCCCACGTCTATATTTTTCATCGGGAAAGCAGCGCCGTGATTCTTGATGTCGTCGAGAATAAGGGAATCAGGCTTAACGTGTCAGGCGCGGTAATGTACCCGGAGCCGTTATTGAACTCCATGTTTCTGACCATGTACGAAAGCGAACCCGCCGTGAAAATACGGACGAGCGGTATGCTGGGGATAGCCGCTCTGGTCAATGCCTATAACGCTTTCGCGCTGTCTTTATGCAGCGATATCGCCTCGCCCTTTGATACTATCCTTTTTACGCATGACGGGATATTCAACTTCAGCGGTGGCGTCACGAGGCTGCCTGTCGGTGATTTTATGTAGAGGGGGTGCGCTCAACCTCATGCAAATCAGGGAATTCAAAGCAAGTTACAACGATATGGGGAATAACATATCAAATTCTTCTGCAAAACATGCTCACAATAAAAATAAATTAGAAGAAGTGGTATCTAGAATACACCGGAAATATGTGGCAAGTGAGGTCAAATGGGGTAAACCGGTCGGTAAAGAATATTGGTAGCAGCTAACGTTCCTACTGAAATCTCTTGAGCGCTTCCAGCGCTTTTTCCGCCGCCCGCGCCCGGTGGCTCACTTTATTCTTCTCTTCCATTGTTAATTCAGCCATCGTTTTACCGAGCTCCGGAACGTAAAAGACGGGGTCGTAACCGTGGCCGTTGGTGCCCCTCGGCGCGGTAGTAATGCGTCCCCGGCATTCGCCGGAGAATAGCTCCGCCTTATTTCCAGGCCTGGCGATGGCGATAACACAGCGAAAGTAGGCGGTGCGCTTTATTTCCGGTACACCCTTGAGTTTTTGTAGCAGGAAATTATTTCTATTTGCATCTGTAGCGTTTTCCCCGGCATAGCGGTGAGAGCGTACCCCCGGCTCTCCACCTAAAGCGTCAACTTCCAGCCCCGAATCATCGCCTATGGTGAGCAGCCCGCTTTCTTTCGCGAATGTGGTGGCCTTAAGCGCGGCGTTTTCCTCGAAGGTCTGCCCGGTCTCATCCACTTCAGTAGTTATACCGCATTCGGAAAGCGTTACTACCTCATAAGGGATGCCTTTGAGCAGGGCTTGATATTCGCGTACCTTGCCTTTATTGTTTGTAGCTAAAAGGAGTTTGGTCATGGTTTGGTTAATATTCGATGCCTTTTCTGGCTTTAATGCCTTCGTCAAAGGGGTGTTTGATCTTCACCATCTCGGTTACCAGGTCAGCTATTTCAATTATTTTTTTATCCGCATTGCGCCCGGTAAGGATAAGCTCGACGCGGGGTGGTTTATCCTCGATAAGTTTGATTACCTTGTCCAACGAGATGAGGTTATAGCTTAGCGCTACGTTGACCTCGTCCAGCACCACCAGGTCGTAGATGCCGTTCATTACCGCTTTACGGGCGGCCTCCAGCGCCGCTTCTGCCTGCTCTTTTTCCTCAGAATTGATATTGGCCTTATCGGTAAATTTCCGCAGGCCGAATTGCGCGATTTCTACGTTGGGGATATGTGACAGGGTCTTGTATTCACCGTAAGCATAGGTGCCTTTCATGAAAGAGACCAGGAACACTTTTAACCCGTGGCCGGCAGCCCTGACGATTGTCCCCACAGCGGCGGTTGTCTTACCCTTGCCGTTGCCGGTGAAGACCTGGACCAGACCCCGGCCTGTTTTTTTAGTCAAGTATTTCCCTCTTTATATTTTTGTGATGATGCTCAAGCCTGGCGCAGGACCTTAGGTCTTGTCCGGAAGAAGCTGGTAATGCCCACCAGGGCCGGCAGCGCCACGCCATAAGCGATGAGCGCCGGTGGCACTCTAAGCCACCAGCCCAGGAATGGCAGCACGATAAAGAGAAAGGCCATAGTTGGGGTAACGTTCTTTTTCCAGATGAGGATGAGTAAAGTAGGCAGGGTCATTATCAGCATTGGTACCGTTACCAGAACGAATAAGATACCGATGGCGGTGCTCACGCCCCGCCCCCCTCTGAACCCGAGAAAGACCGGCCAGTTATGCCCGATGACCGCGGCGGCGCCGGT
The DNA here is from genome assembly GCA_003141235.1 of Dehalococcoidia bacterium. Taxonomy (GTDB): domain Bacteria; phylum Chloroflexota; class Dehalococcoidia; order Dehalococcoidales; family RBG-16-60-22; genus Fen-1077. The sequence continues at coordinate 30,995 of PLLL01000074.1, forward strand.
CAACATGACGGCATTCTGGGACAGGTGACCGGACTGGGCGATAACCACCGCTAGTGTGCCCTTGGCGATATCAATTACCCCCACGATAACACCCGCCGTGGGGCCCAGCTCGCGGTAGGCGTTACCAGCGCCGGCGTTCTCATCCCCCATCTGACGAATGTCCCCGCCCGCCATGATGCGCCCGGCGATATAGGCGGTAGGGATAGCGCCGAGCAGGTAGCCTATTAATACTATTGACCAAACGGGCATATTTAAATCCTGTTGTGGTGCCGGGAGAGGGGATCGAACCCACACGGTTTTTAAGCCGGCGGATTTTAAGTCCGCTGCGTCTGCCAATTCCGCCATCCCGGCATCCAAAACAATTGTATGCGGTACGAATGAGAGTGTCAAGAATGGCGCCGTTATTTCCCCTGGGGATATCCTGATATTTTATTCCTCACCCCCTTCTCCCCTCTGAAAGAACCCCCTTTTTTAATGTCATTGCGGGCCATCCCTGTTTGACAAAGACGTTCCCATCACCTAAATTAGTTATGTTGTCATCAACGCTTTCAAGGAGGATAACGATGATGGAATGGGGAATGGCCAACCGCCTGGCGCAGCTGATTCCTGCGGACGGACGCTGTGTTTTTATGCCGATAGACCACGGCTACTTTCAGGGGCCGACCCGGAACCTGGAACAGCCGGGTAAAACTCTGGAACCGATAATGCCTTATGCCGACGGTGTCTTTGTCACCCGGGGGGTGCTGCGCGCGGTAATAGACCCGGTCAAATCAAAACCCATTATCCTGCGCGTGTCCGGCGGCACCAGTATGGTGGGCGCCGACCTGGCTAACGAGTGCATTACCACCGATATCGAAGAAGTCATCCGGCTGAACGCCTCGGCGATGGGCATATCTGTCTTTATCGGCACGGCTTACGAAAAAGAGTCGCTGCTTAATCTTTCAAAACTGGTTAACGAAGGTGAAAAATACGGCATACCTGTCATGGCGGTGACGGCGGTAGGGAAAGAGCTGAACAAGCGCGACGCCCGCTATTTAGCTTTGAGTACCCGCATCTGCGCCGAGCTGGGCGCGCGCATTGTGAAGACCTACTGGTGCGAGAACTTTGAAAAAGTGGTCAAGGGCTGTCCGGTGCCGGTCGTCATGGCAGGCGGGCCGCAGTCCGAGACGGAGATGGAGGTATTCAACTTCATCCATGACGGCATCCAGAAGGGCGCTATCGGCGTTAACCTGGGGAGGAACGTCTGGCAGAACGACCATCCGGTCGCCATGATTAAGGCCATACGCGCCGTCGTCCACGATAATGCCACGCCTCAAAAAGCGCAAAAGATATACGATGCCGCGAAAAATGAAAAGTGAAACATGGACTTGATACTTATCACTTATTTCTTCCTTGATACTTGTTACTTGACAGTTGTTACTTCGAGGTAAATATGCGTGTCGCTGTCTGGTATAACAATCAAGATGTACGCGTCGAGGAGAGGCCGGTGCCCCGCATCGGCCCGGGCGAAATGCTGGTGCGCATCGTCGCCAGCGGTATCTGCGGCAGCGATGTCATGGAATGGTATCGCCTTGACCGTGCGCCTTTAGTGCTGGGGCATGAAATCGCCGGCGAGGTGGTAGAAATAGGGGAGGGCGTCAAAGCGTCTAAAGTCGGCGACCGCGTGGCCGTCGCCCATCATGTCCCCTGCAACACCTGTCACTACTGTTTGAGTGGCAATCCGACCGTCTGCGATACCCTGCGCCGGACGAATTTCGACCCCGGCGGTTTCGCCGAGTATGTGCGTCTCCCCCCGATAAATGTAAATCGGGGCGTCTTTACCCTGCCCGATGATGTTTCTTATGAAGAAGCCACCTTTGTCGAGCCGCTGGCCTGCGTCCTGCGCGGGCAGAGGCGGGCGCATTTACAGCCGGGACAGAGCGTGCTCGTCATCGGCAGCGGTATCTCCGGGCTGCTCCATGTACAGTTGGCGCACGCTCTTGGCGCCGGACTTATCACGGCGGTGGACGTCAATGATTACCGCCTGGCCGCGGCAAAAAAACTCGGGGCGGATACGGTTTTTCAGGCCGCCGAACTTTCGCCCGAAAAACTGCGCGATGTTAACGGCGGCTACCTGTCCGACCTTGTCATCGTCTGCACCGGCGCGGTGTCTGCCGTTAAACAAGCCTTAGCCTCCGTCGAGCGGGGCGGCACGGTATTATTCTTCGCTCCAACCGGCCCCGGCGTTACTTTTCCGCTTTCGATTAACGATGTTTTCTGGCGTAACGATGTTTCGCTGACCACCTCTTATGCCGGCAGTCCCGCCGATTATACCGCGGCGCTGAAGCTGATACAGGCGCGCCGTTTACCCGTGACCGAAATGATTACCCATCACCTGAGCCTGGCGGAAACAGGGTTAGGCTTTGGCCTCGTCGCCGGGGCGGGCGAATCGTTAAAGGTTATTATCGAGCCGCAAAGATAAACAGATTAAGGGACTAAAAGGCGGCAAAGCTAATCGTTTTTATCTATTTGAACATCGTGGGGCCTGGGGAGATAAGAGTTAAATTCTGGACATGACAGAAATGGTCGTAATTATTGGTGGCTAAAGCACAATCATATTTCAGCGCTGCCGCCGCAATCCAACAGTCATGTTGGTGAATAGTAAAACCTTTAGCTTCGCAATCGTTCTTGATTCCAGCCCATCGCTGACATAAGGAATAGTCATAGGGTAACACAACATACATTTTAATTTTATTTTCTAACTCTGTTATTCTACTTGTTCCCCACGATTTCTTATATGCCCAAAAATATAGCTCAGCTACAGTAACAAAAGATATTGCAGCACTTTTATGATGTAGAAATTGCTTAAAGAACTCACCACGTGTATCCTCTTTCATAAGATAGGAGAACACATCTGTATCTACAAGAATGTGAGAGTTAGTTATAGTCTGGGGTGTTATCAATTCTGTCTGGTACTCCTAATACTTTCTAGGAATTGTTCAATATCTTCATCCTCGGGCCAACCACCAGATATTTTGGATAGGTCATCAATAGGCTGGACATCTTGCTCTCTGGCCAGTTCATCAAAAATTTTAATTCTCCAAAAAGGCGAATTTAGAGCCTCAGTAATGCCTGTGGCACTTTCAATGGGTTCCAAATCTCTGATATAGAATAAACTAATTTTATTCGTGATTGGCTCAAAAGTAGCCTCACCACGTGCCTGAACAAAGCGCCTCATCAGACGCATAACCTGCTCAGCCATTCCTTCATCAAATTTACATATGGTTGGCTCTCCCACTGAAGGCTCTATTCGACATCGCAATTTATCTTCTTTTAAGTCTGCTCCCAATAACCGGCCCTCAATTATGGCGTATTCTTTTTGGTAAATGTTTATAGTTCTTATGATTGTATTTCTTGTATCTTGTACGTAAATGGCTCTTCTTGTGCCAAAGGCGCTTTTTGAGTTAATATGAACGATATCTACCCCTCTATCCATGATACGTCCCGCTTCCCTCAACGATACTAAAACACCTTGGTCAAATTCCTTAGGCAGTGGTTTATTTCTAGCTATGGAATTGACACCTAGTACAAGCTTGTCAATGGCTTCTTCTCCCATGTCCATTCCGGGGAATGCCTGACCATTTCTACGTAAATCTAACCCAAGCCGAAAACTTCCCTTACGTACAGAAACAATTTCTAAGGCAGAGAGGACTTGTGTTGTTTTAAGAGGCCTTCCACTTTTAACCGATTCGCCAGTTTGAATACCGTTTATTATACGCTGGATTGCTAGGCGAATGTTAGATACAAACATAGAGAGGTCATCATACAAGATACGCCCATCATGTATAGCTGGGCCTTCAAACTTAATATTTAATAGTGGCTTGTGCTTCTGTTCCATATTTATATCGTTTCCCCGCTTTACAGACAAGTTATAATATTTTGCGAAGGGGATAGCTTAAATTGTGCCAGTAGTTTAAAGCCTGCTTCCTGCCAAAACCTATACTCTAAATTCAATTACCCACATAATAGCAGAAACTCCCATAAGTGGCAATCACCTGAAAACCCATTGACATCATTATTTTAATATGTTATAGTTGATAAAGTTGATGAAAATACTCAACAATAAGAAACAGAGGTAACACGGTGAAATTATCTACCCGCACGCGTTATGGTACCAGGGCGCTTTTGGAGTTGGCTCTGCATAAGGGCAAGGATCCGATGTCTTTAAAAGACATCGCCCGGCAGCAGCAGATTTCCCTGCCTTACCTGGAGCAGCTTATCGCCCCCCTGATTGCCGGCGGCATTATACGCAGCACCAAGGGGCCTAAAGGCGGCATTACTCTGGCCAGGAAGCCGGGCGATATTAAATTAAGTGAGATTACCCATCTGCTCGAAGGTTCAGTGGCCCCGGTGGAATGCATCGATAATCCGGAGGTCTGTAAGCGGTCCGAGTTTTGCGCTACCCGGGACATCTGGAGCGAGTTAAAAGACGTCATGGATGATTTCCTGCAAGCGACGACGCTGCAGGACCTTGTGGCAAGACAGCAAAGCAAAGGCCAAAAAGAGCCTTCGATGTACTATATATGAAAGCAGCAAGTGACAACCGACAAGTAACAAGGGGGGAGGGGTTTGCTACTTGCTACTTGATAGTTGCTACTTTCAAGGAGGAATATGGAAAATACAGCTATAAAAGTTGAAAAGTTAAAATACAAAACGGTCAATATTCCAAAGTTGACACGCGGCATCGCTAACGACAGCACCGAGCTCATCGGCAACACGCCGCTCGTCCGGTTGAATCATGTCACCAAAGGCCTTGGCGCAGAAGTGGTAGCCAAACTGGAGTCTTTTAACCCCTTAAGCAGCATCAAAGACCGGATTGGTGTGGCTATGATTGTTGATGCCGAGTCTAAAGGTCTTATTAAAAAAGACACCGTCATCGTTGAGCCCACCAGCGGCAACACCGGCATCGCTTTAGCCTTCGTATGCGCCGCCAGGGGCTATCGCCTTATCCTCACCATGCCGGATACGATGTCCATAGAGCGGCGGCAGCTTCTGACTATCCTTGGGGCCGAGGTGGTACTTACCCCTGGCGCTGATGGAATGCCGGGCGCGATAAAGAAAGCGGAGCAGCTCGCGAAAACACCCGGCTATTTTATGCCGCAGCAGTTTAAAAATCCGGCCAATCCTGAGATACACCGTCTGACCACCGCCGAGGAAATCTGGCGGGATACCGGCGGCAGGGTGGATATCCTGGTCGCCGGCGTGGGCACCGGCGGCACGATTACCGGCATTACCGAAGTGCTTAAAGCCCGGAAGCCCACGTTTAAAGCCATCGCCGTCGAGCCGGAAGGCTCGCCCGTACTTTCGGGAGGTAAAATGGGGCCGCACAAGATACAGGGTATCGGCGCCGGTTTTATCCCCGATATATTTAGAAAAGACCTTATCGATGAGATTGTGACCGTCGGCAACGAAGACGCCGGTATTATAGCGCGGCGACTGGCCAAAGAG
>PLLL01000079.1 GCA_003141235.1 Dehalococcoidia bacterium
CGTAACATCAGCGCCGCCGGGTATAACCGCGTAGCCGGCGATTTCCTTATCTCTCAAAATCACCGCTTTAGCCGTCAGAGAACCGATATCTACACCGGCCGTAATCATCGCCTTGCCTCCAGCATCTCCAGAAATGCTTCCAGTCTAAGTTTCGTCTGTTCTTTGGAATAGTTCCGGCTATCGGTGCCGTCCCCATCGAGTATTAACATGGGTATATCTTTTTTTCGCATCATATCGCGGATAACATATTCCCCACCGCAGCTCTGGCGGCAGCCCCAGTGTGAAAAGTGGATAACGCCATCGACATCATACTCTTCAGCCAGCTTTAAAGCCAGCTCCGCCCGGCGTTCCAGCGGGCCGCCGTTGGGGATGGATAAAACCTTATCCGCGAGGCTCTGAAATGGCTTTTCCGGGTCGAGCGGTTCCCAATACACATGAGTCGCTTCATTGAAACACACAGACGCACCATTAGCTTCCAGGTACGAAATTATCTCGTTAGGATAGTAGGGGCGGATATAATGGAGCCAGAGCAGCCGGAACCGCTCTTTTTTTACCGCACCCTCACCCTTATCCACTCTATCTTTAATTTCTTCGTACAATGCTTTATAAAAGGTGACCGCAGTCTCACTGCCGGGGCCAAAAAACTGCATATCCATCATGTAGCTGGTAGCATCATCCCCAGACAAAGGACACGGCGATACCTTCCGTAACTCGTTGATTTTCAGCTGGTACTCCCGCGCCTCGTTAGACAGTCTTAGCGCCACGGCCAGTTTCTCCTCGCTAAACGGCTTACCCTGCTTTTTAGCGATAATCTGCGCCAGTTCCCGCAGCTGTCCGGCCACATATTGCCGCGATTTTTCCGTATGATGATAGGGAACATCGAGCAAATAGTGCTCACAGCCATATTTCCGGCTGGCATTGTTAAACGATTTTACCGCGCCGTCGCAGAGATAAGAGGCGGAAACAACAATGTCCGGCGGCGGCAGCAGGCCTTCCATATCCAGGCCGATAGCGCAGCGGTAAAAAGAGCAAATATCGGACGAATAACCGCCAGACTCGGCGCAATTGATAGCGTCCCGGTGCATGCCGAGAATGGCCGCGGTGGCCGCGATAGTTTCCGGGTGACACGGTGTGACTCCCAAACCATAGAACAGCTCGAACGGGAAGAAGGCGTTGCCCCACACCACCAGTCCCTTCCGTTCCAAAGCGGTTTTCATCTGCCGGGAGTTAAAATCCAGCCAGATGCCCTGGGCGTTTTTACCGCGGCTCGCATAAACGCGTTTGCCCAGTCTGGCCATGAGCTCATAGGCCAGAGGGTGCTTCAAGGCTTTAGCCTTAACACCGTGGCTGGTTAGAGCCGTTTTAAGCTGCCCGAACATTCTGCCTCAACATTTCGATAAAAGCTTCAATGCGTGTCCTGACCCTCCCCAGCGTCCCCAGCGTGTAATCGCCCTCCAGCCGCAGCGTCGGGACTCCCTTTTCAGCGAGCCGTTCCTTGAGCAGCGGCACATCGAACAGGAAGGGGTCGCAGAACTTCAGCGTGTAAAAGATTACTCCATCGACCCGGAACTCATCAATCATGCGAAGAACGTGGTCGAACCTTTTAGGCGCGTCCTTCATGCGAGGGCACGGCGTACGGCCAAGATAGTGACGGCTTAAATCCGTTAAGGGATCAGCGGCGCTTTCGACCGTGTCCCAGAACTGCCGCGTCCCATTGCACAGGTCATCGCCCACAACCTTAGCACCGCACTCCTCGATAAGCTCGAGTATCCGTGGATTATCCATGACACTGCCCGTAATCAAAATCCGGGGGCTTTCGACTACTCCGACCTCATATCCCCCTATCTCACCTATCAACCGCTTTAAAAGGCCGTTGAAAACGTCTACCGGCAGTACCGTGCTCGCCCGGACGACCGTCCGTACATCTGCCGCCGCTAACAGCAGGCCTTTATCCCGATTTATCCGGTAAAGTTCCTTTAATAAAGAACGGCTCGTATTTAATGATTTAACGGCTTCGGTCAGCGCAGTATCCGTAATCTTCACCTTGAAATGTGTCTCTATCTCCACTATCAGATTTTGCAGACTTTCGCGGTAATAGGCTACAGCATCGGCGCTGTTAATGCGGGGCAAATCCAGCAGGTAATTAAAATCGCCGCCGATATTATAGCGCCAGACGTCATACATACGCCGCATGGGGTCGCAGGAATTAACCACCACCAATCCGCTAAGGAACTGGTATTTTCCCTCCAGCGCCTCGCCAAGGCAGGTGCGGACATAGGGGCAAAAATTGCGGTCGATATAGCTATCCGCCCGTGTAATATTTCTCCCCGGTTCCGGGAGGATGCGGTAGGGATAAAGCCCTGCCGCCAGCAGTATTTCCAGCGGCGTGTAGCTGCAAAACCAACCGATGACAGGTTTACCGCTGCTCGCAATAATATCCTGATGGCGCTCTAACAGGTTACTTATTTCATTCATGGCGAGAATTGGCGTACCGACCACAGATATAGCTCCGTTTCCGCGTTGTGTCTTTAATTAAATTAACACGGTTTCAGGCACGGCGTCAATTTAAAAACTTTCCAAGAACGGCTCATTTTTGATATACTGGACTTATCTACAATAGTCTCCCGATTTTGAAATGGCAGCCCCTTTGAAAGCCATCGGCTCAGCTTCCCTGTACTTCTTTGCCGATAGACTGATAATCGAAAGAAAGGTCAATTGGAAAGGGATATGAACCTTAAATCGATGCTGGATGATGCCGTCAGACGCTTCGGCGCTAAAACGGCGATTGGCATGGGAGAACGCCGGGTTTCTTACGCACAGCTGGACGAGGACTCTAACCGCTTCGCCCACGCGTTAATCGGTATGGGCGTTAAAAAGGGCGACCGCGTGGCCATGATTCAGGGAAGCAACCCGGAGTTCGTAGTTGTCTTCTTCGGGATAATGAAGGCCGGCGGTATTGCCATTCCGCTTGATTCCCGCTACATCGGCGATGAACTGGTCAGCCTTTTCAATGATTGCCGCCCGAAAGTTCTGGTGGTGGAAAATCCCCCCCTGGAATCGCTGCTGCCGGACATCGGCCGGTTTAGCTCCGTTACGCATGTGATAACCTTCGACCCTGCCTATGACAGCAAATTTACCGTCTATAGCAAAATCATCGCTGATAATCCGCCCGAGCCGGTAGATGTGAAAATCAAACCCGACGACATCGCCATTATTTCTTATACCGGAGGACCCACCCAGAAACCCCATGGCGTCGCCCTTTCCCACCGCAGTATCTGCACCGAGGCCATGAACTCAGCGGAAGTGCTCCGGCAGACTGAAAAGGATGTTCTCATACAGTTTGCGCTCCCCATGTACCACCAGTTCGGCCTGACGGCGGTGCTCATGGCCTCAATGTACAAAGGCAGCACTGTGGCGGTAGTGCCGGGCACAGGGCGCTCGGTGCAGAGCTTCATGGAAGCTGTAGAGCGGGAAAAAGGCACGATATATATGGGCGTCCCTTACATTTATTCGCTGATGATAAATGTCGCCAAGCGCGAGGGCATCAAACATGACTTGAGCTCGCTACGCTTATGCCTCAGCGGCGGCGCCCCGCTTGAGCCTGTCGTAGTAAAACTTTTCAAACAGTATTATAATTTCAACATTTTGGACGTCTACGGCCAGACCGAGACCGTCTGCCAGATTACCGTTTGTCCCCTCGATAACAGCGCCCCTATAGGCTCATCGGGCAAGGCCATGCCCTGCTGGGAGATTAAAATTTTCGATGAAAATGATAACCCACTGCCGCCCAACCATGAAGGAGAGATTGTCACACGGGGCCCCGTGATGACGGAATTTTATCATAAGCCCGAAGCTACCGCTGAAATCATGCGGCACGGCTGGCTGCATACCGGAGACATCGGGAAGCTGGATAAAGACGGATTTCTTTACATTACGAGCCGTAAGCGGAGAATGCTCATTCTCAAAGGCCAGAATATCTTTCCCGCAGATATCGAAGAAGTCCTGTCCGCCCATCCCAAGATAGCCGAGGTTAAAGTACAGGGGACGATAGATATCGTGCGGGGGGAAACAGTGAAAGCGCTGGTACGTTTAAAGCCGGGAGAAACAGCTACCGAGCAGGAAATACGCCACTATTGCCAGGGACGCATGGCCGATTACAAGCTGCCGCGTGAAGTCCAGTTCGTAGAAAAGATACCCGAAATGATACCGCTCTGGCGACGCCAGGAAAATATTGATGCTGCGGAACTTATACTAGAAGGATAAGACTGGTGTTCCAGAGCACAATTACCGCGTAACCGGCCACGGCAATCCAGGTGGCGATTATCCCCACCCTGGGAAAACGCCGGTGAACATCCCAGAGAATAAAGGCACACAGCAGAGCGCCGACTACCTTGAGAATCATAAAGCCGATATCGCCTACCAGCGGCTGTAACAGAGGATTAGCTTCCCGCGCCGCCCCTTTACCCACCAGGAACTCCGTCAGCACGCCATCAAGGGTGACCAGTCCGACCAATGCGACTAATAGATATTTAATCAGGTTTTTCTTCATATGTAATTTCATAGTCAAAAGTATATCATCATATCCTGTGAGGCGGCGTAAAGAAAGCATTAAGTTACGATAAAGAAATTATAAGATATTAAATCTATTTTCTTACTTATCTTACTCTATCTTCAACTTAATTTACCAATCTTCATTATGTCTGTTTTCATAACCGGGCGCTAACTCCACTCGGCGGCGCCGGCCCACACACGCGCTAACTCTCCGGCGAGCGGCCTGTGTTCAGCTTTTTTAAAGTCCGGGTCTTCCTGGAATAGTTTGACGGCCTCACTGCGCGCCATCTCCAGTAAAGCGACATCGGAGATTTTAGCCATACGCAGGTCGGGCAGGCCGCTCTGACGCGTACCGAAGAACTCACCCGGGCCGCGCATTTTCAGGTCTTCTTCGGCCAGCTTAAAACCATCCTGCGTGTTCTCTATTATGTCAAGGCGTTGCCGGGCGACTTCCGAGGGGTTTTCCGCCAGCAGCATACAGTAGCTCTGCTCTTTACCCCGCCCTACGCGACCGCGGAACTGGTGCAGCTGGGAAAGGCCAAAGCGGTCGGCGCTTTCAACGAACATGACCGTGGCGTTGGGGATATCGATACCGACCTCGATGACCGGCGTGGACACCAATATATCCAACTCTCCAGAGCGGAAGCTTTCCATGGCGGCGTCTTTGTCTTTAGACGATAGCCGCCCGTGCAGCAGGCCTAGTTTTAAATCGGGGAAGACGTCACGTGATAGTCGCTCATATTCAGCCACTGCCGCCTGCGCGGCGATAGAGTCCGACTCTTCAATGAGGGGACAGAGAATAAAGACCTGGCGTCCTGCGGCCACCTGTTTGCGCACGAAGGCGTAGGCGCTTTCACGCTGGTCAGGTCGGAGCCACTTTGTTTTAATTGTCTGTCTGCCCGGAGGCAGCTCATTAATCACAGATAGGTCAAGGTCGCCGTAAAGCGTCAGCGCCAGCGTCCGCGGTATCGGCGTAGCCGTCATCACCAGCATGTGGGGATTAAAGCCTTTCTCCCGTAAAGCCGAACGCTGCTCAACGCCGAAGCGGTGCTGTTCGTCCACTACCGCCAGTCCCAGCTTTTTAAAGTCCACCCCTTTTTGCACGATGGCGTGCGTGCCGATAACGATGTCTATTTCGCCGGCCGCTATCTGCTTCTGTAAAGCGCGCTTACCGGCCTGCCGGATATCACCGATAAGCAGGGCTATTTTCAGAGGATGCTCACCAAGCCCGTAGTAGCTCTTTACATTCCCCTCACCCTCCTCCCAACCTATCTTTGCCAGGAGCCCGCCGATGGTGGCGAAATGCTGTTCGGCCAGGATTTCGGTCGGCGCCATAAAAGCCCCCTGAAAGCCATTAGCCGCCGCCAGCAGCAGGGCCGCCAAAGCCACCACTGTTTTGCCGCTGCCCACCTCGCCCTGCAACAGGCGGCACATCGGCAATGACCGTCCCAGGTCAGCCTCTATCTCCCCGAGCACTTTAGCCTGGGCGGCGGTCAGTTTAAAAGGCAGCGAGTTTAAAAATTTATCTAAAATAGCTTTTTTAACATCGAACGGACTGCCCGGACGAGTCTCCTGCCAGTCCCGTTTTTTCCTCATCACACCCAACTGGAGCAGGAAAAGCTCGTCGAAGGCCAGACGCACCCTGGCTCTATCCTTAAGCGCTTCGTCATCGGGGTAATGCGCCTGGCTGATGGCGGCTGGAAGCTCCAGAAAGTCCAGGCGCTTTCGCAACGCCGAAGGCAGGTAGTCATTAACGCGGCCTGCCCAGAGGTCGACGAAATCTTTCATCAACCGCCGGACTTGCCGCGGGCGTAGTCCCTGTGTGAGCGGGTAGACCGGCACCAGCCGCGCCGTGTGGACGAGGTCCTGGCCTTCCATTATCTCCCAGTCCGGCGAAACGAACATCAGCCGCCCGTGGTACGCGCTGACTTTACCGCTGAGAATGATTTTACTGTTGGTCGTCAGCGTTTTAGCCAGGTAGGGCTGATTGAACCAGACCGCACGGATATTGCCCGTTTCATCACCGACAATGGCCTCGGCGCTGCGGCGTCCGCCCGGACGCGTTTCATTTGCCTGCCAGACGTTAGCGATAATGGTCTGCTCTTCGCCCTCGGCCAACTGCGCGATAGATTTTAACTTGCTGTAATCGAGGTGGCGGTGGGGGAAAAAGTACAACAAATCACGTACGGTCTTTACGCCCAGCTTGGTAAATTTAGTAGACAGACCTGGGCCGATACCTTTAACAACAGCAATAGACGCTTCGAGGTCTGACGAGGCTGTAATTACCGCGGGTTTTTTAGCTCTGGTGGGTGGTTTTTTGGGAGGGTGAGACGCTTTACTTTTAACGGGCGTAGCGGCGCTGTCCTTCTTTTCCAATTCGTTCAGGAAAGCGAGGACGTCCTGCGCCCACTGCTTTCGCTGTTCAACGCTTAAAGCGGCGTATTCGGTCTTGAAAAGCTTGCGGAAACGCCGTAATAACACGGGGCTGGCCACCGAAGCCGCCGCCTGTTCCGACCACTGGCGCAGGAATTTGTCCAGCCCGCCGAAAACGGCGGCATCAGCGTAACCACGCTGTTTTTCCAGTTCAAGGATTTTACGTAAAGATTCGGCGTTCATAAATAAGGTGTTTCGCCACTATTATAGACAAAACACGGAGTAAAAGCACGGACGCGAATAAAGAAATATCTGAAGCACCATCAATTACAGTTTTTACCGTCGTTATTACTTTTCAGCTTCGAGGAACGAAATCGCCATAGCGTCGGGGCCGGCGTAAGTGCCGACGACGGGGCTGATAACCGACCTGTAAATCTTTTCTTTAGGAAAGATTGAACTGAGTTTTTCCACCATTTTATTGGCGTTCTCCAGCGAGGTAGAATGCTCCACGGCCAGTAGTTTGATGTTTGGATAAGCGGCCACCATGCTGTAGACATGGTCTAAACCGGCACTGAACGAACGAACCCTTGTCAGCGGGGCCATTTCACCTTCCCTGATAGTAAGGAGCGGCTTTACCGACAGCATCGAACCAAGGAGACCCTGCGCTTTGCCGATACGCCCTCCCCGGGCGAGGTATTTCAGAGTATCGAAATAAGCGATAAGGTGCGAACGCGACACAGCCTTGCGTGTCATTGCGGTAACCTCATCCAGCTTGGCACCTTCTTTGACCGCCCTGGCGGCATCAATAACTAGCAACCCTTCACCCATAGCTACCGACAGCGAGTCGACCACCTCAATCCGGCACTCCCTTTTTAAAAGCTCCCTGGCCTGAATTGCCGATTGATAGGTGCCGCTGAGCTTGCTCGAAACCACGATAACCAGGATTTCATCAGTTTCTTTGGACAGCTTTTTATACACTTCGAGGAAATCATTAGGGGTCGGCTGTGTCGTCGAGGGGAAAGCGCCCTCATTAATCAGCCGGCGGTAGAATTCATCGGTACTTATCTCCACCCGGTCGCGGTACAAAGTTTCTCCAAAGCGCACGTAGAGAGGGACAACGGTAACCCCTATTTCAGAGGTAAGGTCGCCGGTAATATCAGATAGGGTATCAGTGACTATTTTTACTACCATACCGACGTTATACCTCCCTACTCGATTGAAACGATATAGTTATAATGCGGCTGTCCGCCGCGGATAACTTCGACCTGCAGATGCGGGTGTGTCTCGATGATATAGGTGCTGATTTCCTCGGCTTCGGATGCTTCGGCGTCAGAGCCATAGTAAATCGTGATGACCTCGGCTTGCTCAAGTTCGATGTCAGATAATACTTTATCAATAACTTCGATGTCGGTTTCTCCCGCCGCGATAAGCTCATCATCGAGCAAGGCGATGGGCTGTCTCCGCCGGAGTTTAAGGCCGTTTATCTTTGTAGCTCGTACGGAGCGGGTAACCTCGATAGTCTTAACCGATGACAGAGCATTTTCCATTATCCGGGCGTTAGTATTAAAGTCCGCCTCGTAATCGAACGCCAGCAGCGCCACCACACCTTGCGGAACAGATTTTGTAGGCACTACCAGGACCTTTTTCTGTGTCAGGTTCTGCACCTGATTAGCGGTAAGGATGATATTTTTATTATTTGGTAAAATAATAACCTGTTCTGAAGGCGCCGATTCCACCGCCTGCAGGATATCCTTGGTGCTCGGATTCATCGTCTGGCCGCCGGGAACGACCGCCGCCGCTCCCAGACTGCCGAAGACATCGGTCAAGCCGTCTCCGGAAACCACCACAATTACGGCCGTATCGGTGGTAGGCAATCTCTCTTTTTGCATCTCCAGGAAGTCCTGGTGCTGCTCATCCATGTTGCGGATGCTCACCTGGTGCACAGTTCCCAGTTTCGTAGCCAGATCGATGATATGGCCGGGAGTGAGAGTGTGAATATGGATACGCACCGCCGAGTCATCGCCGACGACGATGAGTGACTCGCCTTTCTTTTCCAGCCGCTTGCGGAGAATTTCCGGCTCCAGCTTGTCCCCTTTTAAGAGGAACTCGGTGCAATAGCCGTAGGGCACTTCTTCAACCGGCCCGATTGGCACCGATGTCGTTGCATGTATCTCGCTGACGATAATCTGGGGTTTACGGAGACGCATCGCTTCTGTCTCCCCTTTGAGATAGCGTAACGCCCCTTCAAGAATCGTATAAAGGCCTTGCCCACCGGCGTCAACTACACCGGCGTCTTTCAGCACTTTAAGCAGCGTGGGAGTTTTAGCTACGGACTCGCCGGCGGCATTTACCGTGGCCTCCAGCACCGAAATAATATCCTCGTCGCCCTCTTCAATCCGGGATTCGGCGGCATTAGCGGCGTCCTTGATAACCGTCAGCATCGTTCCTTCCACCGGGTTAGATACCGCTTTATACGCGGTGGCGACAGACTGCTGTAAAGCCACGGCCAGGCCTGAAGCGTCAAAAGACTCTTTATCATCCAGCCCCTGTGCCAGACCCCGCCATATCTGTGAAAGGATGACACCGCTGTTGCCGCGCGCCCCCATCAGGGCACCCTTGGCCATGGCATGGGCGACTCCCGAGGCGCTATGGTCAGGGGCGCGGTATGCCTCTTCCATAGTAGAACGCATGGTGAGCATCATATTCGTCCCGGTATCGCCGTCCGGCACCGGGAATACATTCAGTGCATCGATATCCGCCGAGCTTTTTTCCAGCCACGAAGTGGCCGCTGAGAACATGTCTCTCAGGTCCTGTCCGGCCAAAGATGTTATTTGGCTCATTTATCACCGTCCTTGCTAGATATGTACCAAATTTATGTCCAGTGAAAACATGCGTCTTGCCAATCCAGACGCATTATGCTACTATGTAGGAGAATAATACAACAGTTACTCAGAATAATCAAGGAGACTATTAAATTGAAGTGTGAATTGTGCGGGAAATCACTCCAGTTCGGCCATGCCGTCAGCCATTCAAAACGCCACACCAACCGCCGCTGGACAGCTAATGTTCATCCCGCTCATCTAATCATTGACGGACAGTCAAAGCGCCTCAATGTGTGTACACGCTGTCTGCGCACGCAGAATAAAGCAACCAAAGCCGCCTAGCCTATCCCCTTCCCACCATCTTCCTTGCTTTTATCAGCGCCTGTTTTACCCGCTTTGGAGCCGTGCCGCCGATGACATCCCTGGCGGCCAGCGAAGTTTCCACGGTAATTTCGTAAACATCTTTCCCGAATAGCGTCGAGAATTTTTGATATTCCTTTACGTTAAGTTCAGCAAATGTTTTTCCCTTTTTAGCGGCGGAGTTAACAAGTTTAGCAACGATTTCATGCGCCGCGCGGAATGTCTCGCCTTTTTTCACCAGATAGTCGGCCAGGTCGGTGGCTAAAATATAACCCCGCTCCGCTGCCAGACGCATCTTTTCCCCTTTAACCTTTATGGTACTCAGCATACCGGTAAAAACCCCCAGCGTATTCAGGAGCGTATCCACGGTATCGAAAAGTCCCTCTTTGTCTTCCTGCATGTCGCTGTTATAGGCAAGGGGCAGTCCTTTCATGGTCGTGAGCAAGGCCATTAGATGACCATAAACCCGCCCGGTTTTACCCCGAGCCAGCTCGGCCACGTCCGGGTTTTTCTTTTGCGGCATGATGCTGCTGCCGGTGGTAAAGGCATCATCGAGTTCGATAAAACCAAACTCCGCCGAGGACCATAGCGTCAGTTCTTGCGCCAGGCGGGAAAGATGCATCATGCACAGGGCAGCATCCGCCTCATATTCCAGCACGAAATCGCGGTCGGCTACGGCATCGAGGCTATTGCGGCTGACCTGGCTAAAGCCCAGTTCCTGCGCCACAAAGTCGCGGTCAATATCATAGGCAACGCCCGCCAGCGCCCCGCTGCCCAGGGGCAGCACGTCCACTCTTTTAAAGCAATCGCTAAAGCGGGCGATATCCCGCTCCAGCATCTCGAAATAGGCCAGAAAATGGTGCGCCAGCAGCACCGGCTGTGCCACCTGCAAATGCGTATATCCCGGTAGAATAACATCTTTATTAGCTTCGGCCAAGTCGAGGAGCGCCCTCTGGAAACTCCTCAGGGCTTTGATGGTATCGGCAATCGCCTCGGTAACAAAGAGCCGTGTATCCAGCGCCACCTGGTCATTGCGGGAGCGCGCGGTATGGAGCTTGCGCCCCACCTCTCCCACATTTTCGATAAGGCGGGATTCGATGGCCATGTGGATATCTTCAAACTCGGCTTTGAACTCAAATGTGCCCTGCTCTATTTCTCCGAGGATGGCCTTTAACCCATCGATGATTGTTTTAGCCTCATCTTCGGTTATTATGTTCTGTTTGGCCAGCATCTTAGCGTGGGCGATGCTGCCGGCAATGTCATACGGGTAGAGGCGGCGGTCAAAGGGGAGCGAGGCGGTATACTTTGCCGCCAGATTATCCGCCGGTTTGCTGAATCGTCCGCGAATATGACTCATTTTACTTTTCCTTAGCTTCTTCAGGCCCCATAATACTGAGCGGCCCTTCTTTATCCGCTAATAATTGTACCTGCGCCTGGGTCTTGACCGATAGTCCCCAGATATGGATAAAGCCCTCGGCGGCTTTCTGGTTGAACTTGTCGCCTTTATCATAAGTGGCCAGACTGAGATTGTAAAGCGACCAAGGCGATTTCCGCCCGACCACAGTTGATGTGCCTTTAAAGAGCTTCACCCTGACCGTGCCGGTCACATAGCGCTGGGAGCTTAAAATGTAAGCGGACAGGTCGCGGTTAAGCTGGCTGAACCACAAGCCGTTATAGATGAGGTCGGCGCATTCCACCGCCACCTTCTGTTTAAAGCGCAACTGGTCTTTAGACATGGTCATGGCTTCGAGCGCCTGGTGGGCTTGAATCAGGACAACAGCCGCGGGCGCCTCGTAAATCTCCCGCGACTTGATACCGACGACGCGGTTCTCGATGTGGTCGATGCGGCCTATACCGTGCCGTCCGGCGATATCGTTCATTTTTTTAATCAGGTCAATCCCACCCATTTTCCGGCCGTCAACGGTCACCGGGACTCCCTTTTCAAATCCGATTTCCACGTATTGCGGCTCATCCGGGGCCTCCGCCGGAGACTTGGTCCAGGTATAGACATCAGCCGGGGGTTCGACCCAGGGGTCTTCTAAAGCGCCGCATTCGATAGCCCGGCCCCAAAGGCTTTCATCGATGGAATACGGGCTCTTCTTGGTAACAGGAACCGGAATATTATATTTCTGGGCATATTTAATCGTTTCTTCCCGGTTCATGCCCCACTCGCGCGCAGGAGCGAGAATTTTAATTTCCGGCGCCAGCGAATTAATGCCTACCTCGAACCTCACCTGGTCATTCCCCTTACCCGTGCAGCCGTGGGCAATAATCTTCGCCCCTTCCGCCGCCGCCGTATCTACCAGCAGCTTGGCCATGAGCGGCCGGGTAAGCGCTGTGGCCAGGGGATACTGTCCCTCATAAAGAGCGTTAGCCTGGAGCGCCGGGAAAATAAAATATTTGACCAGGAGTTCCTGCCCGTCAATCACCAGCGCTTTAATGGCGCCCACTTTCAGCGCTTTCTGCTTGACTGCGGAAAAGTCCTTTTCATTCCCGACATCTATGGTAACAGCAATGACATCCAGGTTATATTTTTCATGCAGCCATCTGATGGCTACCGAGGTATCGAGTCCGCCGCTATAAGCCAGTACCACCTTATCCGTCACACCGTGCCTCCGTTATTCGTTTTGCCCGAAATTATTTTTAATAAACTCGACTATTTTATTGTAGACACCGGGATACTGCCACGAATAGTCATGCCCCGGCGCCTTTAACCAGAACATAACGTGCCCTGGTTTATCGTTCGGAGAAGACATCCCGAACCAGCTCTTAACGGTAGTCCAGACCATAGCCGGGATATCACCGTAGCTGAAAGCATCGGGAATCGCGCCATTGGTATTCATCAATAAAGTCCTCTCAAGAGAGGATGATTTATGCCAGAAAGGCGTACCGGTCTGGATGCTGTAAACCCGCGAGTCATTTTTGAGAATACCCATGGTTTTATCTGTGATAACCGTCCCGGTGCTTTCCGCGGTGATAATTACCCTCAGGTTCGGAAGGTTAGCGGTGAGAAACTCAATACGCGCAGCCAGATACCTGGCTTTGTGAGGATATCTGGTAACGGCTTCCATAAACTCTCTCATAATTCCAGACAAACCGCTGCTCGTCCGCCGGTAATTCATAACCATCGTTTGATAGCCCTGGCTCTCCAGCTGTGATGTAATGCCGTCGAGAATACTGCCCCAGCCGGAGGCCTGTGAGATATTCCAGCCCCATCCCCCGGAGTTAAAGACGATAACAAAATCCCTGCCTTTAGCCTCTTCATACGCCGTCAGGAACTGGTCAACGGTATTTTGCAGTTTTTCCTGGCTATTGCCAACCAGCCCGGTGGCCAGCTCGACGGCGCTATCAATCACCGATTGCGGCACCGAAGAATAATCGCCGGCTGGTAAACTGGGGGACTGGATACCTATATCGTTAGACATGCCTTCCTCTAAACCGAATAATGTCAGCCATACAGTGGCCAGCAGGACACACACCACCAGAATCACCACCATTCCCCGCCAGCCTGTTTTCTTTAACATTTTCGTCTCTTATTTATTCTAACACATTTACCTGACAATTCCAGAGAATACTTTGTCCAGGATACCAATCGCCCGGTCGACATCTTTGTTATTGATAATCAGCGGCGGCATCAGGCGGATAACGTTGGGCTTCGGTTTATTAACCAGCAAGCCATTCTCGAGACAGGCCATCAGCACCGTAGGCGCTATTTCGCTATTAAATTCTACAGCTACCAACAAACCGCGCCCGCGAACCTCGGTGATGAACGGGTATTTTTTCTTTAATCCGAGCAACCCCTCCATGAGATATTGCCCTACCTTTTTAACGCTGCCGGGAATATCGTTATCAATGATATACTTCAGCGTGGCATAGCCGACGGCGCAGGCCAGCGGATTGCCGCAAAAAGTGCCGCCGTGGTCGCCGGGGACAAAAACAGAACAGTTTTCTTTAGCCAGCAGCGCCCCGATAGGCACGCCGCCTGCCAGTCCTTTGGCCAGGGTCATAATGTCCGGTTCGATGCCGAATGACTGGTAGCCCCAGAGCGTCCCCAGACGGCCGATGCCGGTCTGTATCTCATCCAGAATCAGCAGAATGCCCTTAGAATCGCACCACTCCCGAACTTTCTTGAGGTAATCAACATCCGGCACGATGACGCCGCTCTCCCCCTGTATAGGTTCCAGCATCACGGCGCAGGTCTTGGCAGTGGTGGCCGCCTTTATCGCATCAATGTCGTTATTCTTTACATTGATGAATCCTTCCGGCATGGGTGTATAAGGTGTATGGAACGACTCCTGTCCGGTGGCGGCCGTCATCGCCAGGGAGCGCCCGTGAAAGGAACCGAAGGTGGTGATAACCTCATAAGCGCCGTTCAGCTTGAGTTTACCATAGCGGCGGGCGAGCTTAACCGCGCCTTCGTTGGCTTCCAGACCGCTATTGGCAAAAAACACCCGGTTCAGGCAGCTGTTTTTCATTAATAGTTCGGCCAGCTGCAACTGGGGCACGGTATAGAACTGGTTTGACGTATGAATAAGCTGTTTCGCCTGCGCGTTGAGGGCCTTTACCACCACGGGGTGAGAGTGCCCCAGACAATTGACCGCCCATCCGGCGACAAAGTCCAGATATTCTTTACCTTTATCGTCCCAGACCCGGGCGCCTTTGCCTTTCACCAGTACCACCGGCAAACGCACCTTTTCAAAGGTGCGCATATAATACTTTTTTTCTAGCTCCATCCAGTCAGTCATGTCTCTACCTCTTTATTAAGTAGCAAGTATCAACCGACAAGTATCAAACCCATCCCCTCCTCCCCTTTTGTTACTTGCTACTTGTTATTTGTCACTTCTCTTTATATATCGTCGTGCCGCTGTCGATGCCTTCAATCTCCTTGAGCAAAGTGTGCGGTTTTCTACCATCTATAATACGGGTTTTAACGCCGGCCTTTAAAGCCTGGAGACAGGCGTTAACTTTGGGAATCATCCCCCCGGATATCACGCCTGACGCTATCAGGGCTTCCACCTCTTTATCGGAAAGACGGGATAGCACTTTGCCGGAAGCATCGGCAATACCGGCCACGTCCGTCAGGAAAACGAGCCTGGCCGCTTTAAGCGCCGCGGCGATATCGCCAGCCACGGGGTCGCCGTTAACATTGACCAGCAGAGGGGCATCAGCCGGCCGGTCTATCGCATACAGGCTCACGGGAGAAACAACGGGAACCAAGCCCGCCTTAAGCAAAGCTTCCAAAACAGCGGGGTTCACTTTAACCACCGCACCTACGAAGCCCATATCAGGATTTTTCACGCCGCTTTCGATAAGAGCGCCATCGACGCCGCTGATGCCGCAGGCGCGCCCGCCGCGCACATTGATGGCCGCGGTGATTTCTTTATTGACCAGGCCGGAGAGTACCGCCGTAGCCACCTCCAGCGTCGGTTTATCGGTAACGCGCTCGCCGCGGACGAACTTCGTGGCCACACCCAGTCGCTTGAGCCAGTCGGTGACAGCGTTACCGCCGCCGTGAACCACCACCAGGGACTTGCCCTGTTTCTGAAGGGCAACAATATCCTCGATGGTCGTATCCCCGCTGCCGAAGGTAGACCCGCCTATTTTAATAACGATTACGTTTTTCATTTATTTTCCAGAGTTTTAAAAAGCAATTATATCTTTTCTCGCACCGCTTGTAAAGGGAGAGATTTGGATTTACACTTTTTCAAGACTTAAATTAAGTCGTGTATTCGGCGTTGATTTTCACATATTCCGCCGAGAGGTCGCAGCCCCAGGCCATAGCTTTAGCCCGGCCGAGGTGGAGATTTAGCGCTATAGACACTTCTTTACCGCCCAGGTATTTGGCAACTTCCTTTTCCTCGAAAGGCACCGGCGCTCCGTCTTTAAATAGTGTCACGCCGCCGATTTCCAGTTCAACTTTATCCGGCTCCATCATAGCGCCACTGCGCCCCGCCGCCGCTATTACTCTCCCCCAGTTGGGGTCACAGCCATGCACCGCCGTTTTAACCAGCGACGAACCGACAATCGTCCGGGCTGCCAGCCGGGCATCTTTCAGGTTGGCCGCGCCGCTGACCGTAACTTCTATTAATTTGGTCGCGCCTTCGCCGTCGCGGGCATTTTCTTTAGCGAGGTAAATACATATCTTATTAAGCGCATCCTGGAATATATCAGCCATTTTGCTACTTTTAGTGATTTGTTTCCCGCCGGCCATGCCGTTAGCCATGATGAGCACGGTATCATTAGTGCTGCCATCGCCGTCAACGGATATCATGTTAAAAGAAATATCCATGGCTTTGCGTAAAGCTTGTTTCAGAAAACCGGCTTCGATATTAGCATCGGTGGTTAAAAAACAGAGCAGGGTGGCCATATCGGGATGGAGCATGCCCACCCCCTTGGAAATTCCGCCGATGGTATAGTCGCCCACTTTTACCGCGGCTTCTTTAGGCACGGTATCCGTGGTCATAATCGCCCGTTCGATGTCATGACCACCTTCAACCGTAAGTTTAATTTTCGGTATCGCCGTCCTGATGCGTTCCATCGGAAACACAGGACCGATAACGCCGGTACTGGCGGCTAAAACATCTTCCGTTGAAACGCCGGTATGACGGGCGGTCATTTCCGTCATCTCTATAGCGTCCGCCATGCCCTGCGCACCTGTACAGGCATTGGCATAGCCGCTGTTCATGACCACCGCCCGGGCTTTGCCTGACTTCAGCCGCTGCTGGTCTAATAATACCGGGGCCGCTTTAACCAGGTTGGTGGTAAAGACCGCCGCCGCCG
Source organism: Dehalococcoidia bacterium (assembly GCA_003141235.1). Classification (GTDB taxonomy): domain Bacteria; phylum Chloroflexota; class Dehalococcoidia; order Dehalococcoidales; family RBG-16-60-22; genus Fen-1077. The sequence goes on from PLLL01000079.1 coordinate 16,887, forward strand.
TGCAGGGAGCCTCGGAAAACAGTATTCCCAGGTCAAGACGTCTTTTGTCAGCGTATTTGATACCGGCTTTTACCGCGCCGGCTAGAAAACCTTTGGGTGAGGTAACCCCGCCATCAGGGATAAAACTTGCTTCTGATTTCATATATCAAAATATAACATAATGAACGTCGGCGGGCAATTATTACACTTGAAATTGGTTAGGAACCTCACGTTTTTATAAGCATACAGGGTCAATGCTTGAAATGCTCCACAGCCAGATGATAAACTCACCATATGAAAATCATAAGGTTTACCAACGGATTTAATATAGAATACGGTATTATCGACGGCGATATGATACAGGGACTGGCCGGTCCCCCATATGACGGTATCAAGCTGACCCACAGCTTCTACCGCCCCACCGATACACGGCTCCTGGCGCCCTGCATGCCGTCCAAAATAGTCGCCCTGGGGGTGAACTACCGGAGCCACGGCGAGGAAATGAGCCACCGGATACCGTCGGAACCGCTCATCTTCCTAAAGCCACCCACCGCGGTCATCGGCCACGAAGATAAAATCATCTATCCCCCGTCATCGGAAAGGGTCGATTACGAAGGGGAGCTGGGCGTAGTTATCAAGTCGCTCGCGCGTAACATATCCAAAAAGGATGCCCCCGATTATATCCTGGGATATACCTGCGTTAACGATGTGACCGCGCGCGATATTCAGGCCAGGGATAAGCAGTGGACGCGCGCCAAGGGCTTCGACACTTTCGCCCCCATCGGCCCGTGTATCGAGACGGAACTCGACCCTTCTAATCTCGCGCTGGAAACGCGCCTTAACGGGGAAATTAAGCAAAAGACCAGCACCAGCGAACTTATTTTCCCGGTTTACGAGCTGGTGAGCTTTATCTCCCGGGTCATGACGCTGCTGCCCGGGGACGTTATCGCTACCGGCACCACCAGCGGCATCGGCCCGATGCAGCCGGGCGACATCGTCGAGGTAACGATAGAGAACATCGGCACTTTAAGGAATTACGTGGCCAGGCCGGAATAACCACGTTAAAAGGAGCATTATGGAATCTAAAACTACCTATTATGAAAAACCAGGCAAAGAAAATACCGACAGCACGCTGGAGCTCGCCAGAGAGCGCGGGGAAGTCCTGGGCATCAAGACCTTCGTCGTCGCTTCCAGCACCCTTGCCACCGCCCTGAAAGCCGTGGACGTTTTTAAAGGCTGTAAAGTGGTCGTCGTTACCCACTGCGCCGGCTACCTGGAGAAGAACCCCAAGGAATTCGAGGAAGAGAGCCGGAAAATCGTGGAGAAGAAAGGCGGCGTCATCGTCATGGCCGCCCACGCCTTCGGCGCTATCCACCGCTCTTTGAACACCAACGCCCCCGGCACGCCTATCCCTGTTTCAAATAATATCGGCGATATTATCGCCATGTCTTACCGCACCTTCGGCCAGGGCACGAAAGTCGCCTGCGAGATTGCCGCCATGGCCGCGGACGCCGGCCACCTACGCGTCGACGAGGAGATTATTTCCATCGGCGGCACCGGCCGCGGCGTGGACACCGCTATCGTCTTGCAGCCGTCCTATTCCCACCGCTTTTTCAACACCAAAGTCAAAGAGATTATCTGCAAACCACGGCTTTAAATTAATCGTCATTGCGAGGAGTACATTAACTTCGCTAAGTATAAACTGCGCGACGTGGCAATCTCCATCATCGTCTTGTTCCATCATTGAGATTGCCGCGCTTGCGCGCCGTAACGCTACAGCGTGCAGGCGCGCCTCCCGACTTTGTCGGGATGGTCTCGCAATGACATACGGCCATGAAAGCTGTCTAACCCAGGAATCCGGCCAGAACGCTGGAAAACTGTTTGAGCTCTTCCCGGTGGACGTTATGACCGCGCTTTTCAAAGACCTTCAACCGGCAATCAGGGATCATCCTGGCCGCAGCGTAGGCCTGCCGCACCGGCACGATGGGGTCTTTAGCCCCCCAGACAAGCAATGTCGGCACGTGAACTTCGGCCAGCCGGCTTTCCAGCACCAGGCTCTGCCGGTTGAAAATGGTCAGATTCTCACCTACGTGTATGATGGCGGGCGTAAGCGGTATAACGTACTCGACACGCTTCAACTGTTTAGCCACCCATTTGACGCCTTGCAGTACGCCCATAACTAAAGTCGCGAGGGAGTGTATCAGCCCGGGAATTGAAAGAAATCTCAGCCAAAAACCGACTTCCCTCCCCAGGCACAGGCTGCTTATCAGCACCAGCTTTTTTACTTTATTCGGCGATTTCAGGGTGTAGTCCAATGCGATGCCGCCGCCCAGCGAGTGCCCCACGAGGTTAAATTTATCCAGCCCGATGCCTGCGGCGAATTTACCTATAAACTCCGACAGCTCGTGAATGTAATAGTTGCCGCTAAGAGGCTGGCTCCCGCCGAAACCGGGCAGGTCCGGAGCATAGACTGTATACTTCAGCGCCAGTTCGGCGATGTTTTTCCACCAGGTTTTTGCGTCGCCAGCGCCCCCATGTATTACCAGAAGCGGTTCTCCCTGGCCGGCGGTATAGTAGCGGACATTAAGCCCATTGACTTTTATCGATTTGCTTTCTATAATATTATTCATACTTTTATTATCAAGCCAGCGGCGTTTCTCAAACAGTAGTTAAAATCATTTTCCGTAAATTCCATCCATGATTTTTCATAATATTTAAGATGACATTTGTCATGGTTTGCGTCATTTATTTACCCTAACTAAATATTACCCGCAATACACCACAGCCCTGTCTCAAAGACATCTGGAATCTACACGAAAAGGTCACAAAAAACTACCCTCTCAATTAATATAACGTTCCGGGCGGCTTTAAGTTATGCTTCCTTAAAAATTCTAACACGCTCAAATGTCGCAGGGTACGGTTCAAGCCCGTACTTTCGGCGGGGGTCAGCACCTTATTTTCATTCCACTCTATACACATATTTTATTTGGAAGATATTAATAAGTGGTTAATGATGGACGTAGTTTGCTATTATGCGTCTTGCGTTATAGAATAGGCAGCAGAGACTAATATGGAAACGACGCGACAGCTTTACCAGCTGCAAGAGCTTGATATCGAGATAGACCAGAAAGAGCAGTCGCTGGCACAAAAAAACAGCCAGCTTGGCAACAGGGAAACGCTGGACGCTGCCCGTGAAAAGCTGACCTCCGGGCAAAAGCACCTCGATGAATTGAAACATCAGCGCCGTGACGCCGAGGGACTGGTGGACGACGTGCTCAGTAAAATTAAAAACACGGAACAGCAGCTTTACGGCGGTAAAGTAACCAATCCCAAAGAACTTTCCAACCTCCAGCACGAGATAAATACCCTGAAATCCAAGAGCGATGAACTCCAGAATAAAGCCCTGAGTACTATCGACCTCGTTGAGGCGGCGGAAAAGAGCGTCGCCGCCGTAAGCAGCGAGTTTAAAACATTCGAGGAAGAGTGGAACCGTCAGCAGCAACAAATCGCCGGAGAGATAGAACCGCTCAAGGCCAACTTGGCCGAACTCAAGCAAGAACGCGAGCAACTGGCCGGGCAAATCGAGGCCCCGGTGATAGCCCTATACACAAAACTCAGGCAGCAGAAAAAACAGGCCGTGGCCAGGGTAGAGCGAGGCATCTGCCGCTCCTGCCGTATCTCGATCTCAGCCAGCGCCCTCCAGAGAGCGAGGAGCGGCCAGCCGGTGCAGTGCAGCTCCTGCGGGCGTATCCTTTACATCTCCTGAAAGATATTTTGAACGTAAGTAAAGTTTCCATATTCACCGATGGCGCCGCCCGCGGTAATCCGGGACCGGCAGCTATCGGTTGTGTTATCAAAGACGAAAAGGGCAACACCGTTGCCAGCATTTCAAGCTGCCTCGGCGCCACCACCAACAACCAGGCGGAATATCGCGCTATTATTGCCGCCCTGGAAAAAGCGGTAAGCCTGGGCGCGCGGCAGGTTACGCTATATTCCGATTCCGAGCTGGTCGTGAAACAAATCAACGGCCTGTATAAAATAAAGCATCCCGCCCTGCAGCCTCTATATCGCGAGGTGGTCAGGCTGACCGGCGCGCTGGAAAGTTTTAAAATAGCCCATATCCCCCGAGAGCAGAATTCCGCGGCGGACGCGTTAGCGAATAAAGCGCTGGACAGCATCTAAAACACCCTCTTGTCTGTTGACTAACCCCCCTCTCTACACTACACTATAACCGGGTCAAGTAAACCGGGTGACCGCCCCGATGAGCTTCGGCGAATCGGGGAGGAAAGTCCGAGCTCCNNGTAAGGGTGAAATGGCGAGGTAAAAGCTCACCGGCGGCCGGGTGACCGGCCGGCCAGGCAAACCCCTTCCGGAGCAAGACCAAATAGAGGGACATAGGGACGCCCGGCCCGTTCCCCGGGTTGGTCGCTAGAACCCGATGGTAACGTCGGGACCAGATAGATGGTCACCGTCCCGATAATATCGGGATACAGAACTCGGCTTACAGGTTTACTTGGCTCTTCTTATAATAATCAGGAATTTAAGGGGGTGGCGCTATGGCTTCTCGCGACCTTAGAACGTGGATGGCTCAGCTCGAAGCTGCCGGAGAGCTTAAAAGAGTAAAAGCCCGCGTGGACTGGGATGACGAGATATCCCAGATTATCAGAAAAGTTTATACGCAAAGCGGCCCCGCACTCCTCTTTGAGAATATCAAGGACCACCAGAATACATTCTCGCGGAAGCTGTTTACCAACGGCCTGGGGACGAAAGCGCGCGTGAACCTCATGCTTAACCTGCCTAAAGATACCCTGCCGACCGAGACTATTAGAACCATCCGGCAAAGGATGAAGCACCCCATCGAGCCGATAAGGGTTAAAAAAGGGCCGGTCAAAGAAAATATTATCAGCGGTAAGGATGTTGACCTGTTCCAGATACCGGTACCCAAGTGGCACCCCCTCGATGGCGGGCGCTATATCAACACGTTTTTCTACGCGGTCACCAGAGACCCCGACACCGGCGTCAATAATGTGGGCATTTACCGCGGCAATATCCTGAGCAAGAACAAGATAGGCGTGCTCATGATACCGATGAAAGACTGGGGCATCACCTACGAAAAGTACAAGGCGATGGGCAAGCCCATGCCGGTGGCTTTTGTTTACGGGTACGATCCAACTTTATTAGGTGTGGCCGGGACACCGGTCAACGGGCCGGAATACGACCTGGCCGGAGGGATAAGGCAGGCGGCCATCGAGCTTATCAAGTGCGAAACATCAGACATCGAAGTGCCCGCTTATGCGGAAATCGTTGTCGAGGGCACAATGTCACCCGATCCCGCCGATTACGAAATCGAAGGACCCTTCGGCGAAGGGTCAGGGTTTTACGGTGAAGCCCGTAGAAGGCCGGTGGTAAAAGTTAACTGCATTACCCACCGGAATGACGCTATCTACCGCGGCGCGCTGGTGGGCACGGGGAGCGTCGTTATCGATGAACTAAAGTCTTTAATCAGCACCATGATGACCGTCGTCACCTGGAACACGCTGGACATGATGGAAATCCCCGGCATCCTCGATGTTACGATAGGACCGCTCTCGGCGGTCAAGATTCATAAGACCTACCAGGGGCAGCCGAGGCAGATAGCCGCCGCTTTATGGGGCTCGAAGTTCGCCGNNGATCATTTCAACGCTTTGATAGTAGTCGAAGAGGATGTGGATATTCACAACCCGATGGCGCTTATGGTCGCCATGCACAAGAAAACGAATTTTCAGAGTGGACTGGTAGTCTACCCGTTAAAAATCGGCTCGCCCATCGATGTAAGCGTGCCTTATGACCTGCGGGACGAACTGGCCTACGGCGCCAGCGTGCAAAGCAAGTTGCTTATCGACGCCACCACGGACTGGGAAATGCACCCCATCCGGGCGGAGTGGGGCAACCAGAGATTCCCGCCTAACTGCAACTATTCTAAGCCTGAAACCGAAGCACTGGTGGAAAAAAGATGGCAGGAATACGGCCTTTAATTAACCTGTCATTCTGAGGGAGTCCCGATAGAATCGGGACGACCGTGAGAATCTCTATTTGGGAATAGAGAATGCTGGCATGAACCAGCCTTTTTATTGGAGGGCAAAGATAAACAAATGGTCATCATCATCGGTATTACCGGCGCTACCGGAGCGATTTACGGCATCCGGCTGCTGGAGGTGCTCGCCTCCATGAAAGATATTGAAACACACCTGGTTATCTCCGAGGCGGGTGAAAAGACCATCACCTGCGAGACACAATACCGGATAAGCGATGTAAAAAAGCTGGCCAGCTATGCGTATGATATCGGAGATATTTGCGCGCCAATTTCCAGCGGCTCTTTCCGGCGGGACGGGATGATTATTGCGCCCTGTACGATTAAGACCATGTCAGCCGTAACCAACTCCTACAGCGATAATCTCATTACGCGCGCCGCCGATGTTACGCTTAAAGAGCGCCGCAAGCTGGTGATGATGGTACGCGAGACCNNCCCGCTGCACCTGGGACACTTAAGAAACATGGAAAGATTGACCGAGATGGGGGCGATAGTCATGCCGCCCATGCCCGCTTTCTACCACAAGCCGCAGACGGTTCAGGATATCGTCGACCACACGGTAGGTAAAGTGCTGGACATTTTCGACATCAAGCACGACCTCTTCCGGAGGTGGTCAGGGTATAACGAAAAAACAGACTAGCCGATGGTTAACCAATCTTCGGGCTACTCGGGGGCTGCCGGCCGGTGGCGCGGGCTTTGCCATTACTGACTTCAATATAGGCCATGTCTGCCAGCGCCTCCATCAGCACCTGTAAGAAAACCGGTGTCAGCGGGGGAGAGATATCTTCCCGTTCAAACTCGGTAAACCTCTTTAGAATTGCATCAGCTCTTATGCCGGGTTCGGCCTCTATTTTTTCCAGTATCGCCATGCTCCTGCGGTAAAAAGGCAGGCAGTATGCGCTATCGCTTAAATCGACCGGGTCGCAGGAAAAATGCGCCAGCGTCCTTGTATCACCGCAGACAAAATGGGCGCCTTTCGCCTTTTCTGTTGTTGAAGCCACCGGAAATACGCCCGCTGTCTTTTCCTGGTCAGCTTCCGGAACCGTTTTAACATGCCGCCATCCCACCCCGTCGTATCTGGCCATAGCGGCGTCCCGCATATCACGGCCCCGGTAACGGTAAGGAATATTCTCGCAGAATTTCTGCCCCAGTAAGTGAACGCCATAGACAACGGGCATCATCGGAGCGAGGAGCGCCGGGCATATCCGGCCTGTAAAATAGACCCCGTCATAGTAGAACTCCTCGCCGACTTTATAGTTAAAGTGGCAGGGAAACGCTATTTCATCGCCTTCAAATTTAACGAGTTTGCATCTAACTTTATACATATTTTCCCTCCCTGCCAAAGCCTTCCTGGTATATTGTATTGTAATACTTTTCAACCGGCATTTCATCAAACGTTACAGGCCCCCGGTTCTCCTGTAATAAGCTGTTTATGGTATGATTGAATAGAATATTTATGCCAACGTAAAACAGAGACAGATAAAGGAAGAAATTCATGTTCAAGAAAGCGAAAATCGTTATATCTCTCCTGATAGTGATATCTATCGTCGCAATCTTCAGCGGCGGCTGTGCGTTAATCCCCACCGGTTCTCCGAAGACAGCGCAAGGAGTAGACGTAATCAAACAGGCCTGGGATATCATCTCCCAGCAATATGTCGAGCCTTCCAGGCTGGACTCCGCCAACATGACCGGCGCCGCTATCAAAGGTCTTGTTGACACGTTGAACGACCCCTATACTACCTACCTGACCCCCGAGCAATATAAAGAGGGACAAAGCAATTTCGCCGGGGAGTTCGAGGGCATCGGCGCGGTCGTCAGCATTCAGGATAATAACATAGTGATTGTTTCTCCTTTTGCCGGTTCTCCGGCAGAAACAGCCGGTATCACGGCAGGCGATATCATCAAAGCAATAAACGGTGAATCTACGGCTAACATGACCCTGGATATAGCCGTCAGTAAAATCCGTGGGCCTAAAGGCACAACAGTCAAACTTACCATTCTTCATAAAGGCGATACCGCGCCGGTTGAAATAACGGTAACCAGGAACACGGTAGAAGTAGCGAGCGTCCACTTTGAGATGATGGGGAGCATTGCCTATATCAATATCAACCAGTTCACCGGGCGCACGGAAAGTGAATTTGCGCCGGTTATCCAGCAGCTTAAAGATGCCAACGCTAAAGGTATTATCATGGACCTGCGCGGCAACCCCGGAGGTCTGCTGGATATAGTTGTTGATGTGGCCAGTCATTTCATAACCGAAGGTATCGTGGTTCAGGTTAAAAGCAATAAGGGTGTGGTAGAAGTAGATAAGGTCAAGACGGGTGTTGTTACCACCAATCTTCCCATGGTAGTTCTGGTAGATGAATTCAGCGCCAGCGGCAGCGAGGTACTGGCGGGCGCTCTTCAGGACCATAAGCGGGCACTTATTTCCGGGAATACCACTTACGGCAAGGGCAGTGTGTGTTACCTGTATCAGCTTAGCGACGGCTCCGGTATATATATCACCGGCAGCCGCTGGCTGACCCCGAACGGACGTATGATTGAAGGGCAGGGAATCGAACCAGATGTAAAGCTGGAGATTACCGGGGACGATGCGCTTAACTGGGCGCTAAACTACCTGAACAACGGTCTACATTAGTCAGGAGAGATACAATATGGCGGAGAATCTTACCTTTAATATTAAACAGGCCAGGCTCTCCATCATCCAGGGGGATATAACGCGCCAGGCTACCGATGCCATCGTCAATGCCGCCAACTCCGGCCTCATGGGCGGCGGCGGGGTGGACGGCGCTATACACCGCGCCGGCGGCCCTGCCATCCTGGAGGAATGTAAAATAATTGTAGCCAGGCATGGGCAACTGCCCACGGGTGAAGCGGTCATCACCACCGCCGGTAATATGAAAGCCAGGCACGTAATTCACACCGTCGGGCCGATATGGAACGGCGGCAGCCAGGGAGAGGCGGCACTCCTGGCAAGCGCCTACCGGGAAAGCCTCAAAATAGCCGCCGAAAATAAACTGACCAGTATCTCCTTCCCTTCCATCAGCACCGGGGCCTACGG
>PLLL01000046.1 GCA_003141235.1 Dehalococcoidia bacterium
CCGGTTATTTCGGCGGCTTGGTTCATCATATAATCATGCGTCTTATAGATGCTCTGATGGCAATACCGATGATTCTAATCGCGATGATTCTCGCTTCGGTGCTCGGGGGAGGTATCAGGAACGTCATTTTAGCACTAGCGGTAGGTATGGTTTCCGGTCATTGCCGTATGATGTGCGCTCAAGTCTTGAGCGTCAAGCAGAACGACTACATTCTGGCTGGCCGGGCGGTAGGTATGAGTAACTTGCGGCTAATGCTTTCGGAAATCATGCCTAACGCCTATTCGCCGCTTTTTATCGTGATTACGATAGGTCTTGGTGCGGCCATCCTGGCGGAAGCATCATTAAGTTATCTTGGTATTGGGATTCCCATCACTATACCGTCTTGGGGCGGTATGGTCAATGATGGACAAAAATACCTTTTTACGAACCCCATCATTGCCTTTGCTCCGGGAGTAGCTATTATGCTGACTGTTTTCGGCTTCAATATGATGGGCGATGGACTCCGTGACGCCCTTGACCCGAGGCTGAGAGGTGTAATTTAAACTCAAAGGTTTCCAGTCATGTCAGAAGTTATCAGAGTCGAGAATCTAAAAACGTATTTTAAAACGATCCGGGGTACCGTTAAGGCGGTTGACGGAATATCCCTCCATATCGATGAGGGTGAAATTGTCGGCCTGGTCGGGGAAAGCGGTTGCGGTAAATCGGTCACCATGTTGAGCGTAATGCAGCTAATCAACGTCCCGCCCGGTAAAATCGTGGCCGGTAAAGTAATTTTTGAAGGTAAAAATATCCTTGAATATCCATCAAGGGGCTCCGAAATGAGTCATATTCGCGGCGCGAAAATCGCCATGATTTTCCAGGAGCCAATGACTAGCCTGAACCCTGTCCTCACTATTGCCAGGCAATTAACGGAAACGCTGGAAATTCATTTAAAAATGAATCCACTGGACGCCCGTGAAAGGGCTATAAGGCTGCTGTCCAATGTGGAGATTCCAAATGCAAAGGGCAGAATAGATGATTATCCGCATCAGTTCAGCGGCGGTATGCGACAAAGGGTCATGATTGCGATGGCCTTATCCTGCAATCCAAGAATGGTTATCGCCGACGAGCCGACTACCGCGCTTGATGTCACGACCCAGGCCCAATTGCTGGAGTTGATGAAAGAACAGGTAACTGCTCATCACACATCTTTGATATTAGTAACGCACAACCTCGGTGTTGTCGCCCGCTATGTTGAACGTATCTATGTAATGTACGCCGGAAGGGTTGTCGAAGCCAGCCCTTCTTCTGAATTATTCGCCCGCCCTCGGCACCCGTACACTATCGGTTTGCTTAACAGCGTTCCGCGTTTGGGAGAAACACGTAAAAAGCGGAAATTAGTGCCCATCACCGGAATGCCCCCTAATCTCATAGACATGCCCACAACCTGCGCCTTCCTGCCGCGGTGTCATCATCATATTCCGGTATGCGAAAAGGAGCCATGGCCGATATTAAGAGAGGTAGGCAAAGACCACTTCGTTTCATGTTACGCCAATGTGCTGGAGAAAACATGAGCACTCAAAAAACGGACAACATTGTAGAAATAAAGAACCTGAAAATGTATTTTCCCATCACGCGAGGCCTTCTTCAACGTAAAGTGAGTGATATCAAGGCCGTGGACGACATCAGTTTTATCATAAAAAGACATGAAACTTTGGGACTCGTCGGTGAAAGCGGCTGCGGGAAGACCACGACCGGACGATGCATATTACGTCTTTACAACCCGACTGCCGGCGAAATTTTCTTTAACGGGAAGAATATTGCCAGGCTACCGGAACGTAAAATAAGGCCATTGAGAAGCGGCATAGGCAGTATCTTTCAGGATCCCTACGGCTCGCTCAACCCGCGGAAGACGGCTGGAAATATCGTGAGCGTTCCGATGTTAATCCACCACACGATCCCCAAAAACGAATTGAACGATAGAGTTTCCGAGACACTTCAGATGGTCGGCCTCGACCCGGGTATGATTGACCGTGTACCGCATGAATTCAGCGGTGGGCAAAGGCAGAGATTGGGCATTGCCAGAGCTTTGGCTTGCCGTCCTTCTCTAATCGTTTGTGACGAGCCCATTTCAGCCCTGGATGTCTCTATTCAGGCTCAAATTATTAATTTACTTGAAGAGTTGCAAGAAAGATTGGGGCTGACGTATTTGTTCATCGCGCACGATCTTTCAATAGTACAACACATCAGCGACCGTATAGCGGTAATGTACCTTGGGCGGATTGTAGAGATAGCCGGCTCTGAAGAATTGTATGAAAATACTCTACATCCTTACACGAAGGCTTTGCTTTCCGCTATTCCCATTCCCGATCCGGAGCTAGACAAAAGCCGGCATCGGATAATTTTAAAAGGTGAGGTGCCCAATCCGGCTAATCCTCCTGCCGGATGTCATTTCCACCCCCGCTGCCCGGAAGCTAAGCAAAAATGTGAAATCAGCCGACCACCATTGATAGATCTTGGCAATGGCCACATGGTAGCCTGTTTCCGTACATCGGAAACGTTATAAAAATGTGTTTAAGGTAACGGAATTACGGAGTATTTTTAAGACACTCAGATAACAAATTCCAGCAAAATAGAAAAGGGTAATAGAAATGAATAGCATTAAATATAACAAATACCTTTTTTCAGATCTCAGCCGAAAACCACCGCATCCTGAAGTGGTAATACCTATTGCCAATTTTTCAGGTTTCAAAGAATGGGGAGAAACAAAATTTGGAATAAACTGGGAATGTATCAACAGGCCGTTTTATATGATTAAGGAACCTCATTCACATAATTTTGACGAGTATCTGGCGTTTATGGGCGGAAACATGCTGGATATATTCGATTTTCAGGCCGAGATCGAGTTATATTTAGGAGAAGAAAGAGAGTTACATATCATAAACAAAACCACGATAGTATATTTACCTGCCGGGTTTGTTCATTGTCCGATGAATTTTAAGAAAATCGATAAACCTATCCTCTTTCATAAAATATATCTTTCTCCCAAATATACCAGAGATGTGGTGAAGGAATAATATAAAGATTCCCGTTGTTAAAGCCTGAAATATAAGATACGATAACTATATGATTTACGCTTAACCAGGTTTGGGATTTCTTTTTATGAGAAAAGGAGGCGAGCGGCCTCCGCCATTTTTCAAGGCCAAATGGGGTTCAGAAGGTCGGCAATTCAAATCTGCCCCCACACTGATAATTAGCTATATATACCGCTAATTTTTTTAAAGCCTACTGTTTTTATTGTTTTCTTGTGCTCAACAAATAAGTAGAATGTGCAGCCGAGTCATAAAAGCTTGCTTCGTGCAATCATGTTTGCAAGGCCCTTGTTTGCATATGAGCGCCAACACTATTGCTAACAAAAATGCCAACGATATATAGCAATTATTAATTCAAATAAGAAGTCTGAAAACAAGTTCAAAAGTTCTGCCTATTGTCACGCCATCTCCACTTAGAGTATATTCGCTCTTATTTCTTTTTATATGATATAGTTTGTCTGATGGCGTTTTCTTTCCTGAAAAAAATCAACCGCAAGTGGATTTTCTGGATAACGATAGACATATTAATCTTCCTGGTCTTTTCTCTTATAGCATGGCGCTACTTTCCATCCCAGGTACAAGCGGAATTCAAATTAGAACTGTCGCTCAAGATGCTGCACGGGCAACTCCCTTACGTTAATTTTGGCAGTGAATACCCGCCTTTGGCGCTGCTTAGCTACCTTTTACCCGCGTTGTTCTTTCGTTCTACAATTGCATACTACGTCGCTTTCACCGTAGAGATGTTACTATTTGATCTTTTTGCGATGGTTTTGATAACAAGAGTCGGCGCGCGGCTTGGAATATCGAGCACTCGTTCTCTTTTATTTCACGCGTTGGCAATCATTGCCGCCGGGCCGATAATAGTCACGTCATTTGATATCATACCGGCTGTCCTGGTATTAGCTGCCCTGGCCTTCTTTGTAAGCGGTAAAAGCAATATCGCCTGGGTACTTATCGGTCTGGGTTTCTTAACCAAGCTGTATCCGATCATAGTCTTGCCATTTTTTGTTTTATATCAGCTGCGGCAAAAACAATATAAGCAAATTGCTCAAGGCGCAGCTATATTAACGGTCATAATCCTGGCACTGTCTCTCCCCTGGTTCCTGCTCAATACTAATGGATTTTTATCAACCTATGGTTATCATCTTGAAAGAGGGCTGCATTCCGAGAGCACTTACGGCTCCGTATTGCTCCTCGGTAAAGTTCTAGGTCTTGTCCAGGTTGAAGGAATTTACAATTTTGGTTCCTGGAATCTTAATTCTCCGCTTGCAGACCAGTTAGCCGGAGTCTCTTTTCTTATAATGGCAGGGCTGCTTGGAACCATCTATCTTTTTTACATTCGCACTATTCTCAGGGAGACAAGTAATCCTGTTGAATCAGCCGGCTTGAAGCCGACGGCCACGGCCACATTAATACAATACGTTTCAGCAGCGATTTTAATATTCATGCTATCCGCAAAAGTCTTTTCCATGCAGTACCTGGTATGGCTATGCCCCTTGCTCCCCCTGATTACCGGGCGCCGGCAGGTCCCTCTTTACGCTGTTTTTCTGATGGCCGGCGCTATTTCACAGTATATTTACCCCTATAATTACATACAGTTCATGTATTTTGTGCCTTCAGTAGTGGTGATGATGTTCATCCGTAATATCCTTATCATGATCTGCGCTGTCTTAGTATTGTTGCCGAAAGAGCGTTGGCTGAATAGCAAGCCTGAAGCTCACCTTAAAACTTCTGTAGGTTAACCCCCCCGGCTCCACCAATGCCCTACCCAACACCGCACCACCAGTACTTAGTGTGAGTACTTTGTATTTGGGATGGTAAATTCCAACGGCTCCACTTAGCTTCATAAAATTCTCACCCAAGTTATCAATAGGCAGAACTCCTTAGCATTCTAAACATGACTGGCCAGGGAGAGTTTTTTCAAAAACCTTCCAGTGGTCTCACCAAATTCACATTTACGCCTGGTAATACAAACAAACGTAATATTTTTGTGATGTTTTGCAGGCATTTCATGACATTGTTGTGATTCTATTAATATAGAGTAAATACGTAAAATTCATTAAATGTGTTAGATACCCAAGATATCCAAGATTAATAATGTTTCACATAACACTCACGAGGAGACTGACTTGAAGATAAGGGAGCAGCATTGGTGTCCTAAATATATTACTACCAGTTTCATTGCCGAGCATTGCGGGGTGAGTACCGTAACGGTATTGAGCTGGATTGAAGAAAAACGCCTGGCCGCATTCAGGCTTCCGAAAGGTCACTACCGGATACACAGGGATGATTTTATTGAGTTCCTGACAAAGTACAATATGCCCATGTCAGGTGAGGAAAATTAAAAATGGTGATTTTACACAGCAAGGTTTCGACAGTGCCTGCCGGGGGCAAAGCTGCCACGGCCGCAGGAACTTACCGTAAGCAATTGATTCAAGAGCGGATAAGGGAACTACATGAGAACACGGATTTTGTATCTACTCTACTGGAGAGTCCGGACGGCTACGCCATCATTGCCGCGGATCTAGACGGTAATATCATCACTTATAACGAAGGCGCCCGCCGGGTATACGGCTATGCCCCGGCAGAGGTCATCGGCAAACAAGGTCTAAAGATATTATTCCCCAGACAGTTTGTTGAAGCCGGGGAACTGCGACAGATAGTTAACGAGCTTATGGAGAAAGGGAGGATTTCCTGCGAAGGAGAAAATGTAAGGAAAAGTGATGAAATCTTTCCCGCCCGGATTCTATTTGCCCTGACCAGGGACAGAAGCGGCAGGGCGGTTGGCTTTGTCGAGAGAGTAGAAGACCTCACCGTGCACAACCAGACGGAGCATACGCTAGAAATATCCGAGGTTAAGTATAGACGGCTTTTCGAAGCAGCCCAGGACGGGATATTGATTCTCGATGCAGACACAGGGCAAATCACGGATGTTAATCCGTTTCTGACGGATATGCTGGGGTATCCCCGCGAGGAGCTTTTAGGTAAGGAACTATGGGAAATCGGCCCTTTTAAAGATATAACGGCAAGCCGGGAGGCTTTTCAGGAGTTACAGAGCCGGGGGTATGTCCGATATGAGAACTTGCCGCTGCAAAGTAAGAGCGGGCAGCGAAAATCGGTAGAGTTTGTCTCCAATGTCTACCAGGTTAACAGCAACAGAGTAATCCAGTGCAACATCAGGGACATTACCAGGCGTATGAAGATGAAAGAGGAACTGCGGGAGAGTGAAGCGCACTACAAGGAACTCGCTGAAAGCATCTCCGACGTTTTTTTTGCCCTTAATGAAGATTTGAGATATACCTACTGGAACAAAGCATCCGAGAAACTGACCAGAATCCCGGCCGGGGATGCTCTGGGGAAACACCTGTATGATATTTTCCCCGACTCAGAACAGGCGAGAATGGCGGAAAAAGCCTACAAAAAGGCATTAAAGACAAAGAAGCCGCAGTATTTCGTAAATGAATATCAGCTTAATGGCAAGGAGTTCTCCTTTGAAATCAGTGCCTATCCCTCGAAAAGCGGTCTTTCCGTCTTTTTTAAGGATGTTACCGGGACCAAACGTATCGAGAAGCGATTATGGGATAGCATGTCAAATTACTATAAAGTGATAAACGATAATCCGGATGGCATTATCATTACTAACCGCCAAGGAATAGTACGCTATGTTAACCCGGCAACAGAATCCCTCTTCGGTAAAAAAAATGAGGATTTTAACGGCGAGCAATTTGGCTTTCCGATTAATCTGAACGATATAAAAGAAGTTGATATTATCCGCCCGGCAGGTGAAAAAGTTATCGCTGAAATGCGCGTGGCGGAAACGATGTGGTATGACGAGAATTCCTATCTTATATCGCTGCATAACATCAGCCTGCGGAAACAGGCGCAGCAAGCTCAGGAAAGTCTTAGCCGGCAACTACAGGCAAAAATCAGCGAGCTGGAGACATTCAGCTACGGTATCGCTCATGACCTGAAAAGCCCTATGGTCAGCATTGAAAGTTTCAGCAGACTGCTCCGGGAGGACATACAAAACCGGAAGGCAGAAAACGTGCAGGAGGATATCCGGCTGCTCGAGTCCGGCGTCAGGAAGATGCAGAATTTCTTAAATAGTACGCTGGAATATTCCCATGCCGGACACCTGACAAAGCGAACCGGGAATGTCTCTTTTAGTAAAATCGTCAATGAAGCGATTACGGAGTTTAAAGAGCAGATAAGCTCAATCGGGGCTACCGTTTCCCTTGCGGATAAATTTCCCGGGGTTTACGCGGACAGTGCCATGATAATACAGGCGCTGGCCAACCTTATCCAGAACAGCATTAAATACCGGGACAAAAGCGTGCCCCTTAAAATCGAAATAGGTTACCAGCATTCGGATGGCGAAGCCGTCTTCTTTGTGCGTGATAACGGGCTTGGAATTGATGCGAGCGAGGCGGAAAAGGTTTTTACTCTCTTCTACCGGGGTACGGCAGATGGGGAAGGGAGCGGCATCGGCCTGACGATTGTGAAGAAAATTATTGAAGCACACGGGGGAAGGGTATGGGTGGAAGACGGCAAATCGAGAAAAGGAACCACCATATGCTTTACGCTGCCTCAACACAGCGGCAAAGAAAAGAGGAGTATCAATGGTAAAGACCAGGATACTTTTAGCCGATAGCCCCACATTTTTACGAATCATCCTTGTCAACGTGCTGGGAATGCTCGGATTCGAGGTTTCTGCCGTCGCTGATAACAGTAAAGAGGCCCTGGAAAAGTTCGTTCAATACCGCCCTGATATTGCTTTAATAGACCTGACACTGGATGAAACGGGGGGTATCGATATGGTACGTGAATTAACAAAAGATAATCCTTCAGCGGCGGTTGCCCTGCTGATACCGGAGAACATGGATGACCCGGACGTAATCATCGAAGCGGTCAGGGCAGGGGCCAAAGTCTATATTAAGAAGCCTGTATCAGGTGAAGAGCTGAAAAGACGCTTAGGTAGTATGCTGGAAAGAAGGGAGGGGAAATAACGATGCCAGAAGAGACTAACACGCTGATAATAGAAGGAACGGATGAAAAGGTTGAAAATATAACTCTGCTGAACCTGGCAGTTGAAGAAAGCGGCAACATGGCCGCATTACGCGACTTAATAAAAAACGACCCTTCAGCGATGGTTGCCGTGGTGATTCCGGAGAACATGGATGACCCGGACGTAATTTTCGAAGCTGTCAGGGCGGGGGCCAAGGCCTATATTAAAAAGTTTGCATCCGGTGAAGAGACGAAAAAGAGATCTGCCCAAAATACCGGGAAGAATGGAGGAAAAATGACCGCGCCAAGAATGATAAACATATTGATGGTAGAGGACACTGAGGAGCACGCCATTCTTATGAAACGGGCACTGGAGAGCGCGAAGCTGAAATCGCAGCTGTCCTGGGTTACCGATGGTAAAGCGGCACTCGATTTCCTGCATAACCGGGGTGTTTATACCGATAGACAGGCTAATCCCAGGCCGGATTTAGTCCTCCTTGACCTGAAACTCCCGAAGATTAGCGGGCTGGAGGTGCTGGAACAAATAAAGAGCGAGAAAGGGTTGAGGGACATCCCGGTAACAGTGCTAACCGTCTCGGATGAAGGAACGGACATAATCAGGAGTTTTCAGGGGGGAGCCGAGAGTTACTTTACCAAGTCGGTTCTCTTTCTCAACAAAGGGAAGGGCCCAGCGGCGCTTCTGGATACTGTAATGGCAATGGCAGGTGTATGAGACGGCGGCCTGTAGCGATTTAACAGAGGCCGCTGTTTAGCTTTTACAATCTTAATCCGCCTCATTTTAAGTAATCTCCACAGTTTAAGCCACAGATTCCGGTTGTGATATTTTTGTGTAGTTTTGCCCCAATCATGTGAGAATGTTGTAAGCAGACACTCTTAAATTTTTACTAGACACTCTTTACCTTCGTTAATGACTTACCAGACGCCAGGTCGTGGTAAGGAAAAGGCAGCAATCAAAAATCTTTCTTAAACCAGGCCTTTACTAAGGAGATGCAATGGAACGAAATTTGGAACTGCTCGTTGTAGATGATGATATAGAGCTAGCTTCAAACCTGCGGGATATCCTGGAGACAGAAGGTTACAGCACGGCAGCAAGTTCAGGAGTCTGCCACCGGTCACTGTCCTTTAGTCCGTTGAACGGCTTGTTGGTCTGCCCAATAAAGGCGCGCCAGCGATAATGCGCACACTCGCCGAGAAATTATGGCTTCCCGTAATCACCACGGGGCCAGCCCGGTGTCTAAGAACTGGGCCTGGCTCCGAGAGTAACCTGCAACTTAATTTGCTGGCCGCCGCGCAGCACTGTTAAGGTAACTGTTTGTCCGACAGACCCGGAACGGGCCAGAAAGGTAACGAGGTCATCCGAGCTCTTTACCGTTTGGCTGTTATAGGCAATTATCACATCCCCTCCGACGGGCAACTGCTGACCGTTGATGGTCACCTTTTTTTGACTTCCCTGGAAGCCAGCTTTATCCGCCGGACCGCCTGCGGTGACAGTCTCTACCAGAGCACCGCGCTGATTAGACGGTAAATTCATCGCAGCGGAGATATCCGGATTCAGTGAGACAAGAACCAACCCGAGGTAAGGATGGTCGTAGTGACCGGTGTTAATCAAAGCGGGGACGACCTGCTGCACAATCGCCGAAGGAATGGCGAAACCGACTCCGGCCGATGATCCCGACGTCGTGGCAATGGACGAGGTCACGCCAATTACCTTGCCCGTGTCATCCAGCAGTACACCTCCGGAATTACCCGGATTGAGGGCGGCGTCGGTCTGTATGATATCCGGAATGCTGTAAGCCGCTCCTACCGCATTCTCGTTAGCAGATAGAACCCTACCCAGACTACTGACAAAACCTACGGTCATCGTGCCTTGAAGTCCGAAGGGATTACCGATGGCGATGGCCAATTGCCCCACTTTAAGCTGAGACGAATCCGCCATTTGCACCGGCTTGATTTGGTCGGTGGGCATATCTACTTTAACGACGGCTAAATCGCTATCAGAGTCAGTACCCACCACTTTGCCTGGAACGATGGTTCCGTCATAAAAAGTGATGGAGATATTATCCGCATTAGCCACGACGTGGTTATTAGTCACAATATCACCCGCACTATCCCAAACGAAACCGGAACCCAGGACCTCGCTGTACTGCAGTTGTGGCGACTGGGGATCCGAGAAAGAGAAACCGGGGATTTGAGTAGAAACAGTGGTCTGCTTTTGCAGGACACTGATATTGACCACCGATGGGTTAACCTGAGTATAAATATATTCCAGTGTGGCTTCGACACCTGCTAGCGAAGCAATCGAAGGCGGAGGGGAGACCGCTTGGGTAATAGCACTAAGCGTTGAAGATGTAACAGGCACGCCTGAAAGGCTGTTTGAAGTACAACCAGCAAATACCAGCAGTATAGTCAGCAGGATTGAGACAACAAAAATATTTACTCTTTTCATGGCACCTCCCCCTTAACTAATATTATTTTAATTCCAGAATGTTAATAAAATATGAATGTCACTTTGATTTTCTATCACAATCCTCCAATGATTACTTACTTTGAAAATCAACCTTTTCCAGAACAGTTCCCCGGGTGATGGTTCTCTTGCATATTGGTGTAACTCCACGATATAATGNNTAAGAAAAGCTGTTCAGCGAAACCAATTCCTAAGTTACCTCCTAAACCTATTCCTACTGCTGAATTGCGAAACAATGTACCTCCTAAGTGTAAATAGAAGTAATTGTCATTAACCCCAAGAATAAAACTTCTAGGCTTAGGAATACGTATGCAAATCTTAAACCATAGGCTTTGCGTCTCAAATATTTCTTATTGTTATTTATCGAATCAGCCATAGCACTACTAGACCACAAGACAAGTGCTTCATCCTCATATTCTAGAGATACCATATTCTCGTACAGGTCTTTTAGCGGGGGGGATAATTCCCACTTACGCAACCAGAGAGTGACTATTGTTGATATAGCAACTCCTAAAAATGCGGACAATGAAGCTATGAACCAAGATAATTGTGTATTACAGAATTGCGTTTGCCTCAATAAAATGAGGCTTAAAATAACTGCTGAAAATCCGAGTGTATTTGTCGCCATGCTATCAAAATGACGTCTAACTTCTTCTTGTTCTTTTGTCTGCCTAGATGCCTCTGTATAATATAAATAATCCCTATCCATACTTAACCTCCTTAAAATCCGAATGGTGTCTTTTGCCTTAGCTCGACCTGCCGAAAAGAAGTTTTGTTTTGCTTTACTCTATCCGTTCAATAATCAATCCCGAAAGTCGCCGATAAATTCGTTAAGGCGTGCGAGTCCTCTATTTACATCTAACAAATTACCAGAGCCTGAATAGACTCCCTCTGTGCCTAATCCTGCATCATTACAAAATCTAGAAACATAGTCCTTGCCGCAATGTTCGGCGAGATACTTTTCAATGCTAGTTATCCAATCTTTTACTTCCTTTTCAGATGGTGGCTCTTTTCCATTAGCATATTGCCTCCGAAGTTTAACCCCCTCATCCAAGAATTCGCTGAGTGTTTTCCTAATTCTCTTACACTTGGATGATTTTACTAAGCCAAAGATAATACCTAAAACCAATATAAGGAACGTGATAATAACAATGATGAATGTCCATGAACTTTTAGTGGCCTCTGTTAGACAAGCAAACAACAAGGTTAATATCCCCCAAAAATAAATCCATAGGAGTGCGCTATTTTTCTGCATTATAGCACTCTCCTAGCGAAAAGCTATAAGGGCATTTTACCACTTGTTGAGGAAGGCTACACCGTCCTGCAAGAGAACCCGGGTGATAATTCTCTTGACAATGTTGCGGACATCATTTAGAATAGTAGTATACGGCAACCACTTGCCGTATACCGTGTATCTTTAAAGGGAATTGATAATTAGCATCTGAACTCATTGTAAAGGCGAATTTATGAATAACAAATCATTAGAGATTTACGTGTTTTGCTGTACAAACAGCTATGACCAGACTCAGCTGTTGCGGAATTTTAGTCCGCAGGGAAATGAGATGAAGGTGATTACCTTACCCTGTTCGGGTAAATTGGATATTCTCTACCTGGTAAAAGCATTTGAGACGGGCGCCGATGGGGTGGCGGTAATGATGTGTAAGGAAGGCGAGTGCCGTTACCTTGAAGGCAATATGAGAGCCAGGAAACGGGCGGAGGCGGTCGAAGAACTACTTAAAGAAACGGGGCTTGGCGAGGGCCGCGTGACGGTAATCCAGATGGATGATGGCGGTATCGAGCGGGCTTTGCGAAAGTTAGAGGATTTTCGCCTTAAGATAGCGGCTCTGGCTCAAAGTGATCAAGCGAAGGTATCTATTTAACTCACAAATTAGCCTAATAAACAAGGAGAACCGGGTATGAAACCTGATAGCAGATTGGCCGGTAAACTAGGCGGAAAAGATTTTATTTTTACAGCGGAGTATCTGCCACTGGCCGGAACTGATGCTTCGTTCGTAGAAGCGTGCACCAAATCCTTTGGTAATCGCCTGACGGCAGTGAATGTCGCTGATAATCATTACGGCGTGGCTATGTCCAGCCTGGCTGCGTCGGTGGCTTTAAACCGGGCGGGTATAGAGCCGGTCTATCAGGTAGTCACCCGGGACAGGAACCGCATTGCCATCCAATCCGACCTGCTGGGGGCAGCGTTTCTGGGTATAAAAAATGTACTATGCCTATCCGGTTTTCACCAGACTTTGATAGATTGCCCGCAGGCGGCCAACGTGTTTGATATAGATTCAATTCAACTTGTTAACCTGGTAAAGACGATGAACGGAGGGCTGCTTCTCGACGGCACGAAAATACAGGGCGAGTTCTCCATGCTGATCGGGGCGGTAGCTAATCCTTATATGAAACCCCTTGAATTGAATATCTTAAGGCTAAGTAAAAAAGCGGCTGCCGGCGCCAACTTCATCCAGACTCAGGCGGTATTTGATGTTGAATTATTTAAGCAGTGGCTTGAAGCGGCCCGTAAAGAAGGCATTACCGAAAAAACAGCCATTCTGGCAGGGGTGCTGCCGTTAAAGAGCGCCGTTCAGGGGCAGAAGCTGCTGGATACGCATACCGATTTTCATATCCCCGCCGAGGTGCTTAACCGGATAAAAGCCGCCGGCGATGAGGCGGCTCAGAAAAAAGAGGGCTCGAAGATAGCCATAGAAATAGCAAAAAAGCTTAAAGCTATGCCGGGGTTGAGGGGTGTACATATTCTTTCCGGCGGTAATGAAGCGGTCGTGCCGGACCTGATTGCGGCGATTTGACGTAAATTGAGGCTGACATATGCCAGATAAATATCATATCGAAACAAAAAAGGCGCCGCCAAGATTGCCGAAAATCGGTAAGTTCGGCGTGGTTGACTGGCGGGAGGATTGCGCCGGGTGCCATAACTGCGTCAAGAAAGCCTGCGTTTACGACCGGTACCGGCAGGAGGCGCAATATATTAAGAATCTCAACGAAGTCAATACCTTTTTCTTTGAGTGCATGGGCTGTTTCTCCTGCGTCCAGAAGTGCACCAAGGGCTTGCTGTCCCTCGCTATCAACCCGGCCTATGAGCAGATGGGGAACGGCTATTATACGCCCGATATCATCCTGACAACCTGGAATCAGGCCGAAACCGCGTCAGATCCCGTTTCGGGCGCCGGCTACCGGGGGAAATTCACCGGCGCCGGGTTCGATGCTATGTGGACAGACATGTCGGAAATCGTGCGGCCTACGCGTGACGGTAAAAAAGGGAGGGAGTACATCAGTACGGCGGTGGATGTCGGCAGAAAACTTTCGCTGCTCACCTTTGAAAAGGGCGAGTTTACCAGCGTCCTGCCGCCGCTGGTCGATATTCCTATTCCCTTGATAATCGACATGCTGCCGCGAAGCTACTACTTTCCGCAACTAATACCGATTTTCGTGGCCGTAGCGGCGCGGACGGGCACGATGGTGATAATCGACTGGAAGGATAGAGAGCTTCCGGGCGCTGAAAAAGAAAAATATCTATCCAACATTATATTCTATCTGGGTAAAGACGGGGCGCTGCCGCCCGGGGAAATAATGCGTAAAATCAGACTGGTTGAAATAGGCGATGGCGATAATGTCGAAGAGAGGATTAAAGAGCTTAAGTCCCTCAATCCCAGGATAGTGGTGGCGGTAAGGGTCGCTCTGGATGCTCACGGCGAGCAGCGCGCTATCGAGCTGGCTCATCAACCGGCTATCGAGGTAATTCATGTCGTCGCGGACATTAACGGCAGCCAGATAGGGGTGGAAAAACCCGGATTTATTAAAGATATAGTGCGTGACATTCATACGTCTCTGGTTAAGGACGGAATTAGAGATGAGATTACGATTATCTCCGGCGGCGGCATCGCCCTGGCGGAGCATTTGGCCAAACAGATACTCTGCGGGGCCGACCTGGTTACGGTTGACCTGCCCCTGCTGATTGCGCTCGAATGCCGGTTGTGCCAAAACTGCCGGGATGGTTTTACCTGCCCGGCTAAAATCGAGGGCATAGATGCCACCTACGCTATCGGCCGGATGACTAATTTAATCGCCGCCTGGCATGACCAGCTCATCGAGATGATGGGCGCTATGGGCATACGCGAAGTCCGCCGTCTTCGTGGCGAGACGGGGCGTGCCTTATTTTTCGAAGACCTCGAGGAGGAAACCTTTGGCAGACTCTTTGGTACAAGAAAATAAACCAAAACAAATCCTGCAAGAAAATACGATAAACACACTGGTGCCGCAGGTTGAGGTGCCGCGCGTCATTAAAACGGCGCCGCCGCGCTATCGTAATGAAATTGCCAAGTACATTATCCGGCGCAGCAGTGAGTGTACCCTTTGCGGCAAATGCGCTCAGGTATGCCCTTACGGCGTGCACGTGCTAAAGCCGGGTTATAAAAACTTTGCGGCCCCGCGCCAGCATGTCTGTATCGGCCCCTCATGCCAGCAGACCGGGCACTATTGTGTTGACCTGTGCCCGCAAAAAGCCCTGAAAATGGTGGAAAACCGGATGCTGAAGTGCCCGGGGGATTACAGGTGGACGCCGGATATGCTTCTGGCGACCTGGAAAATGGCCGAAACCGGCGCGCCTCCCTTACCCGAATACGGTTACGACTATCATACCGGCGCGTCCGGCGGCGGTTTCGACCGTCTGCGTTTCAAATTCCCGGATAAACCGGAAGTCGAACTGACCGAGGATGAGATTGACACCAGCATCGAACTCAACCACCGTGATGACGGCCGGCCGCAAATTAAAATCGATGTTCCGTGGTACGGCGGCGGTATGTCTTTCGGCTCGGTGAGCAATATCACCCAGCTATCTAAAGCCCGCGCCGCGACGGCGTTTAATACTTTTACCTGCACCGGTGAAGGCGGCTACATGGAGCGCATGAGACCGTATGATGAACATGTGATTACCCAGGTCGCCACGGGGCTTTTCGGCGTGCGCGAGGAGACCATCCAGCGGGTGCGTATTGTTGAGTTCAAATATGCCCAGGGGGCCAAACCGGGACTCGGCGGTCATTTGCTGGCTGACAAGGTTACTCCGACAGTAGCCAAAATGCGTGAAACAGTAACGGGAATCTCCCTATTCTCGCCTTTCCCGTTTCACAGCGTCTACTCTATTGAAGACCACAAGAAACATATGGACTGGATAAAGCATGTTAACCGGCGCGCTTTAATATCGACTAAAGTTTCCACGCCGGCGGATGTGGACATGGTGGCCGTGGGCAGCTATTCCGCGGGCACCCATATCGTGCACCTGGACGGCGGTTACGGCGGCACCGGCGCGGCGCCGGACATCGCAAAAAAGAACATCGCCATGCCCATCGAGTATGCCATCGTTAAAGTGCACCGCTTCCTGGAACAGGAGGGCATACGCGACAAGGTCACCCTGATTTGCAGCGGCGGCTTGAGAACGAGCCACGACATCGCCAAAGCTATCGCCCTCGGCGCTGACGGCGTGGTCATCGGCACCGCGGAACTGGTGGCGTTAGGCTGTCTACGCTGTGCCCGCTGCGAAAGCGGACGCGGTTGTCCCCGCGGCATTGCCACCACCGACCCGGAGCTTAGCGAGATGGTGAATCTCGATTGGGGAACACAGCGCATTATCAATCTTTACAGCGCGTGGCGCAAAGAGCTGGTGGATATCCTGATAAGGTTCGGCATACGCAGCGTGCGTGAGTTCAGGGGGCGCACTGACCTGTTGACGCACCTTGATTATACCAATGATGTGGAGCATCACCAATGAACAGACAGATGATTGAGAAGCTGCTGCTTTCCCGGCAAAACCTGAATAGTGGGCTGGGTTTAGCTATGCCGACGACCAAGGGTGAGGAAGAAGGCGGCTGCGGCGTGGTGGGCTTTTGCTGCACCGAGCCGGTGGCTGCGCGTCACATTCATGAGCCGTCGAAGCAGATGCACAACCGCGGCAACGGCAAGGGCGGCGGTATTGCGGCGCTGGGTTTTGTACCAGAGCAGCTCGGCGTCAGCCGGGACGTGCTCGATAATTATTACATGGTGCATGTCGCGTTCCTGGATACCGGCGTGCGCGCGGAACTGGAAAGAAAATATATCACGCCCTATTTCGACATGGCTTCCTCCCGGCAGCTTGAAACCCTCGATGATTGGACTTCAATACCGGCCCTGGAAGCCAAACCGCCGGATGTGTGGTGCTATTTTGTGCGTGTAAAGCCTCAGATACTCGATGCATTTATTACCAAAAACGGATTTTCACTTCTCAGCCGTGATGAGGCGGAAGACGAATTCTTGAGCCAGCAGAGTATTAAATTAAATCAGGAATTCTATGCCTCTCTCGGCGATAAAAAGGCATTTGTGATGTCTTACGGGAAAAACATCATGATTTTAAAGGTGGTCGGCTATGCCGAGGCCATCACGGAATACTATAAAATCGATGACCTGCGGGCACATATCTGGATCGCCCACCAGCGGTTCCCTACCAAGGGGCGGGTTTGGCATCCGGGGGGCGCGCATCCCTTCGGCGCTATGAATACCGCGCTGGTGCATAACGGTGACTTCGCCAACTACCATTCAGTGAGTGAATACCTGGCGCAGCGCCACATCTACCCGCAATTCCTGACCGATACCGAGGTTGCGGTGCAGCTTTTTGATTTGCTCGACCGGACATATCACTATCCGCTGGAATATATAATTGAGTCTCTCGCTCCTACTTCGGAACTGGACTTTGACCGCCTGCCGAAAGAAAAACAGCGTATCTACCGGGCAATCCAGGCGACGCAAATTCACAGTTCGCCGGACGGCCCCTGGTTCTTCATTATCGCCCGGAATCTTCCTGAGGAAAAGAAATTCCAGCTCATGGGTATTACCGATACCGCGATGCTGCGGCCGCAGGTATTCGCTTTCAATGATGGGGAGGTGCAGGTAGGGCTAATCTGCTCCGAGAAACAGGCGATAGACGCCACGCTGCTGAGCATGTCCCGGGAGGACAGCCGGATATGCCCTATCGCCGACCGATATTGGAATGCCAGGGGCGGCAGCCATACGGACGGCGGCTCATTCATCTTTAACCTGGAAAAGAACGCGGCCGGGAAAATGCGGCTGACCTGCGCTGATAAATTCGGCGTGCCGGTGCAATTACCGGCCGGAACTGAAGTTAGCAGTCTATCTGAGGAAATTAAAATGGCACACTCAGACAATAATAATATCGAAAACAGTATCCGGCAGCTCTTTGATGCCGGCAGCCACATTGTTTATGAATACATGCTGAATAGCCTGCCTGCCTGGTCTTTTTCCGAGGTCAGTCTGGCCTGTGAAACCATCAGATCGCTGGCTAAAGACCCGGATAAAACGGCCACCGCCATCGAGGTGCTGACGTGGCTCAATGACCGCAGATACGCCTCCGGAACGAAAAAACGCAAGCATATACTCCAGATTGTGCGTGAAGCGCTGCATCAATTGTTCGACGGCCTCCCCGGCCTGGCTGAATCGACGGCGAGCGCGTACCGCCTTATTGGTTATGCGTCACGGGAACTGTTAAGGGAGCCGCTTAACGGCGAAACCACCCTGGTAATAGACACTAAAGGATTTTCCCCGGAAGGCAATGACTGCGATGCAACTCTTTTAATGGACGCCTATTTCAAGGGATGGCGGCGCTTTATCAGCTTTAATTGCGCCGGGCAGCGGTTTACCGGCTGCGGGCTGGGCCCGGAGACCCATGATGTAACTATAGATGTATACGATAGCTCCGGTGATTATCTTGCTTCCGGCATCGACGGTCTTACGGTTACCGTGCACGGCAATGCCCAGGACCAGTTGGGGCAGATTATTAAAGCCGGCAAGCTGGTCATACACGGAGATACCGGTCAGACATTCTTATACGGAGCCAAAGGCGGCTCCATCTACGTTATGGGCAACGCCGCCGGCCGGCCGCTTATCAATTCGGTAGGAAAGCCCAGGGTAGTCATTAACGGCACCTGCCTCGACTTCCTGGCGGAGTCATTTATGGCCGGCGATGTTTTCAACGGCGGCGGTTTTGTCATCCTGAATGGAGTAGCGTTTGATGATGAAGGCCGGTTGGTCCCCCTGCGGGAACCGTATCCGGGCAGTAACCTGTTCTCGCTCGCTTCGGGCGGCGCGCTTTATATCCGCGACCCGGGGAACCGTGTTGTCAAGCAGCAGTTGAACGGCGGACAATTCATGCCCTTGACCGGCGAAGATTGGGATATTATCCTGCCCTACCTTCAGGAAAATGAGCGCCTGTTTGGCATCAAGGTCGATGATTTATTAACCGTCGACGGAACAAAGCGTACTCCGACGGAGGTCTACCGTAAAATAGCTCCCACCCAGCTAGCGGCGTTATCATCGAAAAAGGTCGAACCCGAAAAACAAAGTGCGCTAGTCGCTGATGAATAAGAGTGAACTAATATGACGATTAAAATTAAAAAACAGCCAGCCGCTGAAAGTCTTATCCGCATTGTGGAAAAAAGGGCAGATGTCAGCTTGAGTAAATGTTACCAGTGTAAAAAGTGCTCGGTGGGCTGCCCCGTAGCCGGTCAGACCGAATCTCCGCCCTCGGAAATCATCCGGCGGCTGCAATTGGGCGCCGGTGATGAACTGCTCCAGACCGACCTTATTTGGACATGCCTGTCCTGCGAGACCTGTTACGCGCGGTGCCCGAATGAAATAAACTTTGCCGCCGTTATCGATGCTCTCCGTTCTATAGCGCTGGAAAAGGGCGTTGCTAAACCGGAGGGTAATCCGCCGTTGTTCAACCGTTTATTCCTGAACACGGTAAAAACCTTTGGCCGCGCTTATGACCTTCAGATGATAGCCTTATTTAAAATCAGAACCGGCAATATCATGGCGGATACGGAAAAATTCCCCACGATGATAAAGAAAGGGAAAATGGCGCTCCTGCCGCCTTCGGGAGCGGACAAGCGCAAGGTGCGCCGTATTTTTGACCGTTTACCGGAAAACAAAGGAACTGAGAAATGAAATACGCCTATTATCCCGGATGTTCCGCCCACTCGACGGCGCGCGATATGCATGAGTCCAGCCTCGCCGTAGCTAAGGCGCTGGGCATTGAACTGGCCGAAATAAAGGGGTGGACGTGCTGTGGCGCCAGCGCCGCCCACCAGACTGACCGCGCCCTGGCGGCTTCCCTGGCGGCAGCTAATCTTGTCCTGTGTAAGGAAATGGGGATGGATATGGTGGTCAATTGCGCCGCCTGCTATAACCGCTCGAAAACCGCCAACTACGAAGTGATCAACTCAAGCGTCATGCGTGAGAGCGTCAACCAACTGCTGGGACAGCCCTACGACGGGTCGGTAGCGGTGCGCCACTTTGTTGAAGTGCTTACAAAAGATATCGGCGCGGCAAAGCTCCGCAAGAGTTTCAAGCAATCGCTGAACGGGCTCAAAGTTGCCTGCTATTACGGCTGCTACCTGCTCCGCCCGCCCGAAGTCACAAACTTCGATGACCCGGAGAACCCCACTATTCTGGAAAGTCTCGTAGAGGCCATGGGCGGCGAAAGCCTGGATTGGCCCGGCAAGGTGGATTGCTGCGGCGGCGGGCTTAACCTGACGCGGACGGAGATAACAGTACAGCGTTCCGCGGCGATTATCGATATGGCGCAAAAAGCGGGCGCCGATTGCATTGCGGTGGCCTGCCCGATGTGCCAGACGAGCCTGGATTTACGGCAAAAAGATATTGAAAAAGCCACAGGAAAACAGTATAACATGCCGATTGTCTATATTACCCAGCTTCTCGGTNNGGCTCATGGTGCCTGCCGCGGCGGTCATTAAAGCTACGAGCGTAACGGCCCGATAATTATATCCGGAAGGTTTTAAAATGAACGGAAAAGATAATAAGAAAATAGGGGCGGTGCTGGTGCAGGGAGGCGGCATTGCCGGTATCCAGGCGGCCCTGGACCTGGCCAACTCCGGCTTTAAGGTGTACCTGGTGGAGCGTGAAGCCGCTATCGGCGGGATGATGACGCACCTGGACAAGACCTTCCCCACCGGCGATTGCGCTACGTGTATCGTTTCTCCCAAGCTGGTAGAGTGCGCCCGCAATATTAACATCGAAATACTGACGCTGTCAGAACTCGTGGGACTCGAAGGTGAGCCGGGGAATTTCAAGGCTAAAGTCAAAGTCTCTCCCCGCTATGTCGATGAGGAAAAGTGCACGGCCTGCGGGAACTGCACGGAAGCCTGCCCCGTGAACATACCCAATCAATTCGACCGTAACCTGGGCACACGGAAAGCGATAGCGAAACACTATGCCCAGGCGACACCTAATATCTTCGGAATTTTGAAAAACGGCCACTCACCATGTAAGGTAGAGTGCCCGGCGCATATTAACGTCCAGGGCTATATACAGCTCATCAAGAAAAAAGAGTATTTGAAAGCGGTCAACCTGATAAGAGAGAGAAATCCGCTCTCCGCTATCTGCGGACGCGTATGCAACCACCCCTGCGAGGCCAAATGTACGCGCAATTCCGTCGATTCATCGGTAGCCATAAGGCTGCTTAAAAGGTTTGCCTCCGATAAAGAGATGGAAATGGTGGCATCCGGCCAACTGGCATTGCCGGAGGAAAAACCCTATCCGTCGGCGGCTAAAAAGGTGGCGGTGGTGGGTGCCGGGCCTGCCGGACTTACAGCCGCCAGCGACCTGGCCGAACTCGGCTACGCGGTCACCGTGTACGAGGCGTCACCTGCCGCCGGAGGCATGCTGCGCTATGGCATTCCGGAATACAGGCTGCCAAAAAATGTCCTGGATTATGAAATAGAACTTATACGCCGCAAAGGTATTAATTTTATCTTTAATACGCGCGTGGGCAAAGATATAATGCTCGATACAATCCGAAAAGATAATGACGCCGTGTTTTTGAGTGTGGGCATCCAGAACAGCCGCAAGCTGGGCGTCGAAGGCGAAGACAAGACCGGTATCAACTACGGCGTGGAGTTCCTGCGGCAGGCAGCCGATAAGGACAACCCGCCTGAGGTGAAAGGCAAGGTCGTCGTTATCGGGGGTGGCAATGTTGCCGTGGACGTAGCCCGCACGGCCCGGCGCTTAGGCGCCGCCGGCGTGGAGATGGTCTGCCTGGAGCAGCGGCACGAAATGCCCGCTTTGCCCGAAGAAGTCGCCGCGACCCTGGAAGAAAACATCAAGATTAACAACGGGTGGGGGCCGCGCCGCGTTCTGGGAAACGGCGCCGTCGATGGCATTGAGCTGAAACGCTGCACCAGGGTTTACGATGAAAACGGGCGATTTAGCCCTATTTATGATGATAGTGATATTGCCAGTCTGCAGGCCGACCAGATAATTGTCGCTATCGGGCAGGCGCTCGATAAGCAGGTTATCAGCAATACGGAATGTACTATCGAACGGGGATGCTTCAAGACCGACCCCGTGACTCTGGAAACATCTATTAAAGGCGTCTTTGCCGGAGGTGACGATGTTTCCGGCGCGGCCTCGGTAATCGGGGCAGTAGCGGCCGGTAAGCGCGCGGCGGAATCAATTGACCTTTACCTTCACGGTGAAGATATGGCGTCTGGGCGCTTTGAGTCCACGATAAAACCGCTGCCGGAGAACCTGCTGCCGACGACGAAAGACAAGGTGAAAATACCGCGGGCCGAGGCGCTTGCTTTACCGGTTAACGAGAGAATCGGGAATTTCTCCGAGATAGAAAACGGGCTGACCGAAGAGGCCGCTCTGGCGGAAACCGAACGCTGTCTGAACTGCGCCCTGTGCTCGGAGTGCTCGCAGTGTGTGGCGGCCTGCGACCAGCACGCCATCGACCATTGCATGGGTGAACGCACTGTCGAGCTGGAAGTCGGCTCTGTTATCCTGACCACCGGCTTTGAAGAGTTTAAAGCGGAGAAAAAGGGCGAGTATGGTTTCGGCCGCTATCCCAATGTGCTCACCAGCGTCCAGTTTGAACGGATGCTGTCGGCCTCCGGGCCTTTCGAGGGCCGCGTTATCCGGCGGTCGGACGGGCAGGAAGCCAAACACGTTGCCTGGATACAATGCGTTGGTTCGCGAGATACCCGGTGCGGTAATCCATACTGCTCTTCGGTCTGCTGCATGGTCTCCACCAAACAGGCCGTGGTAGCCACCGACCATTTGCCGGGGCTGAAAGCGACTATTTTTTATATGGACATCCGCGCGCACGGTAAAGATTTCGACCAGTATTATGAGCGGGCACTGAAGCAGGGCAACATCAGCTATACCAGGAGCATGCCGTCACGCATTATCCAGGTGCCGGGCACTAAAGACCTCCGGGTCCAATTCTATGACGAAGCTGGTAAACTCCAGGAACAGGATTTCGATTTAGTCGTGCTTTCCGTGGGCATGGAGCCGGGGATATCCGTCGCCGAGGGCGCGAAACGCCTCGGCGTAGAGCTTAACGAATACGGTTTCTGCGCTACCGACCGTTTATCGCCGTTGTCCACCTCCCGACCCGGCGTATTCGTGGCCGGTGCTTTCCAGGAGCCGAAAGATATCCCGGAGACGGTAACACAGGCCAGCGCGGCGGCATCGATGTCTATGGAGCTTCTGGCATCGTCCAGGGATACGCTTACAACTAAAGCGGTCTACCCGGATGAGCATGATGTCACCGATGAAGAACCCCGGATTGGTGTTTTCGTATGCCATTGCGGTAAAAATATTGCCTCGGTAGTGGACGTGGAAAGCGTGGCGGCCATGGCGGCCAAGGAACCGAATGTCGTCTTCGCAACGCACACCATGTACACTTGCGCGGATAACAGCCTGACCAATATCCATGAAATGATACATGAGCATCGGCTCAACCGCATCGTCGTGGCGTCCTGCACACCCAGGACTCACGAGCCCCTGTTCCGCGATACGCTGCGCCAGGCTGGCCTGAACCAGTATCTCTTCGAGCTGGCGAATATCAGAGACCAGTGCTCCTGGGTACACTCAGCGGAGCCGGAAGCGGCCACCCGGAAAGCGGCGGAACTGGTCAAGATGTCTATTGCCCGGGCGCGCCGCCTGATGCCTTTACGCGAGTCGTCATTTGCGGTTACCCAGATTGGACTTGTTATCGGCGGGGGTGTCAGCGGTATGACTGCCGCGCTGGCCCTGGCCGGCCAGGGATTTGAGGTTCACCTGGTGGAAAGGTCTGCAAAAATGGGCGGTAATTTCCTCAATTTGAACTGCACCCTGGAGCACGAGGATATTAAACCTTTTACAGCTTCTCTTATCAAACGCGTTGAGAGCCATCCGAACATAGGGCTCCACTTAAGCACCGAAGTAACGAATGTCGCGGGATTCGTGGGCAGTTTCGAGGTTACGCTTTCCAGTAACGGCAAAGATATAAAAGTACCGTGCGGTGCTATCATCGTGGCCACCGGCGCCGTGCCGGCAGATACGCACGATTTCCGGCGCGGACAATCCGCTAAAATCATCACGCAGTTGGAACTTGAAAGTGTGCTGCAGGCAGGCACGTTCTTAAACCAGGGTAATGTGGTGATGATTCAATGCGCCGGCTCCCGTAACGACGAAAGACCTTACTGCAGCCGTCTCTGCTGCTCTATGGCGGTTAAAAATGCTCTTAAATTGAAAAGGCAAAACCCCGAAGTTAATGTATATGTGCTTTACCGGGATATCAGGACTTACGGTTTCCGTGAAAAATACTACCAGCAGGCGCGTGAGGCCGGCGTCATTTTCATACGTTATACCCGCGAGAATCCACCGTTAGTTTCCGAAGGGAATGACCTGACTGTAACCTTAAGCAGTCCGGATTTCCCGGAGCCGATAGAAATCGAAGCCGACTGCGTGGTGCTGAGTACCGGCGTTGACGCCCTTAAGGATAACCGGAAGCTCGCTGACATGCTCAAGGTGCCGCTGAATGCCGACGGGTTCTTTGTCGAGGCGCATATGAAACTCCGCCCCGTCGATTTTGCCACCGAAGGTATTTTCCTGTGCGGCCTGGCGCACTCACCGAAAATGGTGGACGAAAACATCTCGCAGGCGCGCGCCGCGGCGGCCCGGGCGGCTACAGTGCTCTCCAAGACGCAGCTGGAAGTCAGTGGGCAGGTAGCCTGCGTCAACCAGGATAAGTGTATCTCCTGTGTGACCTGTGTGCGCGCTTGTCCTTACGGCGCGCCGTTCGTTAATATCGACCGTAAGGCCGAGATTGCCGCGGCTAAATGCATGGGTTGCGGTATCTGCGCGGCGGAGTGTCCGGCCCACGCTATTAATTTAAGACATTTCGAGGCGGAGCAGTTTGGCGTCATGCTGGATGAACTGTCTCAAGAGAAAAGCAGCAAGGAGAAGGAACCTGTAGCCGTTCCGGAGTAAAGAATTGATGATGAATATAGAAAACACTGAGCCCACCATCGTGGCCTTTTGCTGCCATTACTGCGCTTACGCCGCCGCCGACCTGGCCGGTTCGTCGCGCCTGCAATACCCGCCGAACGTGCGTATTATCCGGACGCCATGCACCGGCAGACTCGAAGTCGATTTTTTTATGAAGGCCTTTGAGAACGGCGCCGACGGCGTCCTGGTGGCTGGCTGCGAAGAGGGCAGCTGTCATTTTAAAGAAGGCAATTTGCTGGCAAAACGGCGCGTTAACTACACACGAAAACTTTTATCCGAAGCCGGCCTGGAAGCCGAACGCCTGCGCATGGTCAACATCGGTGCGGCCGATGCCCAAAAGTTTGCTGAGCATGTTCGGGAAATGGTGGAGACCGTCCGTAAGCTGGGCCCCGCCCGTCTTAAGAAAGCAACGAACCAGGGATAAACAGGAGCAGAAATTATGATAGTCGCTGAAAGAAAAAGCATACCGGAACTTGTAGAGATTTTAAAAGCGCATAAGAAAATATTAGTCCTCGGGTGCGGCACCTGCGTAACAGTTTGTCTCGCCGGAGGCGAGCGGGAGGTAAGTATTATCTCCTCGGCGCTGCGTATCGCTTCCAAAGTGCAAGGGCTCGGGTTTGAAATCGATGAGTTCGTCATCGAGCGCCAGTGCGATAACATCTTCATCGAACAGGCCGCCGAGGCCATCCAGAAATGCGATGCCGTGCTTTCCCTGGGTTGCGGCGCGGGCGTTCAGGCGATAGCGGAGCGCTATCCTCAAAAACCTGTTTACGCCGGTCTGAATACTGCCTTCCTGGGAATACTCGAGGAAAGAGGCGTATGGGCGGAGAAATGCGCCGCCTGCGGGTCATGCGTGCTGGATAAATACGGCGGAATCTGTCCGGTGACGCGGTGCGCCAAACACATGCTCAACGGGCCGTGCGGCGGTTCGCGTGAAGACCGCTGCGAAGTCCGGCCTGACCGTCCTTGTGCCTGGCAACTCATATACACGCGGTTAAAAGGCATTGGACAACTCGACAGGCTTAAACAAATTGAATCGCCTAAGAACTGGAGATCAAGTCTCAGCGGCGGCCCTCGTGTAATTATACGCGAAGATCACAGGATTTAATTCGGAACCGAGGAGGCCCGCTGAAAAGGGGGCGAGTATGATAGGTCAAGAAATTCACGAAGTAGAGAGGAAAGTAATATCGATTCTTAAAATTCTTAGCGAATCACGGGAACCTGTGGGGGCTAGAGTTATTGCGTTTCGGCTGAAAGACCATGGCGTTTACCTGACTCAAAGAGCGGTCGGTTACCACCTGCAGCTTCTGGATGAACGCGGTCTTACCAGCATTGTCGGCAGGAAGGATGGCCGGTTGATTACCCCCTCGGGACTAATTGAACTTCACAACGCCCTGGTGGGTGACCGTGTAAGTTCAGCGAGGGCCAGGATAGAGACGCTGGCCTATCAGATTTCCTTTGAGCCGGAAGAGCGAGTGGGTAACGTGCCTATCAATGTGTCGCTTTTCCCGGCGGATAAATTCAACGGGGCGCTTGAAGCGATGAAGAGTATCTATGGCAGTAGACTCTGCTTCAGCGATCTGGCAGCCATTGCGGGCGAGGGAGACAGGCTGGGCGAAGTCACCATACCCAAAGGTGAGGTAGGGCTGGTGACGTTATCAGGTATTGTGATTAGCGGTATCCTTCTCAGAAGCGGAATACCCATAGATTTCAAGTTCGCCGGCGTATTGCAGATACGGAAACGGGAGTGTTTGCGCTTTATTGACCTTATCAATTATACCGGCTCGTCGCTTGATCCTTCTAAGGTATTCATTGCCAGCAAAATGACCTCGGTCAGCGGCGCGGTCAGGGAAGGTAACGGCACCATAATAGCCAGCTTCTGTGAATTCCCGGCTTTGGCTCTATCTAAAGCTGAGGCGGTCTTCAGGCAGATGGAGACGGCGGGTATCACCGGTCTATCCAGGATCGGGAAAGCCGGCGAGACGGTTTGTGAGACCCCGGTGGGGATGAACAGGGTCGGCATGATTCTTGCCGATGGATTGAATCTGGTGGCGGTAGCTGCCGAGGCCGGTATAGAAGTGGTAAATCATGCTATGTGCGGAGTAATTGACTTCAGGAAGCTGAAGAGCTTACAAGACCTGGAATACATAGGGCAGTAAGCCATGCTTATTGATACTCCGGCTACACTAGAAAAAACTATCTATTTTCACCCATAAGAAGCCAGGAAATGTGATGGTGGGTCTTACCGTTGGAGCGCGGTTCATCATATTTGTGCTCAAGCAGCTGCTCAATTTTCAGGAAATTAAAGTCCTTACGGAGCTCTTCTCCGGTGCAGAGATGCAGAAATTTCTCATCGATAAACGAGTTGCTCTCAGTTGGAACTCGCTTACCTTTACCGAAGTGCTCCGGGTCGCTCATGGATAACGTGCTGAGAAACAACCTGCCGCCGCCCTTCAGACTGTTTTTAACGAATTCTCTAAAAGCGCCCCTGCTTTCGATGTCCAGCAGCTGATAAACGTTCGAGGCAAATAAAACTCCGAATTTACCGTCTATTCCCTGCTTGAAATCACAGCATTGAAATTTTACACTCGATTTCAAGTCGTTGACCAGAGCTTTTTGCGCCATATCGATAGCTTCCTGAGCATTATCAATGCCTAGAACACGATATTTCAGGCTCTGCGCCAAATATATGGCGTCACGACCGTAACCGCACCCTATATCCAGTAATTCAACCGGTGGACTTTTTGTTTTGGTGTTTTGCAGGTTTTGGCAGGCAAAAACAGCTAACTCGCTGGGCTTATCGCCCCAGACGCGTTTATCGGCGAGGTACGTATCGTTCCAGGTCATTTCATCGCCTCAAAGTTTTCAATTTTCAATCAGCTTTTCTTTAAAGACACAATGAAGTTTCTGCTTTTGCATCCACTCTATACAGCCGTTACAGGAGGTGCATTGGGAACTATCGGCTTTGCCCTGGTGAAACTTCTGTACGATATGCTGGTCCATGATAAAAGGACGGCACATGGAAACAGCATCGGCGATGCCCCCGTCTACCACCTTCTTTATTTCCGCCAGCTGCCTCATGCCTCCCACCAGAATCACAGGTATATTGAGCGCGCTTCTGGCCTGCCGGCATTCGTCGACATAATACGGGTTTATCGCGTCTTTACGAATATGGTGGAACGCCTCTTCTTCAACCCCTTCGCTGACCTCAACGGCATCCAGACCGGCTTTGATAAACCTCTTTATGGAGGAGATACCTTCGGCGACGGTTTTACCCTGGGGATGATAGTCTTTGAGGCCCAGCTTTATCATGATGGGATAGTCCGGCCCGGTTAACTTGCGTATGCCCTCAATTATGCGCACGACGAAATTGGCCCGCTTCTCCGCTGTACCGCCCCATTCATCCTGGCGATGATTGGTGACCGGCGAGAGAAAAGCGCTGACCAGCCATCCGTGCGCGCCATGGATTTGTACCGCGTCAAAACCGGCCTCATAAGCCCTCCGGCCTGCCTGGACGAAGTCGTCAACATGCTCGTAGACTTCATCCGAAGACAGCTCCCGGCACTCAAGTTTATTCGCCGGGTTGAACATCGCGGAAGGCCCCACCGGCTGTAAGCCGCAGGTTTTGGGATTGCCGAACCATCCGGCGTGCATGAGTTGGGCGGCTACTTTACCGCCGTATTTATGGACGTTAGCAGTCAGCTTTTTGAGCGAAGGTATCATATCATCCTGATGGATGCCAAGCTGGCCCGGCGCTGTCCAACCGTCAAGGCTCGGGAACAACCCGCTGGAGATAATTAAGCCCACTTCCCCCAGTACCATTTCCCGGTAAAAGGCTAACTGGGCTTCGCTGACCATTTTATCCTTGCCCAGGTTATCCACGGTAGCCGAGCGCACAAAGCGGTTTTTAATCTCCAGTTTATTAATCTTAAAAGGCTCGAACAATTTTGACATGGTAAATACCTCTCTGCTTTATTGTTTTTATGACACTCGTCGCTCAGGCCGGAGTTGCGGGAAAATGCCTGCTAGTAATCTCTTTAACTTCCCTGAGCCATTTTTCCCGCTGCTCTAAAGTGCTGGTAATAATAACGCCGAAGGTCTTACGATAATAGCTCCTGGCGCCGCACGATACGAACATATTGTTTTTCCAAATCAACTCAAGAGGGTCGCCGAATACAGATGCCTCCCTTTCCGGAGGCGTGTTCGACGTATTGAATACCAGCACCGCGTTAGCCTTTAAAAGCCCAATTAGCACTCCTGCGCCGAGGCTATCCCCTTCGGTAAAGGTGTAAGCTACACCGGGGCGCAGGACTCTATCTACCCAGCCTTTTAGCATAGCGGGCGGCTGTCCCCACCAGTTGGGATGGATGATGATAATCCCTTCCGCCGCCGCAATTTCAGCGCAGTGCCGACGGATAATGCGAGGTAAAGCCGCATTCCGGGGAATCTCTTCAGCGGGGAGAATTGCTGGGAATTTTTCGCGGTAAAGGTCATGAAAGGCGACGTCATGCCCATTTTCTCTTAATGTCTCTACGGCCGTTTCGGCGATAGCGTGATTAAAGCTTTTTTCATCAGGGTGCCCGAGAATAACCGATATCTTCACAAAAATGCTCCGGATGTGATTTACTTATGATACTAAATTCTATTCACTGAGTGCGAATTTAAGATAGCTGGCGACAGCTACCGCCGCCGTGGCCACGCGTAAAACGGTATCCCCGAGAGAAACCGGAATGAAGCCTGCTCCCAGAGCCTGCTCAACTTCTTCCGGCGTAAAATCACCTTCAGGCCCGATGAGGACGATAACATTTTTCGGCCTGGCGGCAGTGAGTACGTTTTTAATAAGCTTTCTCTCTCCGGTTAAATGCGGTATCAGCTTGAGGTCGTAATCCTGAGACTGGGAGATGACGCCGTTTATATCAGTAACCGACTCAACAAGCGGCAGAGTGTTTCTCTGGCTTTGCAGGGCGGCGTTCCGGGCGATAGTCCGCCAGCGTTTCAGTCTGGCTTCTTTCCTGGCATCATCCAGCTTGACTACGACCCTTTCCGTCCCCATAGGAATAATGCGTTCTACCCCCAGCTGCGTCAGCTGGTCGATGATATCGTCCATGCGGTCGCCTTTGGGGATAGCGCAGGCTATAGTGAGCTTGATTTGACTACGGCGGGCAGGTTTTGAGGCTTTCACTTTGATTACCGCCTGTTTTCTTTCAATAGCGGTGATAGCACCGGTATACTCATTTCCGTCACTATCGAAGACGACGACACCGTCATTGACCTTAAGGCGCAGCACGTCTTTAAGATGGTGGAGCTGTCCGGTGTCGGTAATAGATACCGTTTCGCCGTCTACCCGGTCAACATAGAAGCGGTGCATATTTGCCAACAGCGCGGTTAAGTCGTATACCCCTTGCTGAAGAACCTTAAAGCGGTGAACTGGTTAACGGCCTGGTTAAGCAGCTTCTTATCAAGCGTGGCTTCCGGGTCCATGCTCCTGGCCAGGAACACCTGCGCCATTCTCTGTCGGTCTTTCATGATCGAGCGTGTGCCCAGGCCTCGGGAAGCATCCGGGTCCTGATAGTATCTGAAATTGGCCATTTCCTCGGCATTCAGGGGGTCGGGGGCACCTTTGGTCGGTTGCGGCACGGTCATATGCACCTGTAACCTCCCGGGATGCGGCTTCAAAAGTCCGGCGACATAGCTCCACGCCGTTAATACCGACGGGGACATGGCTTTCATGCGGAAGACTTTATAATTGCTCTTGCTCTTTTTGATGGCATCGTATTGGGCATTATGAAGGCGGGCGAAGGCCTTGCCGGCATCCAGCAGCTCTTTATCCGTCCACAGCTCGCTCCCCATTTTTTCCGTAAGCAGACGGTATTCCTCGTCCAGGGCGATACCTGTCTGGCAGAGATACGGTTCATAGACGTTTTTATCGAGCTGGTCTTCGGCCACCTGCTCACCGGCCTTCATGCCTTTGAAGAAACTCACGACAAAGCTGCGGGCACCCTGCGTGGTAATCCTTTCAGCGTGAGAGCCTACATCCGGGAAGTCCTCACCCTGTTTGAGCAGTCCCACTTTAACGCACCACCGCCTTAAATACGGACCCATGTAAGTCTCTTCCATCTGCCGGTCGTACAGGTCGTTCGAGACAGCAATACTGGTATTGGATATCAGGGCCAGCTCGGTCCGCTGTTCTTTAGAAAGGCAGAAGTAAACGCGAAACCCGTGATACCGGGAGACTTTTTTCTCTTTGTAAGCATCCATGACCGCCCGGGAGCGGTGCTGACCGCCCCAGATTTTCAGGGGTTTTTCCGGCGCGTAAGATTTATTATACTCGGCGATGATATCATTGAACTCGCGTTCATTCTGGGCGTCGGCGGCCATGCGGATAAATGTGTTATGGGTCACCAATACTTCACGGTTATCCCGGAAAGTCTCGCCGGTCTGCGGGTTCAGCCGGGCGTCCAGGCTGACTTTTCGCGACATCGTTTCGCCTAAGATAGCGCACCGGATGTAGTAGCTTTTCTTGACGCCGTCCTGGAAAATCACCACGGGCATGCCCTTGGCCTTTTCCAGTGTGCCGGTGTCTGCCAGGAACTCCTTAACGGTCTTTTCTACTTCCGGATTGTAAGTAGCTCTTTTTTCAAAAGTAATTTCCATCCACATACTCCATTCCCGGTCAAATAATCTCGCCCGGGATAAAATAATTTTACACCTTGTTATGACAAGTATCAAGAAATCAAGTTGCGGGCGTATTTACCAAAGTCCGGAATTTGTTTTTCCGGCGGTTTTTTGATATTCTTATTACGCTCTTTAACTCCTATTTAGAAATGCGCTATAAAAGGGGATATTCTTATGGATAAGCTGTTCTACAAGGATTTCAAATCGAACATTTTCAGAGGATTAAAGCTAATCAGGGCGCTCAACTTAGACCCCAATGCCGCCGTTGGACCGATCAGGGTTGAAATCGCAGCATCTTCAGCCTGTAATTACAGATGCTGGTTCTGTGCATCTCATTCTTATTTATACCCTGACCGTATAGAGCCGTTATTCTTAAGTGATGAACTTATGCGGAGTCTTTTTAATGACCTGAAAAAGTTACATGTTACGGAATTATTATTCTCCGGCAATGGGGAACCGCTGTTATCTAAAGCAATGATCCGTGAGATAAAGCAGAATGGCAAAAAGTTTTTGATTGAGATTCTGTCCAATGGGGGTAATCTCAGCGCGGTTGATGAAGAGCTGTTTCGCAATCTTCAATACTTAACAATAAGCTTAAATTCTGGTAATGGAAAAAGCCACCAGATTACTCACGGCTATAAAGGTGAAAATCAATTTCCGGGTATTGTTAATAACATTGAGAGGCTTCTTAATATTTCAGGCGCCAATAAAAAGATTAAATTGAATTACGTCATCACTGCTGAGAACTATGAAGAAATTGATGATTTGATTAAGATGGCGGCAAAATGGGACGTGATATTTTCGGCAAGACCGGTAAAAGCTGATGACCAGGCTTTACGGGGAAAAACATTAGATAGGCAAATGCTTGAAAATCTGGATAAAAAAGCGACGCAATACCTGGCTGGCAGCAATCTATCCGGTAGATTATCCCTTTCGCTTCAACTCATTAAACGTGCTTGCCAGATAAATTATCAAGATTCTGTGAAAAGCACAAAATTATATCCCTGTTATGTAGGCTTTTTCGATCCGTATATCACCAGTAATGGAGATGTTTTAATATGTGTCTCGGGACAGGAGCATCCTTTTGGTAACTTGAACGAGGAAAGTTTCCAGTCTATTTGGCAAAAAAGACAGAATCTGGCGTTTAGAATTATGGCTACTCAAATGCACAAAACCAACCAGATGGCATTTTCTGCCTGCCGCAATTGTGTTAATGTTCAGTACCATTCGCTGGCCTTTCATAATATTTATTCAAAAATCCCGGTGCTCCCCGGGTTACTGGAAAACCGGAGCAGAAAATTAGATTCTAATATCACCGATAAGAAAGGGGCATGACGGAAAAAGCTTCTCGCAAGTGATAGAGGGGTGAATACGAGTAAAAGAGCACTGGTTACCGGCATCGTATAATTTACGCCTCTCCTGACGTTAGCCCTTCCAATAGGTATCGGGATAATCGATTGGTTGAGGCTGCGGGTAGCTGTCAGGCCTTTCCAGAGGGAGTCTATATTCTTGCAGT
Organism: Dehalococcoidia bacterium; assembly: GCA_003141235.1. Lineage (GTDB taxonomy): Bacteria > Chloroflexota > Dehalococcoidia > Dehalococcoidales > RBG-16-60-22 > Fen-1077. The sequence continues at coordinate 33,113 of PLLL01000046.1, forward strand.
GGCGTTAAACCTGTTGAGTCTGGCCCGGATCAGACCTGCTTCATTAACTTGGCACGCAGACTTTCGGCCTTTCTTGGTGCGGCCAGCCAGAAACTGAGGCAGCCTATAGCAAAAGCCACCATGGCGATGACGAAGGCGGCGTTATAGCTACCCGATATATCAAATATATAGCCGCCGAGCCACGGGCCGATGGCGCCGCCAAAGCCCATACCGGTCATCAACATGGCCGATATTGTGCCGATATTCCTGCCCCGGAATATATCCGCCAATCCTACGATAATGACGGGTGAAAATACACCCGTAGCGAAGCCGGAACTGATAGCGTACACATAAAGCAGCCAGACTTGAGACGTATCCCTGACCGACATCAAGGCCAACAGCCCGCCGATGGCCAGAACGGTGGCTATCGTCAGGGTTTTTTCCCGGCCAATCTTGTCGGATATCGCAGAGCAGAACTGGCCGATGATGGAGACAAAACCGTAAAGCGCGAAGATAGAGGTTGCCATCATGGAGCTGTAGCCTACATCCTCGGCAAACTTTATCTGATGCGCCAGTATCATGTAGTTGCCAATGCCCCAGAAGCAGACCTCGGCAAATACCAGGAACCAGAGTTGGTACGTTTTAAAGGCCGCTCTCAGAGTCCAGTCACGAACGGGTTTTGGAGCCTCTTTAATGTCTACGCCAGCGGATAGTTCTCCGGCGCCGTAGGCTTTTAACCCTATATCCTCCGGGCGGTGATGGTAAATAAGGAGATAAAGCGGCAGCAGGACAACGAGAATCAGTCCCCCCATGACCGGGAAAGACGCCTGCCATCCCCAACGATTAATCACGGCCTCAATCATCAACCCGTAAACAAAGCTCAGCCCGCCCCCCATCTGCCCAATCCCTACAGCCATTCCCCGGCTCTTACCGAACCAGTTTATCACCGACGCGTTGAGAACGGGTGAAGCGCAGAAGGCAGAACCGATAGGCGCCAGCACGCCGAAAAGTAAGTAAAAATGCCACAGCTCAGTGGCAAAGTAACAGGCACTCGCTGACAGGGAAAGGAGAAGCAGCCCCAACACCGCCACGGTACGCGCTTTCCAGCGGTCGACAAGGATACCGGCTACCGGCGCGGCCAATCCATAGACAAAGATATTAAGCGACAGCATGATGGCGGTGCTGCCGCGATACCAGTGGAAATAGTTCAGGACGGGCTCGAAAAAAATGGAGAATGATGTCCTGATGCCGAATACCAGCATCATGCTGACTATCATCAGGCCGATAATATACCAGCCGTAAAATATGCGCGGCCGCTTGGTCATTAAATGCCTTTCTAACTGTTATTAACGATAACATAAACCGGGGTCGTATTACGAGGGGTGCGCTTAAAGTAATATCTATCTCTTGACAGCGCGCTTTTTGTGTAAGATGATGTTAATAAGGCTTTAAGATGAGCACAATAACGGATATCCTGAATAACAGCCGCACGGTGGCAATAGTCGGTCTTTCGGCTAATCCCGAGCGTCCCAGCTTCGTCGTCGGGAAATACCTCAAAGAACATGGCTATAAAATCATACCGGTCAACCCCGGTGAAAAAATAATACTCGACGAAACCAGCTACCCCGACCTCGCCGCTATACCCGAAAATATAGACTTGGTTGATATCTTCCGCAAGCCGGAAGATGTTCTTCCCATCGTGCGCCAGGCCATTCAAACCGGAGCTAAGGCCGTCTGGATGCAGGAAGGCGTCGTTAACGAAGAAGCCGCCGCCGAGGCACGAAAAGCCAGCTTAAAGGTTGTCATGGATAAGTGTATACGTAAGGAGCACGTCAAGCTCCATGGTGGTGAAGTATGATTTTCGTTTGCTTGAGGTTATCATGAATATCAGCCTGAGCTTTTTGGGGGCTGCGAGAAGCGTTACCGGTTCCCGCTATCTGGTGGAGGCAAATAATACCAGAATTCTGGTAGACTGCGGCCTTTATCAGGAGAGGGAGTTCCTGTACCGTAACTGGGAGCCTTTCCGGGTGGCACCGGAAAAGCTTGATGCCGTGCTGCTGACCCACGCTCACCTTGACCACTGCGGCCTGCTGCCTAAACTGGTTAAAGAGGGATTCCGGGGCAGGATTATCTGCACTCACGCTACCGCCGAGATAGTTAAAATAGTTCTGCTTGATTCGGCCAAAATACAGGAAGAAGACGCCGCCAATAAGAAAAAGAGGCACATGAGGGAGGGGCGGAAGGTGCGATACCCTGAAATCCCGCTGTATACGATCGCCGATGTCGAAGCGACCCTGCCGCTGTTTGCGCCGGTGGACTACAATGAGACAGTCAATATCGGCCCGGGCATCGAGGCTACTTTCCATGATGCCGGCCACGTACTCGGCTCGTCCATGATAAGGCTGGTGATAAGCCAGGGAGGAGACCAGCGGAGTATCGTATTTTCCGGGGATATCGGCCGGTGGAACCGCCCGATACTCCATGACCCCGACGTTTTCCGCCAGACGGACTATGTTGTGTGTGAGTCCACTTACGGCGACCGCGTTCACGAGGGCACCGAGAATATCAGCAACAAACTGGTAGAAATAGTGAACTCGGCCTTCAAGACAGGCGGCAACATCGTCGTCCCCAGCTTCGCCCTACAGCGTTCCCAGGAAATACTGTACTACCTCAACTCCCTGCGGCTGGAAAACCGAATTCCGAAGCTGGACATATATCTCGATAGTCCGATGGCGGCAAGAATTACTGAGGTATACAAGCATTATATCAGCCTGTTCGACCAGGAAACTAAAGACCTGCTGCGCCGGAATAATTCGCCTTTCGACTTTCCCGGCCTGAAAACAGTGGAGACCAGCAATGAATCCAAAGCCTTGAATGACATCAAAGGCACGGTGATGATTATCGCCGGCGCGGGGATGTGCACCGGCGGCCGGATAAAACATCATCTCGTCACCAATATCTCCCGGCCTGAGAGTACTATCCTGTTCGTCGGTTATCAGGCGGAAGGCACGCTGGGCCGGCAGATTCTCGACGGCGCCGCGACAGTGAGAATCCTCGGGCAGCAATATCCCGTCCGCGCCCGCATCGCCCAACTGCAAGGCCTTTCCGCTCATGCCGATAGAGACGAGCTGCTGCGCTGGTTTACTATGCTCTCGGTTAAGCCCAGGCATGTCTTCATCACCCACGGTGAATACAACGCCGCGGAAAAATTCCGGGAATTTCTTACGGAAAAAACCGGCTTTGAAGCCTCGGTGCCGGCCTATAATACCAGAGTCAATCTTAAATAAATAGGGATACACAGTCCGGGAGGGGAATATGGCTATCGAATATGAAATCAATCAAATGGCCAAAGAAGATTCGTGGCGGATGTTCCGCATCATCGGCGAGCTGGTGGAGGGTTTCGATAGCCTGGCCGATATCGTGCCGGCGGTGACGATATACGGCTCCGCCCGCATGAAACCGGGGGAAAAGACATACGACAAGTGTGAGGAAATCGCTTTCCGCCTGGGCAAAGCCGGCTTTTCCATTATGACCGGCGGCGGTCCCGGCGTGATGGAGGCTGCCAATAAGGGCGCGTTTAATGCCGGCGTAAAGTCCGTCGGCCTGAATATCAAGCTGCCGCAGGAGCAGTCCCGCAACACCTACGCTAACAGGACGATGACGTTCAACCACTTTTTCGTACGGAAGGTGATGCTGGTAAAATACGCCACTGCCTTTGTCTTCATGCCCGGGGGCATGGGCACACTGGACGAGATGACCGAAGTTCTGACCCTGATACAAACTCAAAAAATGATGCCATTCCCGGTGATACTGTTCGATAGCGCGTACTGGCGCGGTTTCCTGGACTGGCTGAAAGGCACTGTGTTGGGGCGCGATTATATTACCGAAGAGGACTTCGAGCTGCTGCGGGTTTTCGATTCGCCGGAGGATGTCACTAACGCCATCGTGACATGGTATACCAAACAAGAAGTCACCGGCAAGAAAGCATTACAGAGTTAAAGCGACAATATCGCTATTTTATTCATGGCAGGGGGGAATTACTGCTCTCCGTGTCGCCGGGCCTGCTGGTGCTCATTACAGGCCTTCCCATAGCCGGTCTATTCCTTCTCTCGGTACGCGGAATAACCCTGGTGGAGGGGCGCCTGGCAAGTTTGAAACAAACGATGATTCACTGTTGAAGCCCGGATGAGCTTCAACCTTTGATGACCTCTTTTTCCCAGGCCTCCGCTTTTTCGATAAGCTCCCGGGCGGCGGTAAGGGCGCTCGCCGTATAGCGGGGGCCGCCGAGCATAGCGGCCAACTCTTTAACTCTCGCCTCCCCCTGGAGGGCTTCGATAGTGCTGGTCGTCCGGCCGCCGGTAGTCTGCTTGCTGACGCTGTAATGCGCCTGGGCGAAGGCAGCAATCTGCGGCAGGTGGGTCACGCATATGACCTGATGGTTCCGCGCCAGGTTCCAGAGCTTCCGGCCGATGACCTCGCCGCTGCGCCCGCCGATGCCGATATCTATCTCGTCAAAGATAAGCACCGGAATCGTATCTGCCTCTGCCAGGGCGCTTTTCAAGGCCAGCAGAAAGCGTGATATCTCACCCGTAGAGGCGATTTTTTCCAGCGGCTTCCGGGGTTCGCCGGGGTTGGTGGAAGCCTCAAAATATACGTCGTCAAGCCCGCTGGCGCTGTAACGATAGCTTCCGCCATCGGGCAATGGTATTCCTTCAGGTGAAGGCTCCTGCGTCATCGCCACAGCAAAGTCCACCCGCGCCATGCTCAGGTCGGCCAGCTCTTTTTTCACCGCTGCGGCGAGCTTTAACGCTGCCTGACCGCGCTTCTTGGATAGCTTCGAGGCCATAACCCCCATTTCTTTTTTCAACTGTTCGCTTTCGGCTTCCAGCTGTGCGCGGCGTTCTCCTGAGCCGGCAATACCGTTCAACTCCGCCTCGGCTTTTTGCAGATATTCCAGCACGCCGTTTATCGAGTTTCCGTATTTCCTTTCGAGACTCTTGATAAGCTCCTGCCGGTTTTGAACTTCTTCCAGGCGCTGCGGGTCATAGCTCAGGTTTTCCCCGTACGAGTGGACGTCACGCGCCATTTCTTCAAGCCCGTGTACGGTCTCTTCCAGGTAGGCGAGCTGTTTTTGCAGTGATGGGTCAGTTTCCACGATATGTCTCATCGCCGTCAATGCTTCGTTGAGCCTGTCCACGGCGGCAGAGGATGAGGACGCGCTATCATCCCCGTAGATAATGCGGTATACCTCATAAGAGGCGGCCTTGAGCTTTTCGGCGGACATCAGGAGGACAAGTTCTTTTCCCAGTTCGGCGTCTTCACCCTCCCGCAGCTTAGCCCTTTTTATTTCATCAATCTGGAAATTGAGCAGCTCTATCTGGCGGGCGACTTCCTGCTCGCTCCGGGTCAGCGCCTTGATTTCCCTTTCCATCTGGTGCAGCCCGGTAACTTTTACGCCGAACTCATGCCTCATTTCCAGGGTATGCGCGTAGGCGTCGAGGAAGTCCAGGTGCTGGCTTTTACGCAACAGCGAGATATGCTCGCTCTGGCCGTGGATATCAACCAAGGCATTGCCAATATCCTGGAGCAATGACCGCGATACCGCGTGCCGGTTCACGCGGGGGGTGGTGCGGCCCTGGCGGCGGAAATCGCAGGTGACTATCAGGGCGTCTTCGCCGGATTCCAGCCCCTTCTCTGTAAGCAGGCTCTTTAGCAATGCGGCTCCCTTACTGTCAGTGATGCGGAATATCCCCTCGACTTTCGCTTCGTCCGAGCCGTGGCGGATATCTTCGTCCCGCACCTGGCCGGACAGGAGGGCTTCTACGGCATCGACGACCAGTGATTTGCCCGCGCCCGTCTCGCCGGTAATCACGTTCAATCCCCCGGCGAGTTTCCAGGTTATCTCCTCGATAATGCCGAAGCCCTTGACCGTCAGTTCATCCAGCACGCGTTACTGCCCGCCTTTTTCATAATTATTTTTCACTTCTGCCAGTGTTTCCAGAGGCATCGGCATATCCTGAAACGAAAGCTGTAAAGCCTTTTTCATGTCGTTAGCGTTGCGGGGCGCATAAGCCTTCCAGTGGTTATTAAAGAAAGCGAAAAGCAATTTAGACTTTGCCGCAGCTTTTTTAACTCTTTCCGCCAGTTCTGAAATTTCATCCGGGGAATAGAGATACCTGTACCGGGTCGCGCTATCTCCCGTCCACCATTCTTTTGCGTTCCGGCCGTGAAAGCGGAAGTAGGCCATATCCGCCGTCAGGGGGACTTCTTGCGCAACCGAGGTGCTGAACTTCGGCTCGTCAACCTGAACCCAGGCGATTTTTAATTCCCGCAGCAGCTTCTCAGTCCCGCCATCGTCGCTCCAGCTGCGGTGCCTTAGCTCCACAGCCAGCGGGTATTGCCCGAACGCGTTAGCTACCGCCCTTAAAATCTGCTGCCCGTAGGCATCGTTTTTAAAGCTGGGCGGGAACTGCGCCAGCAAAGCTCCAAGCTTTTGGCTTTTTACCAGCGGCTCCAGGCTTTTATTAAAGATATCCACATCCTGCTGTGAGATAACAGCATCTTCTCCGGTAGCTTCCTGGTACATTTTTGGATGCGTAAACTTCTGCCACAGCTTAACCGCGAACAGGAAACCCGGCGGCACACGCTTCGCCCAGTTATAGACATAGCCGGGGTCGGGCGGGCGGTAGAAAGAGCTGTTTATTTCTACCGTGTTGAAGAATTGGCTGTAATACTCCAACTCGTTAATTTTTCCGGCGGGGTAAAAATAGCCCTTCCAGGTGCCCTCGCCTTTAGGGTAAGACCAGCCGGAAGTGCCGATATAGATGTTTTTCTCAGGGGACATTAATATCTCCTGAGGTCATTATACGAAAACGGGGGAATTTTTACACTAATTAAATTTTAATACCGAGGCGCGCCCCGTCGGCGATGGCGTTGACGATGAGACCCGGCTCGCTGACGCTGCCGATATTGTAAATTTCCGGAGTTTTCCCTTCCAGGCTTTTCATGATGCCGTCATTCGGCAAAAACGGCAAAGTCACTACAAAAGTATCGGCGGCCAGCGTCTTTTTCTCGCCTTCCCGCGTGGTGATGACCAGGCCCTGAGCGGTTATTTCCTCGTATTTTGCCTCGGTGTACCGGGCAATGCCCTTTTTATCCAGCCAGGGGAAAAACCTCAGTTGGTCTTCGATGGTAATCCCTTCTCCCAGCGTTTTGCCCGCGTGTACTATAGTCACTTCCCGGCCGCGTTTGATGAGAAATTCGGCGACCTCGCAGCCTTGTATCGCGCCGCCGATGATGACGACACGCTTGCCGATGGGCATCCAAATTCTCGTGAGGCGTTCGATAGCCCTGGGGCTCAGGAACGTCAGGAAAAACTTCAACTGTTTGTGCAGGGCGGCGCTGCTTAATACGTTGCGCCGGTTACTGCCGGGTATGTTCAGGGTGCTATGTACGCCGCCGGCCGCCAGCACCAGCGCATCAGGCTTGAACTCCGCTATTTCCCGGGGTCCGACTTCCTTACCCAAAACCACGCTCACGCCGTTTTCAGCCATCTGGTTTTTAAAGTAACGGACGACGTTTAAAAGGTCATCGAGGTCAAGTTCTTTCACAATAGACGCCATGGGTATCAGCCCGCCCAGCCGGTGAGTTTTTTCGTAGAGTTTTACCTCATAGCCTCTCAAGGCCGCCAACCTGGCCAACTCTAACCCCGCCGGCCCGCCGCCGACCACCATTATTTTTTTCTTTTCCCGGGCAAACTTTAAAGCGTATTCCCTTTCCCTTCCCAGCCCAGCGTTTTGCTGGCATTCCAGCAGCTGGTTCTTATTTCGCACATCGATACAGTGGAGACAACCCGTACACGGCCGGATATCCTCCAGCTTCCCGGAGGCTACCTTGTTAGGGAGTTCCGGGTCGGCCAGCAGGCGCCGGGTCATGCCGACAAAGTCGAGTTTACCCTGTCTTAAATACTCTTCGCCGATGACCGGGTCAAGCCGGCAGGCGCAAAAAACCGGTACCGAGACCAGCTTCTTGACGGCGGCGGTGAGGGGTATCAGGGCGCCTTTGCCCTTGCGGCTCCAGTCCAAATCTTTGGGTAGAACATCCGGCGGTTCGGGATAAAACATCTTTTCCGGCTGAATCAGCCCATCGCGATGATGATAGCTGTGCGCGCGGCACTGGATGGCATCGGCGCCGGCTTCGGCCAGAAACCTGGCGAACTGCACCCCTTCCTCGATAGTTGTTCCCTTTTCATGGCCGTATTCGACGATATTAACGAGGCAGGTAACCGGGAAGTCTTTGCCCAGGCGTTTTTTAATTTCCCGGACGATATCACACATAAAGCGCGCCCGATTTTCTAATGTGGCGCAGCCGTATTCGTCGTCCCGTTTATTCCAGATACGGGAGAAAAACGTGTTAATCTGGTGGCAGGTGCCGCCGTTGATTTCTACACCATCATACCCGGCTTTGGCCGCCCTCTCGGCGGCTTTAGCCCAGATGTCAATGTACTCTTTAACCTCGGCCAGGCTCATCCCCCTTGGCACAGCGAAGGCCGGCCCGGGCAGCTCTTCCTTCGTTAGAGACGAGGCGGCTTTAGTATCGCGTTTGGGCAGGAGGCCGGTGGGGTTCCAGGGGCCGGCATGCTGAAACTGGATAAACGCCGGGCAACCTTGTTTATGGATAACCTTGGTCAATTCGGCATAACTGGGGATATATTTATCATCGTCAAGGTGGAACTGGACTGGTGGGTGCTGGACGCCCAGCGGGTACTCGACGCCGCAGGATTCCGTAATCAGCAGACCGACGCCGCCTTTGGCCATATTTTCGTAATAGGCCAAAGCCCGGTCGCCCACGTAACCGGTAGGCTCGATGAAAGATGTCCCGTTAGCAGTCTTGATAATTCGGTTCCGGGTGCGTACCTTGCCGATATAACCGGGTTCGAGGAGCTTTTGAAATCTATTGTTACCGCTCATGATGATACCCTCCCGCTTTTCTAATATTTTCTGCTTCCCCGCCGTCAACTATTCCGCTTTGTATGTAAAAATTCTTCAACGTACCGCATCGCCGGATTAAGGGTATCGATGGAGTTTTGCAGAGCCTCGTTCTCGTCCGGGGGCAGCTGCCACTCCAGTATTTCGCAGACTCCGTTCTTCCCCAGAACAGCGGGCACGGTCATGCTTAAATCATGGCAGCCGTATTCACCATCCAGCACTACGGAGCAGGGCAGTGTTTCCCCGGTATTACGAATTATCGCCCGGCAGACAGCGGTCAGCCCTACGGCGGTAGTCCAGGCCGCGGTACGCCCGGTGGCTATCCTTAGTTCTTCCAGCACAGCCGGAATGTCAGCCACTTCCTGCCGGACTTTCTTCTTGATATCATCAGAAATTGCAACGGGTTTGCCATCCACCTTTACAGAACTGAAGAGTAAAACCTGGCTGTTGCCGTGCTCGCCGATGACTGTAGCCTCGACACGGCTGGTTTTAACGCCGAGCGCTTGCGCCGTGAGCTCTCTAAAGCGGATGGAGTCATTAGCCGAATAGCCGATGAGCTTTTTCCTATCCAATCCGGAACAGAGATACAAAGCATAATTCAGCGGACAAACGGGATTGGTGGCGATGATGACCACAGCGCCGGGGCAGAATTGCTTGATGCTTGTACAGATATTTCTAACAATGGGCACGTTCTGTGGCAGTACTTCCATGCGGGATTTTATAACATTGGCGGAGCCTATCGGGACTGAAATCATCGATCATCACTATTTCGTCAGCCAACCCGCTGACGGCGATGTTAAAAGCCGTACAGGAACCTATATTCCCGGACGCCCCGATAATGGTTATTTTCATCATCCACCTCCGGTACAATAATAACAAAAATCCGGCAACACTGATATATCAATTAATGCGCCAGTGCTGCCGGATTTCTTACGCTCTATTCGTCAGGTAAAAGCGGGCTGTACATGCCGCCTTTTAAGATAACGTACCGCAGCATAATGCCGCCGATAATGGCGCCTACCGCGGCTATACCAAAGGCTACCGTCGAAGCCGATTGTGACAGCGAGAAGGGCGCGACCAGGGCAATCGGGATGATGAGTCCGAGGACTACAACACCAATCCAGAAAGCCGGGGCGATTTTCCCCTTCATTACCCTTACCGCGGAATCGCGGGCAGTCACGCTGCTGTAGGTGGCTGACCAGAAATAGGTTGCCACGAAAATGGCATCGATCACCAGCGCTGCCAGCAGGTAGTTACTGATGGTCACCAGACTCGCGGCGTCCTGATTTAAGCTAACCAGCATTACTACTGCCAACCCGCCGGCCAGTCCGGAGACGACATACAATATGGGAACGAGACCCGAGTTCCAGAGCTTAATGGCTCCGACAATACCAATGGCAAAGCCGCTATAAATAGCCACGCCGAAGGCCAGGACGCCGGCCACCACTTTAAACAGGATTTCCCAGGCATTACCCGGCGCCAACCAGGTGATAAGAATTTGTATCCCGGCCGCACCGAGGAATAAGAATATCAGGATAAAGCCTCGGGATATCCAGGAACTGCCGGGTTTAAGCATCATGCGCCAGAATCGCATACGTTTGCTCAAGTGCGCCATATCCACGAGACCGGCCAAAGCCGCCAGAGCCCAGGCAATAACCATGCCCGTTAAATTACCGAAAAACAGCGAAGCCAGATACAGGCCGCCGCTGACACCGCCGAAGAACATGGCGAAGGCAACCAGGATGCCGTGCCCTTCTATCCACTCCCGCTGCGGGGTATACTTGACCATAAAATCCCAGGGTTTTACTTGCATCATCGTCCTGTAACCTCCTTACCTATCTCCCGCTTAGTCGATGTAGTATATCGACGGCTGGGTATCAAACTCCGCATGGAACGGATGTCCTTTCTTTTCTTTGATGAGCCGGTTGATATCGCTGTACGGGTCATCCAGATCGCCGAAGTGTATCGCCTTGGTGGGGCAGATATTCATACAGGCGGGACTGGCATCACGATCAACACCGGGTTTCAACCCCTGGGCCAGGCCGGCATCGATTCTTTCTTTACAGAAGACGCACTTCTGTACGGTGCCCGGCTCATGGGGATAGAGTGTCTTGCCGATTTTCTCATGCTCGGTCAGACCCTGTCCGGGATAGTATTCGGTCTGCGCGCCATGCCCGTCCTCATAGAAAGAACGCGCCTGGTAGGGGCAGGCCACCATGCAATAGCGGCAGCCAACGCACTTGTCTTCATCGACGACGACGATGCCGTCTTCCCGCTGGTGTGTAGCGCCCGTAGGACAGGCTTTAACACAGGCCGGGTCAGCGCAGTGATTACAGCGCACGGAATAGATAAGCTTGGTTACCGCGGGGTACTTGCCCTTTTCTCCAATTAATACACGGTTCCAGAATATATTTGGCGGCAGGAAATGCTCCGCCTTGCAGGCCAGCACACAGGCATAACAGCCGATGCATCTTTTTAGTTCTATCGCCATTCCCCATCTCATTGCGGTTTACCTCCTACGCCATCGTACTCAATCCTGTGGTCAATCTTATAGACCTTGACGGTGGTGGCCGTTTCCTGGCTCCAGCATACCGGGCAGGCATGTTTGAAGTCGGACTCCAGGAGGATGTTGAAGTTAGTGCCTTTACCGTAAGCTATCGGCGCTCCTTTTGCCCAGCCGCCGGAGCATGCCGCGATGGCGATGCATTTCGGGTGCATGCCCTGCATGGTCTTCAGGTAACCGGTTATCTTACGCCCGTATGATGATTCCAGACAGATAAGGTCACCATCTTTCAGACCCTTCTGCTTGGCCGTATCGGCGTTCATGGTGATGTTATACGTATAAGGGTTCATCCTGCTGACTTCATCTAGCCACGGGAACTCCATCGTGTAAGTGCCGTTGTGGAGTATGTCCCGGTAGGAGAAGCTGTAAAGGTCGAACTCACTGGTTTCTTCCTTGGCCACCTGAGCGGTAAAGAAGCTGGTAAGAGGAGTAAACTGCTCCCAATCGAGATCGACACCGATGGTCTTGGCGTTCTTCATTATTTCCGGTTTAAGCTCTGCCAGGTGCTCAAGGTAGATAGGAATGCGAACATCGACATACCATCTCCAGTAAGCCTCTTTGACCTGCTTTTTCCAATCGATGCTTCCATGTTCCGAGATATATTTCAGGTCGTTCTTTTCACCGAAGTAAAATTTGAAAACCCGGTCCATCATCTCGGAGTAGGAGATTTTTTCGCCGGGTTTTATTAGCTTGGTAACCTTCTTGGGGTCGATGGCTGCGGCGCCCCGTGCGCTGGAAATATCGCCGCTGATAAGGGCTTCGCCGCCGAAACTGGAGAAGTATACGTTATAGTAATTATTCATTTCATCTCTCATGCCAATCCTGTCAGCCAGGTCCCAGAGCGCTTCAACTTTATTCCTGCGCTCGTAGGCCGCCTTGACCACCGGCTGCCGGATGGGGAAACACCAGCCTTCCATCCCTATCGGGTGGTTAAAGAAAGGCCCGTGTGAAGAGAAGAGACAATAGGCTTCCAGCGGATGGCAGTCCGGCAGAACTATATCGGCAAAACCCTCCGCGAACTCATTAGGAAGGATGTTGAAGGACACGGTGAATGGCACCTTCTTCCAGAAGACTTCCACGATTTCACGGTTCTGGGAACTGCGTATCATATTAGAGCCGAAGATGATCGCCGCTTCGATGTCGTAAGGATGACCCATATTTTCCCAGTACTTCGGGAAATCGGAGGTCATCGGGTGCGGCGAAAACGAGGCAGTGGGCACTAACTCTTTAAGAAGCATATCTTCAGGCACTTTAGCCGGGTGCAACGGCCACGGCCCGTGCTCCATGAAGGTACCGGCCGTCAGCAGGCCGTCTTTGCAAGGGAACGGAATTACCTTGAACCTGCCGGTATCCGGGTGCCCCCCGACATAGGCCGGCCAGCCCAGCGTCCCGCCGGGTACATCCATAGCACCAACGATGGCGTTAAGTATACACATTGCTACGTAGGAGTGAGCGGAGTTGGTATGTCCCTGACCGCCGCGGAACATGATACACGCCACCGGCCTCAGAGGGAGCTTTTCACCTTCGATTTCTATGGTGGTGCCTATTGAGGCGGCTTCGGCATACTCTTCAGCGATGCGGCGGATGGTCTTGGCCGGGACGGTGCTCACCTTTTCAGCTGCTTCCGCCGTGTACTGCTTGACATGGTCTTTGAGGAGCTGGAAGGATGGGTGGCATTTCACACCGTTGACTGTATATTCGCCCAGGAGGGCATAGTCGCCGATAGTCGGGTCGTTGAAGACCTTGGCTTTATTAGCCTTAGAATCCCATACCAGTGGTTTATTCGTCTCTTTATCCCTAACATAAAGCTCGTCCGGGCCGATAAGGTACGCGCCATTGGTCTTTTTCTTGAGAAACTCAGCGTCATAGACATTAAGCTCGTTCAGGAGGATATTTATCATCGCCAGTGCGATAATGCCATCCGTGCCCGGTAGAAGCGGTATCCATTCGGTAGCTTTGCCGCCGCCGAAGTTGCAGATGGGGTCGAAGACGACAATCTTGGCACCCTTNNTGCCCAGAGCCGGTGCCCTTGTTCGAGCCCATCTGGATGACGTATTTCACGTATTTCCAGTCCGGCACGATTGACCAGGAAGCATGATAGAGGCCGGCGCCCATGTGGGAGCCGCTGCCGCAGTGGAGGCCTCCACCGCCAACATGCCAGTTTTTGGTGCCGAACACCGCCCCGAAAACGCCGAAGCCCAGGGGCAGGTCCGGGCCGGTGCCGGCCGATGGCGTACCGCCGTGGAAAAGCTTATTAGGATTCTCCTTGCGGATTTTCTTTAGCTTTTCAGCTATTTCGTCCAGGGCCTCATCCCAGGAAATACGCTTCCACTTGGGGTCGGCAAAAATTCCTTTCTCAGGATTGGTCCTTTTCAGAGGATAGTTGTACCTATTGGGGTCATATAAAGCCTGTATCATGGCTTCGCCTTTGGCGCAGAGGCCTCCTCGCGCGCCAAAGTCGTTATCCGGTTCGCCCTCAATTTTTACGAGGACGCCGTTGACCCGGTGACCGCGTATCGCACAGGTGCCGTAGCAGCCCCCGCAGGTCGATTTTACCCACTCGTCATCCCAAATCTCCGGTTTGCCCTTTACTGACATTGTCATATCAGTCCACCTCCTTTTGTTATTCCGGTATCTGTATTCATTTTATCTTTTTAACTTTGTACTGTGGTTTTTTCTTCCGCTTTAGCGGCATCGCACAGGGTCTTGAGCAGGGCGAACCTGCGGTCAACCTCTGCCTGAAAAGCGGCGATATCATTCTCTTTCAGATGGGAGAACTTGCGCATAAGCTTTGTAAAATCGGTTATGGGCTTGGGAGCCGCCACCTCGACGGTTATCCTGGGTTTGCCGTCATACGCCTCCCAGAGCGGGAAGTAGTTTGTCCGTACGGCGGTGCGGCACACCTCGATACTGAGGTTGGAATCAATACGCCAGCCGACGGGACAGGGCGAGAAGACATGAAGGTATACAAAGCCTTCTTTCACCATCTCTTTGGCCTTCTGGAGTTTCTTGGCAAAGTCCTCGAGATGGCTCAGCGTGGCCGTGGCCATGTACCGAGGCCGGTGCATGAGCATCAGCATGGTCAGGTTCTTGGATATGGTCGGCTTGCCCTTTCCTATTTTACCGACAGGGGTCGTCGTGGTTAAAGCGCCCTTTTGCGTCGAGCTGCTGCGCTGGTTGCCGGTGTTCATGTAGCCTTCGTTATCGTAAGTAATATAGATGATTTTCTCGTTCCTCTCGGCGGCACCGCTCAAGACCTGGAAACCGATATCGCTGGAGCAGCCGTCACCGTTAAAGCAGACGACGGTGGCATCGATGCCGGCTTTCTGGTAATACCGGGTGAGGCCGGTAGCGCTGGAGCCGACGCCGGTCATGACGCAGGCCAGGTAAGGCAACTTGTGCCACGACCCCAGGTTCTGCCCGTGCAGAACAGGCGCGGAGCAGGAAGGAGTACCGACAAATACCATTTTATCGCCCAGGACCTTAGGAATGAACCGGGCGGTCAGTTCCAGGGGACAGCCGGCGCACCAGGCCACGCCCCCGGAGAATTTTTCCTCGGTGCAAAAATAATCAAATACCCTGTTTTTCTTCTTCGTTGCTTTCTCAACCATTATCGCTCCTCCTCCATAGGAATCCAGGTTACCTCCTGGTACGGCTTACCCTTAGCGGCGACGGCGACTTCATCAATCACCCTGCCGATATGGGGTATGTTGATATCCAGGTTAGCCAGGCCATCGATATAGCTCAATATGGGCACCGGGCCTATCTTAGAACAAAGTGATTTTATTTCGGTGCACATGGGGCCGGTTTTCCAGCCGAAGCTGACGCTCCGGTCGATGACCCCGATGGCCTTTTTACCTTTCAGGGCCTGGGCCAGGCGTTCCTCGGGGAAGGGGCGGAACAATCTTAGCTTAACGAGGCCTACTTTTAATCCCTCGGCTCTCTTGCTATCGATAACAGTCCGCGCTGTGCCGGCGGCGCTGCCCGAAGCTACGATAACGATATCGGCATCGGCGCATTTGTACTCTTCTATCTGGCCGCCGTAGCTCCTTCCGAAGTATTCGCCGAACTCTTTATCTATTTTATCAACATGGTTCTTAACTCTATCAAGGGCCATGCAGTGCTTGTAGCGGGCTTCGACATAGCCCATTTCCATACCGTGGGTGCCGCAGCCCCGCGCTTCACCCGGCACGAGCCTGGGCCGCTGCGGCTGCTTCTTTAACGGCGCTAAAAAGGCGTCTACATCTGTCTGGTCCGGTATTTGGACCGCCTCGGCAAGGTAGGACAGGTAATATCCGTCATAGTTCACCATAATCGGGAGTTGGATATTAAAGTCTTCGGCAATTCTATAGGCCATGATTATCTGGTCGATGATTTCCTGGTCGTTTTCCACGATTATCTGAATCCAGCCGGAGTCCCGCGTGGAAATCATGTCCTGCTGGCCGGCGGAAACGGCCTGGATGCCCGGGGTCTCGCGGTTGACGTTGACCATCACCACCGGAGCCCGGAAGCCGGCGGTCTGCAAGAGCGTGTCATACATATACACCAGACCGTATGACGACGTGGCGGTAAAAACGCGCGCCCCGGCTATGCTGGCGGCGCAGACGATATTCATTGCCGAGTTTTCCCCTTCTACCTCCACCATCTCGGCATCAAGAACGCCGTCAGCTTTAAAGGCGGAGAGCTGCTCCACCACCTCGGTCTGAGGAGTAATCGGATAGGAAGCCACCACCTCCGGACGGCAGAGCATGGCCGCATAGGCGGCAGCCCCGTTGCCCGTCATCACCCTGGGTTTAACTGTTTTAGCCTTCATTGCCGAACTCTCCTTCCGGAACCATTGTCAGAGCGCCCCGCGGGCACTCGTGAGCACAGATTCCACAGCCTTTGCAAAAAGCGAGGTTGGCCTCGTAATGGTCTCCCTTGTCCAGCATACATTGCGGTGGACAATAAAGGCAGCAAAGACCGCAGTAATTACATTTTGTCTGGTCCAAGACAGGTCTTTCCGTCCGCCAGCCTCCGGTATCCAGACAAAGCATCTGTTTATCGGCATTAGACCAGCAGCTTTCGGTTTCAAAGATATTCTTGTGTTTGATTACCATTTAATTACCTCCACTTCCTTGTATCCCCTTTCGGCGCTTTTCAAATTCCTCTGGAGCATATCGCCGCTGAGATAGTCTCCCAGGCAGGCCAGCACCGATTTCAACTCTAGCCAGCCAGTCGCGGCCGCAAAAGCACCGAGAAGACAGGTATTGGGGATATCCCGGCCGATTTCCTCGACGGCTATCTGGGTAGCGTTGATTACGCCGCCGATTTTGAGGTTCTCGTTGGGTTTTGACTTCAGCGGTGTCTTGCTATTGACGACAAGAGCCCCGCCCGGCTTGAGCCCGGTGAACAGCGTGGGCAGCTTCATCAGGCCCGGGTCTATCACCAGCATGCAATCGGGGAAATAGATCTGGGTCTTTTCCATGATGGGTTTGTCATCCACGCGGGTGAAAGCCACCACCGGCGCCCCACGCCTTTCAAAGCCGTACATAGGAAAGCTCGCCACAAACTTGCCTTCAGCCACAAAGGCGCTGGCCATCATCCTGGCTACCATGACCGCCCCCTGTCCGCCCCTTCCATGAATCCTAATTTCTTTCACAGTTACATAATCCCCTCTTCATTAGTATTCAGCGCCAGCCCGCTTTGGCCGCGCTGTGAGACGCATAATTTATTTGCCGTGATTTTTACTGATTTTAGGCACCAGGCTTTCCCGGAGCGTCCGCATCATGCCGACAAGGTTTTCGACCTGCTCCTTGTCCATGCAGGATAAAGCCTCGCGGCTCAGCTCCTGGGCGACGGGGTTTAACCGGTTGGCTTCCTGCCAGCCTTTATCGGTAATGACCACTTTGACCGACCTCCGGTCTTCTGAAGACGGCTCGCGGCGCACTACTCCCTCTCTTTCCAGGGTATTGATAACCGCCGTTATGGAGTTCTTTTCGCGGAATACAGTTTCCGCTATTTCGGATGGCGTCATCTCGCCACCGTTTTTAAACAGCGTGCTCATGATGTTGAACCTGATGAGGCTGACTTTATGGTGTTTCAACTGCACTTCAAGATATCTCGCCAGCACCTCATAAGACATCATGATGGATAATATCGTTCCCAGAGGGGTTTTATCGGTTACTTTTTTGCTGACTTCTCTTACGGTCATCGGTACCCTCAGAGCGGTAATTACGGGACGCGGATTATGTTCCACCTAGAACTATTCTAGACCAGGTTTTATGATTTGTCAACAGGATATTACATTCAATATGTGCCAAGGGCGTTATTACTGAACGTATATAACGCCTCTTTATTGTTCCATATGGAATGATTATCTGGCCTTGAACTTGCCAACCTGATGCGTTTTGGGTATATTTATGTATAGTAAGTCACTTGCGGTTTCTCGATTTATATACAGCTACCGAAAGAGGTAAGTGCTATGAACAGCAATGAGTTCTGGAATCCGGTCCTGGAAACGATGCCCCGGGAAAAGCTGCAAAAGCTCCAGTTGAAAAAATTCAAGGAGATATTCTCCTGGGCCTACGAACACTCCAAATTCTACCGTAAGCTCTACAGTGACGCCGGCCTCGAGCCGTGCGATATCAAGACCTTTGACGACATCCGCAAAGTACCCAAGATAGAAAAATCGATGCTGCGCGGCGCCCAGGGCAAAGACCCTTTCCCCTATGGGGATATGCTGGCCGTGCCGCTGAATGAGGTCACCGCTTACCGGCAGACCAGCGGGACAACGGGGCAACCAGTTTACCAGGCCGATAGCTGGCCGGACGTGGAATCCGGCACGGAGGCCTACGCCTACGGGATGTGGGCCCAGGGCTACCGACCCGGCGATAGAGTGTTTGTTCCTTTCGGCTATAACATCTTCGTGGCGTTCTGGGCGTACCATTATGCCGCTGAGAAAATCGGCTGTGAAGTCATCCCCGGCGGTGTTTTAAATACCGAGGCCAGGATACTCAAGATGCAGGAGCTGCACGCCACAGCGATGGGCGCTACTCCTACCTATGTCCTCGGCATGGCCGATACAGCCCGCAAGATGGGCATTAACCCGCCTAAAGACCTGTCTATCCGTAAAATCACCGTGGCGGGGGAGCCGGGCGGCAGTATCCCGGCCACGCGTAAAAGAATGGAGGACGCCTGGGGCGCTAAAGTCTACGACCAGGTGGGGAGCACGGAAATCGGCCACTGGGGCTGGGAGTGCCGCCAACAGGCAGGCCTGCACGTTAACGAGGGCATGTTCCTGGTGGAGATTGAAGACATCGAAACAGGCAAGCCTATCGATAAGCCGGGACAGCGAGGCAAGATGGTAGCGACCAACCTCAACCGCCTAGCCCAGCCTTGCATCCGCTTCGATGTGAAGGACATCATCCAGTGGCACCCGGAGCAATGCACGTGCGGCCGCACTTACCGGAGGCTGGATGGCGGCGTCCTGGGGCGCGCCGATGACATCACCAAGGTCAAGGGCGTATTGTTTGCGCCGGGGGCCGTCGAAGAGGTAGTGCGCAATATGCCGCAGCTCGGTGACGAGTATCTAATCGTGGTCACCAAGAAGGGCGATATCGATGATATTACGCTGAAGGTAGAAATAAAGCCCGAATATAAAAAGGATGAGGTCTCGATTAAGGCGAAACTGACCGACCAGCTGCGGCTTATAACGAATCTGGGCTATAACATCGAGTTTCACGAGTACGGGAGCCTGCCGCGCTCTCAGGCCAAGAGCCGGCGGTTCCTGGACATGAGACCGCACTAGAAACAAGTCAAAGCTACAACTAGAGAGTAAAAACATCCAGGATAGAAAAACAGAGCAAATGAAAAAACCTCTGAGAGGAAACGAATCACGCTTGCCCAGCTTCGAATCGTTATTGGAGTTATGTAAAATGGCGAGGTTATGTAAAGGGACAAGGAGGAATAAAAAGCGTGAAAGTAAAAGGCGTGTCCTTGTCTTGAGCCGGTTAAAAACCATAACTTACAGTTAAAGGTGAGGGAAGATATGACACAGGAATATGACATCAAAGCTATGGCCGCGAAAATTAAAGCCCTCCGCACGAATGCCGAGGCGCTGAAGGAAATCTCCGGCGGGATTCCGGCCGTCGACCGGAACGTGGTGCGCATCCTGGCCAGCGTGAGAATGCTGGAGGTAGATATCAGCGACGCTTTAAAGGTAACGGGGAAGTAACATTTCGCATTTGCGCATTTACGTAATTCCGTAAGTGCGGCTATAAGGAGGAGTATATGTTTTTCGGATTGGTTCTGGTAGCCGTCGGCATTATTGCCCTGCTGGTCAAGGCGGATGTTCTCTCCGGGTCGGTCTGGGGTTATGCCTGGCCGGTCATCTTGATATTAATCGGATTATCGTTCCTGTTCGGCCGGTTCCGGCGCCGCGGTCACTGGCGGTGGTTCAGCTGCTGTCCGCCCTGGGATGACAGAGATAAAGACAAGAAAGAATAGTCAATTATTCAACCCATCCTGATTGCATCCCCAAATAGTCTCCTCGCATTCTCCGTGGTAGCTTTGGCTATCTCTGCCTCGCTCAAGGCTTCCTCAAACACTCATCGTGGTTGTCTATATTGCGTAGTATGAGGTTGTTGCCGCGGCGCGCAAAGGTCAGGCGGTATTTACGGTCGACGTACGCTTCATAAATTCCCGGCGCGCCTTCTACCGGATGGCTGCGCAGCCCCGGATGACGAAAGTCGGCATCCAGTAATTTTATAGATTTATCCACTTTAAGACGGACGGCAAGCGGTAATTTAACGTATTGGCGCTTGAAACGCTCGGTATATTCCAGCGGCATTTACCGGCGTACCTTTTTACCTGACTGGCTCTCTTTAACCGCTTTATCCAGCGAAGCAATTGCGGAATCAGCATCAGGGAACTCATAGACGCGTCCTGCCCGGATATCTTCCTCGGCTTCCTTTTCCCCTTCCTGCCAGCGCTCGGTCCAGAACCAGGCCTGCTCTTTATCCACCAGTTTTTTAACCTTTAAGTCGATTTCGCCGTTTTTAACCTGCATATCCACAAAGTCGCCCTCTTCGATCCCGAGCTTTCGCCTTACGGAAAGAGGCAGCGTAATTTGTGCTTTCTTGCGTACCTGGACTAGCTCAGACATGGCATTATCCTACTTTCTTACTTTCCTACTATTTAGCTACAAAAGCAGGATATATTATATTACGCTGAATGTCAAGGCTGTGGGGGAAAAGCGGACTTATCCGCTTTTATTTATCTGCGACAGCCCCGGAAAGGGTCTGCCGGCAGCTATTGCAGAGGATACCGGCTTCGCGGGGGTACTATTTGACAAATGCCCCCGGAATAAGTATCCTCAATGTAGATACTTTAAAGGAGCCTGGTATGAAAACACAGATACAAAAATG